>CP126121.1:4371198-4691675 GCA_030123625.1 Nitrospira sp.
ATCGGCGGACGGATCATCAGCCCCGATCAGCTCGGCGCCTACTTGAAAGATCTCTCGATCTCGACCGGCATGTTCCGGCTCATACCGAAAGACGGTCGCCCTGTACGATAAACGCAGCGGAAAGCGTGCGCCCACCATGCCCATCGCCACCGTGCGGGCAATCTGCGCCGTGACGTCCGGACGCAACAACAAAATACGGCCGCTCGTCCGGTCTACGATCTTATAGGAATTCTCCGACAACGTTGGTTCGAGGCCGGGCGCCAATACATCGAGGTACTCGAACGTCGGAAGGATGATCTCGTCGTATCCAAACCGATCGAAATACGCCAGCAGTTCGGTTTCCAGATGCCGAACATGACGGGCGGCCTCCGGAAGGATGGTGGCCATCCCGACCGGAACCAGTGAGTGTTCGCGCAGCAGAGGGACCTGCCCCGAAGAAGTCTTACGCATCGGAGGAGCAGAGGCCATAATAATCTGGTCGCGAGAATCGTTACGAAAGGTTGGCGACCTTGACGGACAGAATATTCGAGCTGGAACGGATCTGATCCAAGACCGCAGAGGGGAATTCCGTATCGGAACCGATGATCAACAACGCATCTCCCCCTCGCTTCTCCAGGGCGCACTGCATCCGCACGATATTGATTCCTTGATCTCCCAGGACCTTTCCGACCATACCGATGACACCTGGACGATCGACATTGTGGATCAACAACATATGCCCTTCCGGTACGACTTCCACTTTAAATTGGTTGATCTCCGTGATGCGTGCATCCTTCTTGTGATACAGCGTTCCGGCAATTTGGTGTGATACCTTGGCGGCTTCGACTCGAACCCGAATCAGACTGGTAAAATCCCCCGCATCCGTGCTCTTAATTTCTTTGACTTCAATACCCCGCTCTTTTGCCACGATGGGGGCATTCACATAATTTACCGGGTGCTCCATAATAGGAGTGAGCAAGCCCTTAAGGACGGCGATGGTTAAAGGAGCGATTGAGAGCGTCGCGACCTCTCCACTGTATTCCACCGTAACCCGTTCGATTCCCCCTTGAACGAGTTGGGTTTGAAATGCACCGAGCTTCTCGGCCAACGTCAGAAAGGGTTGCAAGCGGGGCAATAATTCCGGAGCGACCGACGGAATATTGACGGCGCCCTTGGCCACTCCCTTCGTAAAGTAGTCGACAATCTGTTCCGCAATTCCGATCGCGACGTTTTCCTGAGCCTCCGTCGTCTGGGCTCCGATATGCGGAGTGCAGATGAAATTATCCAAGGCGAGAAGCGGATTGTCCGGCTTGACCGGCTCATCTTCAAACACGTCGAATGCCGCGGCGGCGACACGCTTTGTTTTCAAGGCTTCGCACAAATCTTGTTCATGAATGATGCCGCCCCGAGCGCAATTCACGATGAGCACGCCGGGTTTCATCTTGGCAATGGCCTGTGCGTTGATGATTCCGCGTGTCTCCGGCGTAAGCGGTGTATGGACAGAAATAACGTCCGCTCGACGGAATAGCCCTTCGAGATCCAGCATCGTCACGCCCATTCGCTCGGCCCGCTCCGGTGCAAGGTACGGGTCAAACACAACGACGCTCATGCCGATCCCTTGGGCCATCTTGGTCAGGTGACTGCCGATCTGTCCGGCGCCGATGATGCCGAGTACCTTGTTGTAGAGCTCGACGCCCATGAATTTGTCTTTTTCCCATTTGCCTGCCTTCACCGAGGCGGTGGCTTGGGGTATGCGCCGACTCATCGCACAGATCATCGACATCGTATGTTCGGCAGTGGTGACGGTGTTGCCTCCCGGCGTGTTCATGACCACGATGCCGCGACGGGTCGCAGCGGGGGTATCGACATTATCCAAACCGGACCCGGCCCTTCCGACGACCTTGAGTTTCTCCGCTGCAGCGATCAGTTCCGCCGTTACCTTGGTGCCGGATCGCACGATCAGTCCGTCGGCATCCTTGATCTCTTTGAACAACTCGTCCTTCGGCATTTTGGATTTCACCACCACGGTGAATCCCGCCTTCTCAAGCGCCTCGACACCCTGTTTCGACAGACTGTCGCTGATCAGAATTTTCATGCCCGCTGCGGCCATATCCATCCTCGCCGTGATTACTTTGCCATTAAGATCTCTTGCGCTTTTCCGACACCGCTTCCCAGTTTTACCGGGTGACCGAGTCCTTTGAGGACCATCTCGGTCGCTGCCAAGGCGGCGATCACATCAAACGAGTCCGCGTACCCCATATGAGAGAGTCGAAAGATCTTGCCCTTCAGGTGATCCTGTCCACCGGCAGCCGTCATGCCGTATTGCACACGGAGATTCTTATAGATCGCCTGTCCATCGATCCCATCAGGAGCGCTCACCGCCGTCAAGGCATCACTGGGTGACTCCTTCGGAAACAGTGCCATTCCAGCGGCCTTGATGCCTTCCCGCATCGCCAGAGCCAGCCGACCCTGACGTGCAAACATCTTTTCCAGTCCTTCCGCTTTCATCATTCGGAAGACCTCTTGAAGTCCGATAATCAGAGAAACGGTCGGAGTGAACGCGGTCTGATTCTTGATTTGGTTCTCACGTTCCTTTTTGAAGTTGAAATAAAAAGCAGCATTTTTGGCCTTGTCGGCCAAGGCCCAGGCTTTGTCGCTGACACTGACGAACGCCATGCCTGGCGGCAGCATCAGGGCCTTCTGAGAGCCGGTGATCACGACATCCAAACCCCATGCATCGGTCTTGATGTCGAATACACCGAGCGCCGTAATGGCATCGACCACTAAAATTGTGTTGTCATAACCTCTCACGATCTCACCGAGTGCCTTGACATCATGCGAGACACCTGTCGACGTCTCGCTGGCTTGGACATACACCGCTTTGATCGAAGGATCTTTCTTCAGGGCATCAGCGACCTGTTGCGGATTGACGGCATGTCCCCATTCGACCTTGATCTCGTTCGCTTGTACTCCGAAGGTTTTACAGAGTTTGCCCCAGCGCTCTCCGAATTTTCCTCCGTTGACATACAGGGCCTTGTCGCCGGGAGACAAAAAATTTGAAACGGCGCCTTCCATGCCGCCTGTCCCCGATGCAGCCAGCATCAACACGTCGTTCCGTGTTTGAAACAGCCACTTTAGTCCTTCGCGGACCTCCGCAAATATCGGATCGAACTCAGGCGCGCGATGATGGATCATCGGACGAGCCATTGACAGCAACACCTCCGGAGGGACTGGTGTCGGGCCGGGAGCTAAGAGATACCGCTTCAACATTGATCGATCCTCCTTAACAATGCAATTCTGGTGGGTATCACTAGGAGAGGCGGTACGCTATCATTTGCGCCGGGAGGCTGTCAAGAAATCGACCGGCGTAAACGAAGATGGCATCAGGAATTTCCTCTCGCGAGGAGGTTTTCATGCATGAGGACCTTAGTTTCAGCTTCTCCGCGCACGTTCTCTCTGCGACATGGCACGACAATATGAGCGCCGTAGCTCACGCTGTTCCTTGACAAGTATGGAGTGGATCGATAGTCTTTGATGCGATCGAGGCGATCCATGATGACCATGTGTACCAAGCTGTGGGGGACCCAGTTCACAATCGCTGCCATACTCGGTGCCGCTCTGCTGTTGCCGCCCTTCGAGAGTTCGGCCCAGAATAATCCTGCTGGTGAACAAAGTAATCCTGTCGGTGAAACAAAATCGCCACCGGAAGATGATGGTATTGATTCAAATCTTGTCCCCTTGGAACCTGAGTTAGAGCCTGAGCAGACAGTTTCTCCTCCTGACCTCCCATCGAGGGACGGTATTGTAGAGCCACCTGAACAGGCATCTGGTAATGCCTCTCCGGACGCTCCTGGGGAGACGGGTGCGGATGTTCAAGGTCCGCTGTACAACATTCCCATCGTCATCGATCAGACCGTGCAAAGCCATATTCATTTTTTCAACACCTCGATTCGAAACAGGTTTGAACAATGGCTGCTGCGCTTCAGCCGCTATCGTCCGCTGGTCGAAAATATTTTTGCCGAATTCGACCTTCCGAGCGACCTGGTGAATCTCTCCCTTGTTGAGAGCGGCTTCAACCCTTATGCCTATTCACGAGCAAAAGCCACAGGTCCATGGCAGTTTATGAAAGGGACCGGGCAACTCTACGGGTTGCGGATCGATCATTATGTCGACGAGCGGCGTGACCCGATCAAATCCACCGTCGCCGCGGCGCGGTATTTGCGGGATCTCTATGATTTATTCGGCGCGTGGCCCTTGGCGATGGCCGCGTACAATGCGGGAGAAGGGAAGGTTCTGCGAGCCCTTCAGAAAGCTCAGGCGGAATCCTTCTCGGAAATTTCAAAAACGAAGCTCATTCGGCTGGAGACCAAGCAATACATTCCCCGGATTATGGCTGCGACCATTATTGCGAAGAATCTCGACCAATACGGGTTCAATCAAGATCCCGTCCCTCTTCATCAATTTGAGGAGGTCGTCGTGACCCGCCCCTTGCACTTCCGCGCAATTGCCAATGTGACAGGGATTCCGTACAGCGAGCTTCGGTTACTGAATCCTGAGCTGCGGCGAGATGCAACGCCTCCCGGCGATACAGTCTACCATTTGAAGGTTCCAGTCGGTACGAGTTCTAAGGTATTAGAATTGATCGGGCGAGTTCCAACCCACAAGTTTCCTACCATACAGACTCAGGTTCGGCAGCCTCGGCAGGTCAAGACCGATTCTTCCCGCTGGTACCGGATTCGGGGGGGCGACACGCTTGAAAAGATCTCCCGAAGGTTCGGTATTCCCATTAAGACCCTCAAAACCCGCAACAACCTTTCCGGCCCTACCATCAGAGCTGGTGAGTTCCTCATGATCGCTCGTTAGCACACCAGTCTTGAAAGAGTGAGACCTTTGCTCCCTCGGCAAAGAAGTTTACCTACGGCTTGGATGGCTTCGAAGGGCTCGAAGAAGGAGTAGGAGTTGCTGCAGCTGGCGACGGATCGGGAACTTTCTTGGCTTCGATCACCTTCACCCGCATGGCGGCTTCGCTTGTCAGAGGAGAATTGGGGAAAGTCTTCATCAGATCCTGATAATGCTTCAAGGCTTCATCGGGTTTAGACCGATTCTCTTCCAATCTGGCAAGTTCAAAGAGCGCGTAATCCCGGTTCATCGCGCCGGGGATCTCGAGAATCGCTGCATAGGCCTTGGCCGCTTGATCCAGATCTCCTTTGAGCAGATAGGCATAACCCAGTTTTTGCTGTACGAGCCCGAGAAGCGAAACATGAGACCCATACGTGGAGATAAACCGGTTATAGGCTTCGATCGCTGAGGCGAGGTCGTTGGACTGAAGGTAGGCATTCCCAAGACTGAACTGTGCGAGCGGGGCCGTCGAAGTTCGAGGATATTCATCGACTACTCTCTTATACAGGGCAATCGCTTCCTTCAAGTTGGTAGCTGCTTTCTGGGGATCATTGGCCGAACGCGCAAAGAGATGGATCGTCGCTTCTCGTTCCAGCTCCTGAGCCTTGCCGGCATTTTGTGCGTCATACCAGAAGACTCCCCAGATTCCTCCTCCTATCATAAGAAGAAGCAGGAACCCCACCAAAATCGACCAGCGGTAGTTCGCCAGACCGAGCACCCAGTGCTCAAGCCCACTCACGAGGTGCGCTTCATCCACCGGCAACGTCCGAGGCGGAACTTTAATTCGGTAAGTCATCGGAAATCATCACTTCACGGTTGATCTGCGTCAGAACCTTTGCTTTATACTAGGGATGAATTCTCCTTGTCAATGCAACCGGAACGCATTCGTGGCACGGCCACGACCTACAAAGCTCCAGAGCCAATTTCAATCAGCATGTTTCAAAGCAAGCTCAAAGAACTCACGGACCGATCGCTCATGCGTCGGCTGTCTCCATTGGAATCAGGCACCGGGCCGACTATCCGCTATGCGGGACGCGAGGTCATCCAGTTGTCTTCCAACGATTACCTGGGACTTGCGACCCATCCTGAAGTCGTCCATGCCGCGATACAGGCAACGGAACAATATGGGACTGGGTCCGGAGCTTCTCGATTGGTCAGTGGAACTCTTCCTCCCCATATGCGACTCGAAACCTCCCTTGCGAATTTTAAAGGGACGGCGGCCGCGCTTCTGTTCGGGGCCGGTTATTTGGCAAATATCGGCGTCATTCCACATCTCATCGGGCAAGGAGGTCTGATCCTAGCGGATCGATTGTGTCATGCCAGTCTCATCGATGGATGTCGATTGAGCCGTGCCGATGTTCGCATATTCCGCCATCGAGACTGCACACATCTGGAGTCATTGCTTCGGCGGCGGAGATCGAATCGTCCCACGCTCATCATCACGGAAGGGTTATTCAGCATGGACGGCGATCTTGCTCCTCTGTCGGACCTAGCATCGCTGGCCGAGCGATATGGTGCAAGGTTGTATGTCGATGATGCACATGGGACCGGCATCATGGGGCCGACCGGTCGTGGAACGATCGAGCAATTGGATCTGGAGCAGCGGATCCCCTTTCATATGGGAACGCTCAGTAAGGCTCTGGGTAGTCATGGAGCCTACATCGTCGGACCCGATGAGTTGATTCAGTATTTGGTGAACGTGACCCGTTCGTTCATCTTCACCACCGCGCTTCCTCCCGCGACCGCGGCAGCCGCCTCGGCGGCGATCACGGTCGTTCAGCGTGAACCGGAACGCCGAATGAGGCTCTGGTCGAATCGACAACAGCTGTTCAATGGAATGCAGAACCTCGGTTTTCGGATGACTCAGACCGTCAGCCCAATTCTGCCGATCCTGGTGGGCGACGCAGCTACGGCATCCGCATTAGCCGAACGCCTGCTCACTCACGGCATCTACGCTTCCGCGATTCGCCCGCCGACCGTTCCGGATGGAACCAGCCGCATACGCTTCACTGTGACATCGGAACACACGACCGAGCAAATCGATGAAGCGCTTCATGCACTCGACCTTGCCGGTCGTGAGACCGGCCTCCTTTAGCCGTAGGGAAGACGAGGTCTAGGTTGAGGTTGAGGAAAGGTTGGCATCTGATTTACTGTAAATTTGTCCAACTGTGACCCCTCAACCTTCCTTTCCTCGACCTTAACCTCAGCCTTTCATGTCTTGCTCGACCTTGACCTCAGCCTTTCTTGTCTTGCAGCGCCTTCCGGCTATTTTCTTGCTTTCAGCCTTTGCTATGGCATGATGCACAAAAGATTTTCACCTCACAACCTCTAACACCGAGGATCACGGACGATGGATATTTCCAAGCTGCTGACCTTCTCAGTAAAGGAAGGCGCTTCCGACTGTCATATTAGTGCCGGTGAACCTCCCATGATTCGTATTCACGGCGATCTAAAAAAACTCGACCATCCTCCTCTCACTCCAGACGAAACACACGCTCTCATCTACGACATGATGAACGATGTTCAACGGAAGATCTTCGAAGAGAAGCGTGAATGCGACTTCTCTTTTGAGCTCGGAGATATCGCACGTTTCCGCGTCAACGTGTTCGTGCAACAGCGAGGATTGGGCGCGGTCTTTCGAAATATTCCGACCACCATTCTTCCGTTGGAAAAACTCGGCATGCCGCCGATTCTTCGGCAACTCTGCGATAAGGAAAAAGGATTGATCTTGGTGACGGGACCGACGGGATCCGGCAAGTCCACCACGCTTGCCGCGATGGTGGACTATCTAAACAACACCTTTGAAGGTCACATCATCACCATCGAGGATCCCATCGAGTTCGTCCACAAATCCAAGAAATGCCTGGTCAATCAACGCGAACTCGGTGTGCATACGCTCTCCTTCGCCAACGCGCTGAAGTCGGCGCTTCGCGAGGATCCTGATATCGTCCTGGTGGGCGAAATGCGGGATTTGGAGACTATTCAGCTGGCATTGACCGCCGCAGAAACCGGACACCTGGTCTTCGGTACCCTCCACACCTCGAGCGCGCCCAAAACGATCGATCGCATCATCGACGCATTTCCGCCGGCACAGCAGGCGCAAATCAGGACCCAGCTATCGGAGGCGTTGGAAGCCGTCATCACTCAAACGTTGCTGAAGAAAAAAACCGGCGGACGCGTCGCCGCGCTCGAAGTCATGGTGGCGACGACGGCCGTGCGCAATCTCATCCGGGAAGCCAAGCTGCATCAAATTCCAGGGATCATGCAGGCCAGCCAAAAAGACGGCATGCAAACGATGGACATGGCACTGATCGATCTCGCGACGCGGGGAATCGTCCATAAGGCGGAAGCACAGTCCCGCAGCATGAATCCCAATCTTTTCGGTGCGCCGATGACCGGTGTCGCCTAGAACGGCACACAATACGGAACACATGTGATGGATGTCCGAAGCCTCCTCAAAGTCATGGTGGACCGAGAAGCATCGGACTTGTATTTGACCGTCGACGCCTCTCCGATCTACCGCATCCATGGCGCCACTCAGCCGACCGACGCTCCTCCGTTCACCAACGAGCAGCTCGAAGCACTGGCGTTAGCCTTGATGCGCGGTCAACAGCGGAGTGAATTCGAAGAAAAAATGGAGATGAATCTGGCGCTCTACTACAAGGAACTCGGTCGGTTCCGCGTCAACATCTTCAGGCAAAAGGGCAATGTGGGATTGGTCTTCCGCCACATCAAAGCGGACATTCAGACCGTTGAGCAGTTGCAACTTCCCCCGATCATCAAAGATATCGCAATGACCAAACGCGGCCTCGTGCTGGTGGTGGGAGCGACCGGCTCGGGGAAGTCGACATCGTTGGCGGCCATGATCGACCATCGCAATACCATCCACCAAGGCCATATCATTACCGTGGAAGATCCGATCGAGTTCGTTCATCAGCACAAAAAATCGATCATCACACAGCGCGAAGTCGGATTCGATACCCTGACCTTCCAAAACGCGCTGAAGAATACGCTCCGCCAAGCTCCTGACGTGATTCTGATCGGTGAGGTGCGCGATACGGAGACCATGGAAGCGGCGATTACCTTTGCCGAGACCGGTCACCTGTGCATCGGAACGCTGCACTCCAACAACGCAAACCAGGCGATCGAACGCATCATGAACTTCTTCCCCGTCGAGCGCCATGCTCAGATTTATTTACAGTTGTCCTTGAATCTGCGGGCGATCATCTCACAACGATTGATTCCGTCTGTCGACGGCAAACGCGTTCCGGCCTTGGAAATCATGCTGGATACGCCGCGCATCAAGGACCTGATCAAAAAAGCGGAGGTCGATACGTTGAAAGAAGCGATGGAACAGGGCCTGGACGAAGGCTGCCAAACATTCGATCATGTATTGTTTCAATTATACAAAGCGAACAAGATCTCGTTGGAACAAGCCCTCATCAATGCCGATAGCGCGAATAATCTTCGCCTAAAAATCAAACTTGAAGGGCTCAAAGGCGACGAGGCCGTGAACGCCTTGCTCGATAAGCAGATGGGAGGGAGCGGCACTGATGCCTTTAAAATTCAAGGGAACTCTTCCGGAAACGTGACTCCGCTTCGAAAACGATAAGCGTCCTCTCTTCTTTCTCAAGGGATCGCCCTCCCTGCCGTCTGACGCTCAAGATACGCCGCGATCTTTTCAAGAGCCAGTGCGCTCAGTTTGGATCCGTACCATGTCGGCATCGTCTGTGCCGGATATCCCTGCACCACAAATCGCTGAGGCTCCAATACTGATTCCACGATGTACTCGTGCACGGTCTTGGCTTCTCCCCGGTACTCCGGATCCTTGAGCCGCTGCACGCCGGTCGTACCGAGCACCAACGGAGGTCCTACGTGACCGGTCGCACCGGGAATCCCGGGAATCATGTGGCATACCGGGCACCCCGATCTGGTAAACATATCGACGAGCGATTCATCACCGGTGACCAATGGAATTTTTTCCGGCGTGAGAGCACCGGTGGTTGTTTCCTCTGTCCGAGGCCGAGACGAAGGGGGTTCTTGAAACGCCCAGACTACGGTCACTAAGACCACACTCACCGTCACCAGAACGGCGACTCGATCCTGTGGCCGCGTCAGAGATTTCTGTTGTACGGAAGGAGGCGTCACCGAGCCGGAATCGATACTCAAGGGGTATCCTGTGTTGCGTAGAAACTCACTTTCCTTGCACAAACTTCAAGAGCTGTTCAAGCCCGCCGGCTTCGATTTTTCCGTGAGGTGTGGATGTTGGAAGAAACGTAATTCGGGCGTCCTCCATAGCGGAGGATGTACCACAGATATCGGCAACAATCCAATGGATACTTACGGACTTTCCCGATCGAGCACGGCTCTACTTTGGAAGACAGGGGAGATCAAGCTTCTAAACAGTCGCATGGTTCGGCGATTTTCGAGAGCTATGCAACGATCTGATTTTTGGTAAGATGTCGTCGGGAGTTCGCACATGCAAAAATTCATCGTTGGCCTGTTGATAACAGGGGTTTTATTCACCACCTATTGTATCCCGCACCAAGCTTCCGCAGAAATGTATGTGGCTGGATATGGAGGTGTGAACTTTGCCGATCGCATCAACAGCATTGCAGGAACAGGCCCTCTGGCCGGCATTCCTGGTCCATTGGACGACTGGGACCTTCAAAACTCAATCACCTATGGCGGAAAAATTGGATATTTCCCTGGAAGCAGTTGGTACGGAATTGAAGGCGAAGTGTTTAACACAACGCCCCATAGGAAAAGCTTTAATGACGATCCGAGTACTCCGAACTTTGACCCCGCGTCTGGCGTCCATTTTCGAGTGACGACTGTTGGGGCTAACTTTATTGCACGGTACCCTGGACGTACCTTTCAACCCTATGTCGGTGCTGGAATAGGCGCGGCGATTGCCCACATCGGAGATACTGCTACTGTGCGAAGCGATACGGATGTGGCTGCTGCGTGGAATGTATTGGCTGGTCTACGCGCATTCGTGACGCCCCAAATCGCCGTTTTTGGAGAGTATAAGTACACAGGCGCGACGTTCAAATTTGATCAGGCATTCGGCGACTTAGGTGGCGTCAGCGGCAACTACAGAGCACAGCATATTCTTGGCGGGCTGTCCTATCACTTCTAGGAAAGAAGAACGTACATGTCTCGTATGATTTTGCTCTTTTCCTTGCTGGGTGGATCACTAGGCTTGTCTGCCTGCGCTGAATCCATCCACCAAGTTCAACGAACTGCGGAGTCGCTCGGTATCCCTCTTGAGTTAGAGAACGAGATCGATAGGACTGTAAGCTTTGCGAATTTGCAACAAACCCCAGCCGAATATATCGGGCGAACCGTCATGCTTGGCGGCACGGTCATTAAAGGGAAACGAACGAAGAATGGCACCGAACTGGAGGTTCTGCAACGGCCGACCGGGGAAGAAGGCAGATTGACGGAAGATCGTCTCCGATCCGAAGGACGGTTCTTGGCAGTCCAAGAAACGTTTCTCGATCCTGCCAGCCTCCCTGAAGGCTCGCCCATTACGGTCATCGGCACCGTGAAAGGCGCGACCACAAGACAGCTGGATGAAAGCGATTATGTCTATCCGGTCCTCGAAGTGAAGCATATTATCGACTGGAAGAGTCTCGAGGCCCAAAGGCCACGGAGCCCTGGCTTATACTATGGTTCTTACTATCCACCCTATGGCTGGGGCGGGTTTTTCCCTTATGGTGGTTTCTACCCGTACAGCTATTGGGGTGGACCGGGTTTCTATCGACCTTACTATTTCGGTCCAAGGTCCTTTTCTCCCGGACCATCATCGCCGCCGCCCCCTCCGCCAAGCGTTCCGCCAGATCTCAGGAGAAGAAGGTAGTCACCGGTGCTCAAATACTCCGAATATGAGAAGAAGCCGAATCAGATGAAAAAGAATTCGTGGTTTGGCCCACCTCTATCTCGCCGTGAAGCGCTGACGTTGATGGGAGCTGCTGGTGCCGGTTTGCTGGTAGGTGAATGGCCCAACAAGGCATGGCCTGTTCCCAGCACACTTCGATCTCCCTGCATTGTCCGACCAGAGCAAACAGAGGGTCCGTATTTTGTGGACGAACGATTGCATCGGTCCGACATTCGGACTGACTCGGCTAATGGACAAGTGACGCCTGGTGCGTTGTTGGCGTTGACGTTTCAAGTGATGCGCTTCCATGCCGGACAATGTCGCCCGATACCAGACGCGCAAGTCGATGTGTGGCATTGCGATGCTATGGGAGTCTACTCGGATGTACAGGATCCTGGGTTCAAGACGCTGGGCTTGAAGTTCTTACGGGGGTATCAAATAACCGACGCAGAAGGCAGCGCGCGCTTTCTGACCATCTATCCGGGCTGGTATCCGATCAGAACGGTGCACATTCATTTTAAGATCCGTACCGCATCTGTGGCCGGGAGAAATTTCGAATTTACATCGCAATTGTACTTTCCCGATGAGCTGACGGACCGCGTTCATACCGATCTCCCCTACTCGTCGAAAGGACAGCGTCGAGTACGGAATCAGCACGATTTCATTTTCCGTGATGGAGGTAACCAACTAATGCTGATCCCGTCCACAACGAACGGTGGCTACGCTGCGACCTTTCCGATCGGTCTAGAGCTTCCTTAAGCCCTATGCTCAGGACTTCTTCTTGACGGTCCCCTAATATCTGCCATTCTCTAACTCTACTCCCAACCTCTTTGTGATTCCTGTACAGCCGCATGCTGGGCCGATTCCGCCTCTCTTGACTCCTGCCATTGTAAGAGCCATGCTCAAAGATATCCCGGAGGTCTTTATGAAACCGGGGTGCCACTCACCATTACTCCGTATCTGCTCGTATGCGGACGCCCGCGGTGGACTTTGTGCCCGCCAAGGCTCCGTTGTCTCTTCCACCTTAGCCAGGAGGTTCGCCATGAAAACCTGGACCATGGTGTTGCTTGCAACAGCGGTTGTGCCGTTGACGGTCTCTCTCGTGCTCGCCAATCCGGTCATGTTACCCAAACATCCCGGCTATCCAATGGAGAAAGCGGTTGATCCGGTGAAAGGCCAATCACTGGCCAATGATCCGGGCCAAATCAATATGAAAAACAAAGAGGCTCTCACTAACGCAGCGATCGTCGATGATGATCGCTCCAAACAAAACCTGCTCTTTAATCAAAATGATGAACGGTTATTGGAGAAGCCAGGAGCAGGACTGCTTCCGAAGGTAGAGGGTCCGAACATCACAATAGAACCACCGGTGAAAGAAGGGACAAAGGTAAGCGCAGCACCGGAATAACGAAGATTATTCCGAACTAAAAGCTGGACAATCCGGCAGACAGCGCCTTGAATTAAGGGCGGGGTACGACTATGCCTTCCCCTTACATTCTTAAGCAACTCGTGTGCTGGTACTTTGAATGGTATTAGTGTCAGCAGGCTGTTTTGAAGCAGTCGGAACCCCCGGCTTCAGAGAAAGAGAGGCTTGAGAGCCTTGGGCGCATGCCGGATTGGATAACAGGATTCTTGTCTCTTTCTCTTTTGTGTCTTTCTCTTTTGATTGTTTCGTTTCCTCTAGGCGTCTACCCGCAGGCATCGAAACTAATTGTCCAACGACAGTGGCGATTGCCGATAAATGTTTGGCAGCTGGGCACTCTGGGGCGGCTTCGATGACGGGCAGGAACTTCCGGACGGCCTGGATTACGGCCGGGTCTTCTGGAATTTGGCCGAGCATCATCAGATCGCCGCCGACGTATTGATGGAGAATGTTACGGAGGTACAAAACATTGACCTGTGAACTGTCGGACACCCGATTGATGATCAGCCCCGGTCGAAACGATTGTAGCGTGGCCGCCGCTGCATCACGCCCGCCAGGGTCGGTGGCACCCGCAACCTCTATCACCTCTTCCACGCTCGTGAAGTCTCGGTTGGAAAGAACATCCGACAGGGGACTTCGCGCAAGAAAGCATGCCAATACACGCCGGATTGCGGCCAACTTAATGAATCGGTAGAGGTCCAGCACGGACGTCGGCTCGGGAGTGGCCACAGCCAGATGAATGTCGGCCATCAGAAAAAAGTCGAGCGCGTGGTAGTTGGTGCCGGCCCCGATGTCGATCACAACCACATCAGCCTCGAGATCCCGAAACTGTTTCATGAGCCGCTTCTTGCGGGCATACACCATGTTGGCAGTCGCCAAGGTTTCCCCGGTACCCGCAATGAGACGGAGGTTCGGATGAATGGTGACGGGAATAGCGGCTTCGTCCAACCTGCTGATACGTTTGTTCAGAAAATCCGTCAAGGTCACCGGCGGATTCAATTCTCCGAACATGATGTGGGCATCGGCCCCGCCTACGTCGAGGTCCGCCAGTATGACCTGTCTTCCGCTCTTCGCCAGTGCCAACGCAAGGTTGGCTGAAACCACGCTCTTGCCCACCCCACCTTTGCCGGATGCCACTGAAATGAGCGTCCCCACTCGTCTTTCCTTTCGTTACTGAAGGTCATTGTATCGGCTCAAGGACAAAAGAAAAGGAAATGCACGATTCAAGCGGCTAGCCGTGGTGAAACGAGCGACTCATCTTGTCGCCATTCGCTTACACGTGTCCTCGGAGACTCGCTCGATACAAATCCGTCGCTTATGAGGGATCCGACGGATAGATCTGTGATATTCTCTTCCCCTCTTTGGATGAAAGCGTGGAGGCGCTTCCACATGAGCATGCGAAAGGCCAAAATCGTCTGCACCATCGGGCCGGCGAGTAGTTCGCCGGCCATCGTATATCGATTGATTGAGAGCGGCATGGATGCCGCCCGACTGAATTTCTCTCACGGCACTCATGAATCTCATGCGACAGCCATCACCGCCATCCGAAACGCAGCCGCACAGCGCGGATCAGGGGTGGCGATTATCCAAGATCTTCAGGGCCCGAGGATCCGAGTGGGTCAAGTTCCGAAGACAGGAATCGAGGTACGACCCGGTCAGACCGTATACCTACGAACATCGACACCGTCTCATGGGCACCGTGATGCATCACCCGCCGCGCCCTCCCCTTTTCTTGAAATTCCGGTTACCTATTCGTCGCTCGCGCGCGATCTTCGAGTAGGAGCGCGAGTGTTGATCAATGACGGACTCATTGAACTCATCACCGAACGCATCGTGGATGATCGTGTGGAGTGTGCTGTTCTTGCCGGCGGCACGATTACCTCGCATAAGGGCATCAATTTGCCGGGCACCCAAGTCAGTGCCCCTACTCTGACCGAGAAGGATCGGGAAGACATTCGTTTCGGGACCGAACACGGCGTGGATTATATAGCCCTCTCTTTTGTACGTGGTCCTCAGGATATCGGCGCCGCACGAGCTGTGCTGGCGGAGTACGGAAGCAGCACACCGATCATCGCGAAGATCGAACGGGCCGAAGCCGTGGCTGCATTGGATGAGATTTTGGAGCAGGCGGACGGTGTGATGATCGCGCGAGGAGATCTGGGTGTGGAGATGGGGCCGGAAGCCGTGCCGCTTCTGCAGAAGCGGATCATCATAGAAGCCAATCGTCGTCGGCGTCTGGTCATCACGGCCACTCAGATGCTGGAATCGATGACGCAGACCATCCGTCCGACGAGAGCTGAAGCGTCGGACGTTGCCAATGCCGTCTTCGACGGCACGGACGCCCTGATGCTCTCGGCTGAAACAGCCATCGGCGCTCATCCGATCGAAGCGCTTCAAGTCATGGATCGGATTATTCGCGCGGCAGAAGAAGGTGCTGAGCCGGGGGTCATGCTCAAGCGCCAAGCCGACTTGGAACATCTTTCGATCTCAGAGTCCACTTGTGCCGCCGCCTCGTTTGCGGCGAGGGCAACCGATGCCACCGCGATCGTGGCGTTCAGCGAAAGCGGAACCACGGTTCGGCTGATCTCCAAGCAACGACCGAGCGCCCCGATCCTGGCATTCACTCATGCCGAAGCCATTAAACGGCGCATGGCGCTTTATTGGGGAGTCCGTTCGTTCATCATGCTGCGTATCGGGGAGACCGATCCGCACATCCATGAAGCCGAACAACGACTGAAAGCAGAAGGACTGGTCAATAAAGGGGATAGGGTTGTGATCGTATCCGGGACTATGGCAGCGCAAATAGGCGGCACGAACTTGCTGAAGCTCCATGAGATCAGTTAAGTCCGTTCGAATTTTGCGTATATTTCCCTCATCGTCATCATGACACTTGATTCCATTCGCGTGAACGAGCTAGTCTAGCGCCCATCGACCCAGTTGGTACGCGATGGAATCCCACTCACCGGCATCCTTACCTTCCTTACCACACATTGCACAAGCCGAGTCCCTAGGGGGGTTGCTAGGTAGGACACATACGGTCAGATGATACAAGCTAGCGGACGGATGAGCGATCGAGAAAGCGTTTTAGAAATAGAAGCATTCACCTCAACACTTGGAGGAGGGCAACTATGGGGCATCACAAGATCGGTCTCATTATTCCACATCCTGAAGATCAGAAATGGGATTCGGTCTGGAAACTGTTCCGTACGCCCAATTTGAACCTCCCAACCCTCGCCGCGCTTATTCCGGAAGACGAGTGGGACATCGAAATCCAGGACGAAATCGTCGGGCCTCTGGATTTCACACGCGACTACGATTTGGTGTTCATCACAGTGACAACCGTCGTGGCCATTCGCGCGTATGAAGTTGCACGGCTTTTCCGGGAGCGGGGAGCCAAAGTGGTACTCGGCGGCATTCATCCCTCGACCATGCCCGATGAAGCTGTCAAACATGCTGATGCGGTCGTCATCGGAGAAGGAGAGCTGACCGTCCCGCGGCTGCTCGAAGATTTCAAAAAAGGCAAGATGCAACCGCAGTACCGCATGCCGTACATGGTTGAGAAATGGGACGAAAAGCCTCCCCGCTGGGATTTGTTACCGCCGGGTTATATGTTTCGGGACGCGCTCACGGCGACCAGAGGGTGTAATTACCGCTGTACGTTCTGTTCCATTCATTTGGCGTTAGGAGGCGGCCAGTATGGGTTCCGGAAAAAACCACCGGCCGATGTCGTGAAGCTCGTCGAGAAGATGAACGGACCGATGGTGATGTTTTGGGACGATGACTTATTGTCCGATCCGGCGTATACACGAGAGCTCTGCCAGGCCATGAAGCCGCTCGGGAAGAAGTGGATGAGCCAAATGAGCGCGACATACGTCGCTCATCATCCCGAGTTGCTCAAGACATTGAAAGAGTCCGGTTGTTCGGCGATGTTCATGGGAATCGAATCCATCAATCAAGATTCGCTTAAATCCGTCGATAAGCAAAATCAGGCGAAACTGTATGAGGAGATGATCAAGCGCATTCACGACCAAGGAATCGATATTCATGCAGGATTTATCTGCGGCTTGGACCATGAAGATGTCTTCGATTTCGAACGTACTGCCGAATGGGCGACGAAGATGGGTTTGGCAGGAGCGCTTTGGCGCATTATGACTCCCTATCCGGGCACCAAGCAATTTGCGGAGCTTAAGGCAGCCGGGCGGATCCTCACGGAGAATTGGACCGCGTATACCGGTGAGCATGTCGTGTACAAGCCGGCCAAGATGACCGTCGAGCAGTTGTACTGGGGACACAAGTGGGCCAAGGGACAATTTTATTCGTTCAAGTCGATTGGACAGAGGGCGATCCAGCGGGCCTCTCAAAACGGGTTCGGCGAGCTGCTCAACATCACCGGGTGTGGATTGGGTTACCGCTCCATGTTCCACCTGGCGGCAGATTCAGCGCCGGTCAATGTTTATCGCGACATGAACCATTTGCCGCCCCAAGAGGAGCCGATCGCCTATCGGTTCCCTTATCCGCCGAAGAAACGATTCAGCTTTATCACCGACCGATTGGACCAACTCCGTTCAAAGGTGCAGCCGAGACCGAGGATCAATAAATGTTGATAGAGGGCGCGCTTAATTCACTCTGATGCATCCATATCAGAAGAGCATGCGGCTGGTATAATTTCCTCCTTTCGGAGGAATCAGCCATGCTCACATATCGGATGGATCTGTGGATTTTATTGACCGTATTGATCCTGGTTCATGGATCTGTGTGGGCTGAATGGGTGGCCATTGATGCTCGATATCAATCACATCCATTGCAAACAGCGTACATTGATCCCGACACCATCCGCCGACAAGGTAACGTAGTCGAGCTGTCGGCCCTCATCGACTGGAAAGCGATGCAGGGAGGCCGTTCCCCCACTCGATTCTACTCCACCAAACTCACCAAGCAATTCGATTGCGCTGAAAGACGTGTTCGGACGCTGGCGGCCACTGATTTCGATGGACATATGGGAATGGGTGAGGTGATTGGCGGAAATGGATACTCGAGCGAAGGCCACTGGGTTGCCATTGGACCGGGAACGATTAATGAAGGGTTTTGGGAGGCGGCTTGTGGGAAACAGTGATTGGCACTACTCCTTACATCGTCTGAATTGAATCTCGACTCTGTCTTTCGTGGAATCGTCACAATTTGCGATCGAGTATTTTTCGATCGTGCCGCGAACTTGCGATTCACCCCAGTCCTTGTTAAGGTTGGTGAACCTGCTAGTTGAACAGGGCGCGAGGTGCATATGGCGACCCAAACTGGTCATCTGAGGCTAACGTACGAAGATTACCGACTTATCCCGGACGATGGGAAACGCCACGAGTTGATCGATGGAGAGCATGTCGTGTCGCCTTCGCCCAATACTAAACATCAGCGCATAGCTGCCACCCTGTTGACCGCCTTGAAGAACTTTCTCCGTGAGCATCCCCTGGGCGAGATCTTCATCGCGCCCTATGATGTCGTCCTATCTGACTTCGATGTCGTACAGCCCGATCTGATTTTTGTCGCCACAGCCCAAGCTGCAATCGTGACCGAAGCCAACATTCGTGGGATTCCCACTTTGGTCGTCGAAATTCTGTCAGAAGGCAACCGGAAGCTGGACGAAACGATCAAACGCCAGCGGTATGAGCACTACGGCATTCCCGAATATTGGATCATCGACCCGGCACTGGATCAGATGAAAATTTACCGCCTCACCGATGGCCGCTATGGGCAAGCCTCGGTCCTGAGCCTTGAAGCCCAAGAGCAGCTCACCACCCCACTGCTGCTGGCCCTGAGCTTGCCCCTCGCCACGTTGTTCAAATAGACGGCATGACTTGCATGCTCGCACCGGTGCTTTCTTCTCAGTTCGAAAACCGCCCATTCTCTTCTTCTCTGTAGGAACACAGAGGCAAGAGGCCAAACTCACGCCAGTCTTTCTAATTTGTCGCCCGACCCCACCCTGTTCAGGATCTGCACCCATCGCCGTCCCAAACTTTTCCATGAACATTTATGTAGTGACATTGCTACATAATCGGATAAAGATGAGTTTATCAACTGCATGAGGCGAATAAGGAGTTATCGATGCTCATGAAAGCGGCGAATAGGAGAAGCCTCACTCAGTTGTAATGGCCCCGCGCACGGTTATTTATCCCCTTCACCAGCCAACTTCAGAACCGCTGCCCGCGTTAACGGCGACACGCGAAAACGATTGAACTGGAGCCGATCGATATGCTCATTGACACTAACCACCAGCCCAGCGCGCTTTGCATTTACCAGCAGGCCCAGGGTTCCTATCACAGGAATCCCCCGTCTGTCGGCTTCTTCCCTGGCCAGTCCGTCATCGAGCACGGCCACAATACCATTCATCTCACCAGCCAACATCAGCACTTCCGTTTCACCTGGACCAGATCATGTTCGAATGGCATCGTAGCAGCGGTTGGAGAACAGACCGTTAGCCATGCAAGAGCTTTCACATCAGGCAAATCGATTTCACACGATCGCCCTTCCTCAAGTTCATGCAGTACGGCGGGAGGAATGACGATACGACCAGCAAGAGCAGGAAGGAGATGCAGCAGACCAAGTTGATGTAGGTATTGAATCGGGGATGTGTCGCACACAACGCCAGGCAAGGCGCGGCTCTTTCATGAGCTGCTCCTCATTCAGACGGAATGTGTCTACGCCATACTCGGCCAACTTGGTGAGAAACACCGCTCGCGGAACGCCAGCCAGTTGGGCGGCAATCCCTAAAGACAATTGCCCCAACTCGAACAGCTTGACCGCTCCAGCCATGCGCCATGCCTCCCCCATACCCTCTGGAGACAATTTCAGAGCCAGCAAGGTATCATCGAGTATATCCAGCATAATTCGGCTCATGTTGCTCTCCCCTTATGCAGGTAGTATAGCAAATCTGCTGGATGCCAAGCGATTATGACGTGGTAACTTACGGGAGAGCTGAAACTATCCTGATTGAAACTGTGACGCGAGATCGCTCGGCTTGAAGACACCTCGCTCGGTGATGATACCGGTGATGAGTTCGGCGGGGGTCACGTCAAAGGCTGGATTGTAAACCGTCACATTTAGGGGTGCGACAGGATGGCTGCCGTGGATGGTCGTCACCTCTGATGGATTTCGCTGTTCGATCGGAATATCAGCGCCCGATTTCGTTTTTAGGTCGATGGTCGAATAGGGGGCCGCGACATAAAACGGAATGTGGTGGGCTTTCGCCAAGACCGCCACAGAATAGGTACCAATCTTATTGGCGACATCCCCGTTCGCGGCAATTCGATCGGCGCCGACGACACACAGATGGATCTTCCCTTGTTTCATGAGTGCGCCGGCCATGTTATCCGTGATGAGGGTGACCGGTATGTGATCCTGCATGAGTTCCCATGCCGTCAGCCTCGAACCCTGAAGGACAGGGCGAGTTTCATCGGCAATTACATTGATTTTCTTCCCTTGTTCCCATGCAGCTCGAATAACGCCGAGTGCCGTTCCATAACCGGCCGTTGCAAGCGAGCCCGCGTTACAGTGAGTCAAAATCGTCTGTCCGTCCCGAATCAGTTCCGCTCCATGGCGCCCCATGGTCTTACAGAGATCAATGTCTTCTTCAAGTATGGCTTGAGATTCTTTTATGAGGGCCTGCTTGATCGCTGAGACCGGCTGAGTTCGTAAAGGTTCCAGCTTCCGCCTCATTCGCTCAATCGCCCAAAACAGGTTCACTGCGGTCGGCCTCGTCGCCGCCAGTTCATCACAGATTTTGAAAACCGCCGGAGCAAAGGAAGAATACTCAGTCGCATTGATCGCCTGCGCACCCAAGGCCACACCCATGGCTGCCGTCACGCCGATCGCCGGTGCGCCACGAACTTTCAGAGTACGGATCGCATCCGCGACAGTTTGGTAGTCCCGGCAGTCGAGGAATTCCACTACTTCCGGAAGCCGGCTTTGATCGAGCAAGCGAACGGCGCCGTCTTTCCATTCAACGGTGGGAACCATGGTGAGATCTTCTAGCGGGAATAGAGATGAAGTGCAAGCCCTATCTACGGCGACCGCTGACTTTGAGAACTCAGTGGAACGTCCGCCGGCCCATATCGCGTATGCTTGACGTCTCCGACTGAATCAATCAGCACTCGCACGCCAATAGCCGCCACGGCTCCCAACAGACAAAGAAATAGGATCGTTCCCCATCCGCGCAGCCTCCGTTTCCAAGACCGATGGCATATGAGATCTGGGCTCATCTCCGATTTCCTTTATCGTTGAGAGCATTGTTTATGTCATAGTCCGCAGCCTCGCTTATTCACAGCCTTTCTCACGACAGGATCCCGCCGTGGGCTGCGCGTATTCAGCTCCCTCTCCAAAGTGGCGCGGATGAAACCACTCGTCGTGTATCCCTGTTGCTTGAGCGCGTCGAGCTGCTCCTTCAACTCGACAGGAAGTTGGACAACAATGCGAACGAGCTTTGACATGATCGCGACTCCCTTTAGCAAGGCATGGAACTTCTGCACATGCTGTGCCTTGCTAGCATCTTGTTACCGGTGTGAAATCGCCGACACTTTTCCTGTATTCCCTCAGCATTTCACCAGAGAGAGTCAAAAACTGTCCTTCATGCCTCGGTCTTGTACGGAATAGTGCACCTCCAGAGGAGGATGTTACGAGAGCTGGAGAGAAGGAATGTGTATGGTCATGAGAATTGGAGGAAGAGGCGGCGCCAATTCTGGGACTCGCAGCGCCAAAGACAATGGGGAAAATCTACAGGCCTCACAAGAAGATCCCGCATGTGGCTTACCGTGAACTCGGATGTCGAAAGCCGTCCTGTCATCCAAATCGCTCCATCACGATCCGTGCGAAAGACCGGAATGTGCTGATCGTGATAGGTTTCCAGTACCGATTCCGTCGGATGTCCATAAGGATTAGTCGCTCCAACCGAGATGACCGCATACTGCGGGTGGAGTAGACGAAGCCAGTCCGGATCCAACGAGCTACGCGCTCCGTGATGGGGCACTTTCAGTACGGTCACCGGTTGGTACCCTTCCTCGCTCAATCGCCTCAATCCAGCAGTTTCAATATCGGCTGCAAACAGGATGGAATAGGCCCCACACTGCAGTCGAGAAACGACGGACAGATTGTTCAATAGTGTTCCGGTAGGAGGCTGATTCGACTCATGGCCCCCTGATGTCTCTGGTGGATTGAGAATGCTCAGTCGGCACCGACCGGACTGCAACAGGTCTTGGCCCCGCACAGCGGTGTGTTGATCGATATGTTGGTCACGAAGGGTTGTTTTAAGATCCGCGACGAATTTCTCAGATCGTTCTATTCCGCCGCCCCAATACCGTCCGACCGACATATGCCGGAGTATCCAAATCAGTCCGCCGACGTGATCCAGTTGCTGGTGTGTCCCAATGACGTGGGATATATGGTGGATTCTCCGGCTCCACAGAAATGGAGCAATGACATTTTTCCCCATGTCAAATCGTTCATATCGAGCTCCGCCGTCGATCAGAACGGTCTGACCATCCGGCAACTCGACAACGGCACTATCTCCTTGTCCGACGTCGAGGAATGTGACACGCCAATGGTCGCCGTCTGATTGCGACATGGAAGGGCTCAGCCACCAACCGATCAACACTATCGACAGACCGGCGCCAGCCACTCGAACGCGCCACGGTATGACCTGAAGACTTGCTAGAAGTAACCCAGCATAAAACAGGGCGATTGCTGGTATGGATGGAGCGGCCACATACCACTCCCCGCCTGGGAGGCGGGCGCACCACTGCAATCCAAGGACCATCAACCCGAACAATTGTTCCATCGTTGAGCCAAGAATCAAAGACTCGCTCCCCGTCATGATCGTCCACAGGGCGGCAAACAGTCCCAGAGGTACCAAGATGACACCGGTAAACGGGACGGCTACCAGGTTGGTGACGATTCCCATCCATGGAACCTGATTGAAATAGAACGCAACCATGGGCAACGTAGCCACCGTCACAGCCCCGCTCATCGCCAGCGCTTTGAGTGCTTGGCTTGTGAAGCGGTATCTCAGCTGACTGCCGGTCTCCGCAACGTCGGCGTTCCATGATTTTGTGAGTACGATCATTCTGACCATCACGAGTACGGAAAGAAAGGAAAGTTGAAAGGAAATGTCAAAGATGGCACGAGGATCGTGCAAGAGAATAGCCAGAAGAGCCACAGCCATTGCATGACCCAGATGGCGCTCATACCCCAGCCACATGGCGATCATTGCCAGAGTGATCATCACAAGCGACCGCATGGTCGCTAACTCGGCCCCTGCAAGCAAGGCATACAGTGCGACAGCCGGCCAGGCGAGCAGAATCGCAATCTTCGACGGCGTGGCTGTTCGTGAGAGGGTCAACAGGAGAGTGGAGGGAAGCCCACGGATGAGGCTTTTCACCAACCAAAATACTACGAGGGCCACGAGCCCGAGATGTGAACCGGAGATCGAGAGCAGATGAACTGTTCCGGTCACCATGAACCAGTCTTGGAGCTCTTGTTCTAGATAGCCTCGTTCACCGATGATCATGCCGAGAAATAATCCTCGTGTGGGTTGGCTCAATGTCTTGATGGCTGCTGCACGTATCGTATCCCTCCAATGATCGATCCGGTTCCATACGCTCCATAACCCGATTTGCGGCTCTGCCTCCAACAACGTCACCGCCTGAACACCGGTCACAGTGGTCAGAAGATCGACGCCCTGGCGTTCCATATAGGCAGCATAGTCGAAGCCGCCAGGGTTCAACGCTCCTCGTGGGCGGTGAAGTTTTCCTTGAAACGAAATACGGTCGCCGTGATGAAGCGTAATACCAGGGTCGCGCCATATAAGACGTATGTGTCTCGATTCCGATTCGTCTGTTTGAACTAAAATTGTCTGTCGTCCCACACTGTGCTGAACGGGGGCGACAACTCGACCGACGACCAAGGCTTGAGCAGTCTCATGCAGCGGCGGTGACGACTGGGGAGATCCCGACATCGGGACGGTGAGACTCCAGTAAACTACTCCGAAGAGAAGGCCGGCATACAACAGCAGTGCGGAGGGTGAGTCGATAGAACCGGCTCGCTCAAGAATGCCGAATCCAACGGCAATGCCGGCCAACAGAGCGATAATGGAGAGTGGAAAATAAGAAAGCTGTGCCCCACACAGAAGACCGACGAAAAACGCTGCTGTGAGGGCTGGGAGCATGAGCTTCCCTCATGGACCGGGGGAGGGAACACTCAGCCGATATGCTTCCGTACGACCCTGGCAAGATCCTCAGCCACTTCCTTGACCATGGCGGACTGTTCTCCTTCTACCATGATCCGCAACAGCGGCTCTGTCCCGGAATATCTGATGAGGACTCGTCCACACCCGTTTAGGCGACGCTCGCTCTCTTGTATGGCGCCATCAATGTCGGGAATTGATTCCAATCGCGGCTTCTTCGTGACATGTACATTCACCAACACTTGTGGGACGGCGGTCATCACCTTGGCCAACTCGGATAACGGCTGTTTGGTCCGCTTCACCAATGACAACATCTGGAGAGCCGAGATGAGGCCGTCTCCGGTTGTGTTATGGTCAAGAAATATGAAGTGTCCCGATTGCTCCCCTCCGAAGTTATAGCCTTCAGCCAACATTCGTTCGAGCAGATACCGATCACCGACCGGAGTCCGAATCAGCTTGATGCCCGCTTTCGACATCGACAGTTCCAATCCAAAGTTACTCATCACGGTTCCGACCAAGGTCTGCTTGACAAGGAGACCGTTTCGATGAAGATCCAGGCCCAAGGCCGCCATCACATGATCGCCATCGATCACTGCTCCTTGTTCGCAGACAAAGACGGCTCGATCGGCATCGCCGTCCAACGCGATGCCAAGATCCGCTTTGTAACGGCGTACCGACTCCTGCAGGAGCTCAGGATGGACGGCACCGCAACCCGCATTGATATTCATCCCGTCCGGTTTATCGCCGATGACTTCAACCGTGGCTCCCAATTCCCTGAGGACCATCGGAGCCACTTTGTATGCTGCCCCATTCGCGCAATCGACGACGAGCTTGATCCCTTGGAAATCCAGGTCCTTCGGCAACGATCGTTTTGCAAATTCAATATAGCGCCCTTCTGCATCATCGATGCGGTAGGCTTTTCCGATGAGGTCTGCCGTCGGTCGAAGGTGACTGATCTCATCCGATACAATAAGTTCTTCAATGCGAGCTTCCACTTCATCGGGAAGCTTGAATCCGTCGCTTGAAAAGAATTTGATTCCATTGTCTTGGTATGGATTGTGTGACGCTGAAATGACCACTCCGGCATCAGCTCGGAGACTTCTGGTCAAAAACGCGATCGCCGGCGTGGGCATCGGTCCGACTAACAGGACATCGACCCCCATCGAGCAGATCCCAGCCATCAAAGCGGATTCCAGCATATATCCCGAGATACGAGTGTCTTTACCGATTACAATTTGATGGCGGCCCGCTCGTCGCATAAAGATATGTGCGGCGGCTCGCCCCAGTTGCATCGCCATTTCGCTGGTCATGGGATCGAGATTGGCGACCCCTCGGACGCCGTCGGTTCCAAATAATTTACGCATCATGCTCCTGTCCGCAAGATGACCAGCATGGATTCAACGCCGCTGCCATCTTGACTACGTCGATCATCATGGCCACATCATGGACACGCACAATATGAGCACCGCGATCGACCGCCAACGCCACCGCCGCCGCGGTTCCCCATTCCCGATGCTCAACAGGCCGTTCAACCACTTTTCCGATAAACGCCTTCCGCGACAGTCCCACCAGCACGGGACGGTTCAATGCCGCGAAGGCGCACAATCCGTCGAGGAGGTCAAGATTATGGACCAACAGCTTACCAAAACCAAATCCGGGATCAAGAATGATGTTTGTTCGAGCAATTCCTGCACGCATAGCATTTTGGAGGCGCTCTTCAAGAAAGCGCACGACTTCGTCGACCACGTTGGAATAATGCGGCGATTGTTGCATCGTTTGCGGAAGACCTTGCCTATGCATCAGAACGACTCCCGCATCGAAGCGGGCAATGACCGACGCCATCTCTGCATCTTGCCGCAACGCACTCACATCGTTGATAATTGATGCTCCTGAATCCAACGCGTGTTGAGCCACTCGCGACTTAGTGGTATCGATCGAAATAGGGACCGACACTCGATGTACCAATCCTTTCACCACCGGGATCACGTGAGCCAACTCAGCCTGTTCACTAACGGAATGTGCGCCAGGCCGAGTCGATTCTCCCCCGACATCGATAATGTCAGCCCCTTGCTCAACGAGTTCAAGTGCATGGGCGATGGCTCGTTCGGGTTCGACATATCGTCCCCCATCATAGAAGGAATCACTCGTAACGTTGACGACGCCCATAATAAGCGGACGCCCTTTGCAATGAATCTCGCGCCCTTTGGCGGAGAACCAATGTTGCGCCGTTACTGCCTGTGACGATATTCGATCCAACTATTCCACCGACGACAAGAAAACCCAAACTGTCGCTCCGGTGATCCCGGAGGAATGAGACGCAGCGTGAACCGTGAATGCAGTGCCAGAAGGCCAACGGCTCCAACACGAGCGAACCGTTGGCACAATACATTTAGGCTGGAACTGTTTGAGAAGAGGATTGCAGCAGAATCTGATCGATTTCCGGTGCGTCGAGCACTTCTTTTTCAAGTAGCGCCTCCGCCAAAGCCTTCAGACTCGTCATTTGCTCGGTCAACACTCGCTTGGCACGTTCATAATTTTCCGTGACGAAACGCTTGATCTCCAAGTCGATTTCAAGCGCGACTTGATCACTGACATCCCGTTTAGTCGTAAAGTCTCGTCCAAGAAACACTGAATCTTCCTTTTGGCCAAAGGTTAATGGCCCCAACTTCTCGCTCATACCCCATTCGCATACCATCTTGCGGGCAAGATCCGTTGCACGTTCAAGATCGTTGCCGGCTCCTGTTGTGACATGTTTGAACACGAGCTCTTCGGCAACACGTCCCCCCATAAGGATCGCCAAGGTGTTGTAAAGGAATTCTTTGGAATAGTTATGCCGATCGTCTGTCGGCAGTTGCATGGTAACGCCCAGTGCCCGCCCCCGGGGAATGATCGTCACCTTGTGAACTGGATCCGTTCCCGGAAGAAGCTTCGCCATCAATGCGTGGCCGGCTTCATGATATGCCGTCACTCGCTTTTCTTCGTCAGTCAGAATCATGCTTTTGCGCTCGGCACCCATCATGACCTTATCTTTAGCCATCTCAAAGTCGATGTTTTCGACTTCCTTTTTGTTTTGACGAGCCGCCCACAACGCGGCTTCATTCACCAGGTTTTCCAGATCAGCTCCCGAAAACCCGGGCGTTCCTCTGGCAATCTTTTCCAGTTCCACATTCGCGGCGACAGGAACTTTTTTCGTGTGGACCTTCAAGATTTCCGAACGGCCTTTGAGGTCCGGGCGATTCACCACCACTTGCCGATCGAATCGGCCTGGTCTCAGCAAGGCAGGGTCGAGCACATCGGGGCGATTGGTCGCGGCGACCAAAATGACTCCCTCGGTTGTATCGAAGCCGTCCATTTCCACTAACAACTGATTAAGCGTTTGCTCCCGTTCGTCATGGCCACCGCCGAGACCGGCACCCCGTAAGCGGCCGACTGCATCGATTTCATCAATGAAAATAATGCACGGAGCATGTTTCTTCCCTTGCTCAAACAAATCCCGTACACGTGAAGCTCCAACGCCGACAAACATCTCTACAAAGTCAGAACCACTGATGCTGAAGAACGGCACCCCCGCTTCTCCCGCAATAGCTTTCGCCAACAAAGTCTTACCTGTTCCAGGAGGACCGACGACGAGTACGCCCTTGGGGATGCGTCCTCCGAGCTTTTGAAATTTCCTGGGATCTTTCAAGAATTCAATGATTTCAAGCACTTCTTCTTTTGCTTCATCGACACCAGCCACGTCGGAAAAGGTGACCTTTTTCCGTTCTTCCGTCAGCATACGTGCACGGCTTTTTCCGAATGAAAGAGCCTTATTTCCGCCAATTTGCATCTGACGCATTAGGAAAAACCAGAGGCCGAGGAAGAGAATAAATGGTCCCCACGTCACGAGGAACGTGATATACCAGGGACTCTCATCCGGTGGTTTGACCTCGATCTGTACATCCTTTTCCCGAAGGACTTTGACAAGATCAGGATAGTCGGCTGAATAGGTACGGATACGAGTCTTGTCCTTTAAGACCCCGCTGATGTGATTACCTTTAATAATGACCTTTTCAAAATCGCCCTTGTCGAGCTTTGCCATAAAATCACTGAATATCACTTCTTCTTCAGGGGCATGAGTCGGTACACTGAACAGATTGAACAGGAGAATCATGAACAAGCCGACCACCACCCAGAAAAGCAAGTTCTTGACCCGGGAATTCATCCAGTTCTCCTTCGCGACAACGTTGGACGCAACGTATTTAGAAATCGAGGTGATGTTAACATAGCCTTGCGCAACTTGACAACAGCCTGTTGGAAAACTCTACTTCTCTTGCTGGCTCAGCTGATCAAGGACAGCGAGGTACGGAAGGTTCCGGTATTTTTGTCGGTAGTCGAGTCCGTAACCGACAACGTACTGGTTCGGAATTTTGAATCCGATATACTCCAATTGCACATCGACGACACGGCGCTCCGGTTTACTGAGCAACGTACATACCTTGATGCTTCTTGGTTTCTGCTTCGCCAATGCCTTCGTGAGATATTGAACCGTCAACCCCGAATCAACAATATCCTCAACCAGCAGCACGTCTCTATCCCTGATCGTTTCGGTCAGCTCGGTCATGAGCTTGACCTTCCCGGATGTCTTCGCCTGTGTCCCATAGCTCGTCACGATGATAAAATCTATCCGCACCGGAATTCGGATCGCTCGCGCCAAATCAGCAAAAAACGCATAGGCCCCCTTTAATACTCCGACCAGCACGAGGTCTTTGCCGACATAGTCGGCGCTGATTTGTTTCCCCAGTTCGCGGATACGGCTCCGCATTTGCTCTTGGGTGACGATAGGGCGTCCGAACATACGTTCCATCTCACTCAGTCCCTTTCCTCGGAGATAGATTATCAAAAGTGAACACCAAACAGCGTTTCGTTGCGGCAGTGGGTGTCCAGCGTTCATCCTGTCGATAACCAACGATCCACAAGATTCCCTCAGGAGCCACCACCAGGGGAATGCGTGATCGGGCCGCAACGGGTATCTTCAGATCCGTGAAAAAATCCTGTAACTTCTTTGAGTGTCCTCCCATACCGGCGGGATGAAATCGGTCTCCCGGTAACCAGTTCCGTACCATCAGCGGCAGAGATACCCGATCGGCATCCACCAGAATTCGATCCTTTCCAAGAGGAGCGGTACCAATTTGCATATGTGCTTGGTGTTGTACCTGAAGTCGTTGACCCGTTCCAGCCCATATGAGCTCCCCCGGTACAGGTAAGAGTTCCGGACATCCGAGGCGCGGTCGTCCGGCATGGGAGATCGCCCGTGCCTGAAACGGAATAAACGTGAGGCGGCGATCATCCACAACAATGCGACCATTCCTTACATCGAGACTTAAACCGGATCTCCTCTTTGAGGCCAGGCGAATAATGCTATCAATCGTTCGGATACTCGGGGACCGAAGTCGGTCATCATTCTGCCGAAAGAGGTGTCGAATGCAACGCCGTTGAAAGGCGCGGGGAATCTCCAGAAACCATCCGCGATCAATCGCCCAGCCTCCGGCAGATCCACGCTTCACGGCGGAAGAGGAAAGGGCCTCAACCTGCCGGTCCAGAATACGATCGTCTTCGCGACAGATATCCGCAAGCCTGCAGAGCGCATCGACGCTGGACGGGACCAACCGATTCAGAATCGGAATCACCTCTCTCCTCACTCGATTCCGCAAGTAATGCGTCTGGAAATTGCTGGAATCCTCCCGAAACGACAACCCTGCCGTGCGGAGATAGACCAGGACTTGCTGCCGCTTGATATCGTACAAAGGCCGAATAATCTTGTTATCGCGGAATGCCGGCATGCCGGAAAGACCCGTGAGCCCCGCGCCACGGAGTATCCAGAGCAAGATTGTCTCTGCCTGATCGTCTGCCGTATGGCCTACGGCGATACGGTCCGCCCCGCACGTCTCGGCGATTTCCTGCATTATCCGATAGCGGAGGTCACGGGCTTCAGCCTGCAGCGATGCCTTGCGCCTGCCGGGATGGAATTCAACCCGTCGAACATGGAGAGGAACTCCGAGCCCCTGACAAAAGGCCTCCACAAATTTCTGGTCCTCGTCGGACTCAGCCCCTCGTAGTCCATAGTTGCAATGGACAGCGGATAGGGTCAGTCTCCAACTCGGTCGGAGATGATGCAGGATTGAGAACAGCGCGACGGAATCTGGGCCGCCCGAGAGGGCGACCAATATGTGTTGGCCACGTTGAAAGAGACTTCTGAATCGAACCGTTTGAGCGACCCGATGCAACAGCGAAGGCCAGGCCATTCTATCGATGGATTTGTTAACAGGATGCTGAAAAAGCCCGCCAGCGGCGTTCTCGCAAGGCACAGCCGGCTCACCGTCTCGCCGGCGCGCACAAACGTGGCGCTCTTTCTTCATCGCGCCGTGCGCCTCATTGCTCTCCGATTGTTTCATGATGTCGACGAAGGATGATCCTCGCAGAACCCACATCGGCAGTGATTTGTCGGCTCAGAGCTTCTCCGCTATCGAATCGCGCATCGCCTCGGATACGACCGATAAATTCGACAGTGAGCGTTCGTCCGTACAGCTCGTATATCCCATCCAGGATGGATACTTCCAACCCCCGCTCACCACCATCGAAGGTCGGTCTGGCACCGATATAGGCGACCGAATCATATCGCTCCTGATCTAGGATCGCGACGGAGGCATAAATGCCGTCGGCAGGTACCACACGGTCGGGGGGTAACTCAAGATTTGCGGTCGGGCATCCGAGTGTTCGCCCCCTTCTCTCCCCTTGGGATACGACTCCGCTTAACGCATAGTGTCGGCCGAGCAAGACAGCGGCTTGATCGACATGTCCGGTGACAAGGAGCTGTCTGATTCTCGTCGAGCTGACCACTCCTCCGTCGATCATCACGGGAGGAAACGAATGAACGATAAAGCCGAATTTTTCCCCGAACCGGATCAAATCCTCGATCTGTCCTACTCGCCTGTGCCCAAAGGCAAAATGTTGTCCGACAAAAATTTCTTTGAGTCCGAGCCCTCTAGACAAAACCTCCTCGGCGAACATCTCCGGAGAGAGTGATGCAAATGCCGGAGTGAATTCCAGAGAGACCACCTCATCGATTCCGGCTCGTTCGAAACGGGCACGTTTCTCTTCCCCGCTCGTCAAGAACCGAAAATCAACGTGAGGCGCAAGAATTTGCACCGGGTGAGGATCAAAAGTCAGGACGACAGCCGTTCCATGGGCACAGCGTGCCGTCTCCACCACCTGCTTCAAAAGCGCATGGTGACCGAGATGGTGACCGTCGAAATTCCCGATAGTTCCCACCGGATACGGCCGCATGATCTCGTCCGAATATCCGCGGGTCACTTTCATCGTCGATCAATGAAGCAGCTTGACGGCGTCTTTTGCAAAGTACGACAGGATGAGATCGGCTCCCGCCCGCTTGATGGCCAACAGCGATTCCATCATGGCACGTGATTCATCGAGCCATCCCGCCCTCGCCGCCGCCTTAATCATACTGTACTCGCCGCTCACCTGATAGGCCGCCAGTGGGAGAAGCGTACGAGCACGAGCCATCGCAATGATGTCCAAATAAGGGAGCGCCGGCTTCACCATTACGATATCGGCACCTTCGTCGATATCGAGCTCGATTTCGCGCAGCGCTTCGCGCGCATTGGCCGGATCCATCTGATAGGACTGTCTGTCACCGAATTGCGGACTGGAAAAAGCCGCATCGCGAAAAGGTGCATAGAAACAGGAAGAGAACTTGGCGGCGTACGCCAGGATCGGCAGATCGGAAAACCCGGCTCGATCCAATTCGCGTCTGATCGCGGCGACACGGCCGTCCATCATATCCGATGGCGCAACCATGTCGGCCCCTGCTTCGGCATGGGTACGAGCCATCGCTGTGAGACACTCCAGCGTCTCATCGTTCAGGATTTTCCCATCTCGTACAATTCCACAATGCCCGTGACTTGTATATTCGTCGATACACACATCAGTGATCACCATCAACCCCGGGACTTGTTGTTTGACGGCTCTGATCGCCCGCTGGACGACGCCGTTAGGGTCCCATCCTGAGCTGCCACGCTCATCTTTATGCGCTGGTATTCCAAAAAGGATGATGGCGGGAATACCTAAGGCCTGAATCTCCCACGCCTCTTTGACCAGCAGATCAACCGACAGTCGAAACTGGCCCGGCATCGAAGTGATTTCTTCACGGCGATCCTGTCCCTCGACCACAAACAGGGGGTAGATAAAATTCGACGAGGATAGAGTCGTTTCACGTACCATCCGACGCAATGAGCCATGTTGCCTCAGTCGTCGGAGCCGCTGGATTGGAAACCCCATAGCCTATCCTTACTTTCGTGGCAGGTTCGTCAAGAACACGACGAGGTCACGAACGGAAATCACACCGACCAGCTTTCCGTCGCGCGTGACACCCAGATGGCGGAGATGAGATTGCGCCATTAAATCGTTGGCATCGAGCAACGTCTTGCTCTCTTCAATGGTCATAATCGGAGCCGACATGATTTGCTCAACCGTCGTTTTGGTTGCATCCGCCCCAGCCGCAACCACTCGACGCACCATATCCGTATCCGTGATGATTCCGATGATTTCACGATCATTGGTCACGAACAAGCTGCCGATCCCACGATCACGCATGATGCGGGCGGCCATCTGAACATCCGTATCACGAGGCACCGTCACGAACTTTTCTCGGGGAATCATGAATGACTTTACAGGAACCATCTCGTCCTCCTCCTTGTATAAGACCATCGTACATCGTGCGGGCATTCATTACTGCAGAGCTCCGGTGGTCCACTGATCACGACTTCTATAATGGTGGGCGATCGCATCCACCATCGCCGGAATCGTATTCTCACTCGGCATGATCGAGACCGTCAAACCATATTCCTCCGCCGTCTTGGCCGTAATGGGTCCGATGCAGGCAATCATGACGAATTGCAACAACGACTTCACCGCTTCAACACCGCCAAGCATTGCGACAAAGTTGCGGACCGTGGAAGAACTGGTAAACGTGGCCACATCAATCCGATGATCCATGAGTTCCTGCCGCCATCCCTCGGAATTGTGTTCTGATGTGAGCGTTCGGTATACGGGAATGACATCGACATGCGCCCCAGCCGCTCGAAGTTCGTCCGGCAAGAGCTCTCTGGCCACTTCCGCTCGTGGGATGAGAATGCGGGTTTTTTCTACATCCCGCCGGCTCAGTGCGGCGAACACTCCTTCCGCCTGATACTCTGCCGGAACCACATCCGCTCTGATACCGAACTTTTCCAACTCCTGAGCCGTGCGGGGACCAATGCAGCAAATCCGTCGTCCCGCCAAGCAGCGTGCATCAAATCCGCGAGCCGACAACCTCGTCATGAAACGGCTTACGCCATTGGCGCTGGTAAAAACAATCCAGTCGTACGTCCCGATCTCCGAGATAGCTTGATCGACAGGCCCCCAGTCGAGCGGAGGAACGATCTTGATCGTTGAAGCTTCGACCGGTTCCGCTCCATAGCCGACCAATCGGGCAGCTAATTCACCGGCCTGTTCTTTCGCTCGCGTCATGAGCACCCGTTTTCCAAAAAGCGGCCGTCGCTCGAACCAGTTGAGTTTCTGCCTCAGTCGAACGACCTCTCCCACGACAATGACGGTCGGCGGCTCCATCTGTGCCGCGTCCGCTTTGTCCGCAATATCAGCCAAGGTACCGATGACGGTCTGTTGCGAGACCCTCGTTCCCCATCGAATGATCGCGACAGGAGTGGCTCCTGATCGCCCTTCGGCCATTAAGGTCGCGGCGATCGTCGAAAGGTTTTTCATGCCCATGAGAAAGACGACGGTACCTTGGTTCGCTGCCAGCCTCGACCAGTCCAGGGCCGTGGAAGGCTTCTCTGGATCTTCATGTCCGGTGACAATGGTGAGCGCGGACGCCAACGTTCGATGAGTTACCGGAATACCGGCATATGCAGGAGCGGCCACCGCAGCGGTCACTCCCGGAACGACTTCAAATTCGATCCCGGCCAAGGCAAGCGCTTCCGCTTCTTCTCCTCCCCGCCCAAAGACAAACGGATCCCCGCCCTTCAAACGCACGACCACATCGCCTGCATTGGCTCGATCAATCAGTAGGCGATTGATGGTCTCCTGCCCAGGATATTTTCCTTTGCCCCTCCGTCCGACGTAGATTCGCTCGGCGCAGTCTTGTGCATGGGCAAGAAGGCTGGGATTGGCGAGATAATCGTAGAGAACCACATCAGCCTGTTCAAGACACTCCTTCCCTCGAAGAGTCAAGAGCCCGGGATCGCCGGGACCGGCGCCGACCAAATAGACCTTTCCCTTGTTTCGTCGTACCATGTTCACGCTGATCCGTAAATCTCCCGCAGAATTTTATCCCCTCCCCGAGCCAACAGTCGTTCAGCCAACTCAACCCCCAGAGTAAGAGCCTGCTCAAATGTCCCTTCGATCTGATCGCGAATGACGGTCTTCCCATCGACACTCGCGACAAGACCATTCAGTACCAACTGCTCACCGGCTAGGGTTGCATGAGCGGCAATGGGTACCTGGCAGCCTCCCTCGAGGCGGTGCAAGAAAGCTCTCTCCGCCGTTACCGTCGTATGGGTCATCTGATGATTGAGGCGGAGTAAAACAGAGCGGACGAATGGATCGTCGGTCCGACCTTCAATACCAAGGGCTCCCTGTCCGACCGCAGGCAAACTAAGAATGGGCGGAAGATATTCTGTGATGGCCTGCGACCATCCCAACCGATGCAGGCCCGCAGCCGCCAAGACAATGGCATCGAACTGTCCCTCTTTGAGTTTTCTCAGTCGCGTATCCAGGTTGCCGCGCAGCATCGCGATTTTTAAATCGGGCCTGACCTGTAAGAGCTGCGCCTGGCGCCGAAGGCTTGCCGTGCCGATGTTGGCTCCGAATGGAAGATTCTGAAACGAGTACCCCCCGCGACTGATTAAGGCATCACGGGCATCCTCCCGCTGAGGCACACAGAGAATGTCGAGTCCATCGGGCAATTGCGCCGGAACATCCTTCATACTGTGCACCGCGAAATCAATCTCACCGGCGAGCAACGCGTCCTCGATTTCCTTGACGAACAAACCTTTGCCCCCGATTTTTGCCAATGGCACGTCGACGATCTTGTCGCCGGACGTCTGAATCTTCTTGAGGGTGACCCGGACCTCCGGCACGACTTCCTGAACCTTGGATTGGAACCATTCACTTTGGCAGAGTGCCAATTTGCTGCCCCTCGTCCCAAGAACCAAAGTTGAGCGATGGCCGTTCTGTATCGACACGTTGAGACTCGTTTCGTTACCCGCCGATCAGCGGGCTCGTTTATGGACTGGCGTTTCCGGAGCCGGATCGTCGGCCGCCCGACTCCGCGGAGGTCCCGGTATGACAACGCGGCGATTCCGTATACGCCTCGATCGGTTGAACAGACGGAGATTCCCGATCGAGAGAAAAAAAACGGCGTGCCGCTTCAACAAACGCAGGACCGCTCGAGGAGTTGACTTCGGTTTTGAGGGTGACCATCGTGCGATGAATCAATTTGTTGACAATCGAAGAAGCGAGGCCTTCGACCAGTTCGCGGTCCTGAGGGGACAGATGCGGCAATCGCGCGAGCACTTTGTCAACCTCCGCCCGCTTCATGTCTTCGACGCGGCTCCTGAGCGCAACGATCGTCGGAGTGACCTCCAAGGATTTCATCCAGTCCAGCATGGTGGTCACTTCTTCCAGAACCATTCTCTCGGCTTTCTCCGCCTCCTGCACTCGCTCAGCTCGGTTCTGTTCAACTCGATGTTTCAGGTCATCAATGTCGAAGAGAAACGCATTATCGACATGACGAACGGCCGGATCGATGTTTCGCGGAACCGAAATGTCGATCAAGAACATCGGACGGTTCATACGCTCTTCGACTGCCCGATGCACATCTTCTGCGCCGATCAGATAATGTGCCGCCCCGGTGGACACCAGAACAATATCCGCGGAGGCCATGTCATCCTTGAACTGATCGAATGGGACCGCCGTGCCGCCGAACTTGGCGGCAAGATCTACCGCATGTTGTGGGGTCCTCGTGGTGATGCGGACATGCCCCACACCCTGAGCGATCAAATGGCGCGCGGCCAACTTCGCCATTTCCCCGGCACCGACCAACAACACCGTCTTCTCGTGCAGGTCCGAAAAGATCTTCTTCGCCAGCTCAACGGCGGCATAGCTGACCGACACCGCCATTTCCGAAATTTTTGTTTCGGTCCGCACGCGCTTGGCTACTGAAATGGCCTTCTTGACGACCTTGTTCATGATGACGCCGGTCGTCTTATGGGCCAGCGCCACTTCAAACGAACTTTTAAGTTGTCCCAGGATTTGAGATTCTCCGATAATCATTGAATCAAGACTGGCGGCGACTCTGAACAAGTGGCCAATGGCTCGGTCTCCGGTATGCCAATAGAGATGCGGGGTCAATTGTTCGGAAGACAACGACAGATGCGTGTCGGCTAGAAATTCTTGGATACGTCCATATCCGACTTCAATATCGTCGACAACCGAGTACACCTCGACTCGATTACAGGTCGAAAGGAGAATGCCTTCCTTGACACCGGGATACGCACACAGACGGGTGAGGGCCTCGCCAAGACGGCTTTCAGGAACCGCCAACCTCTCTCGGATCTCGACCGGCGCCGTCTTATGACTTAACCCTACGACAATCAAATGCATGGGACTATCAGACCATGTTACGACAACGCACTATGCCCTTTCAGGACGACGCCTACCAATGTGAGAATCACGCAAGCAAATCCGATGACCGTGAGATAGGCCGCGCGTTTGGCTCTCCATCCTATGGTCAATCTTCCGAGCAAGACGATGAAATAGAAGAGCCAGGTGACGAGCGCCCCGGTTTGCTCGGGATTCCAGCTCACATAGGATCCGCGTGCAAATTGGGCCGAGATAGCTCCTGTCACGATTCCCAGCGTGAGCAGAGGAAACCCCAACACGATGGATTGTTGGTTGAGATGATCGAGAAAGTCTAGCGCAGGCAGCTTGCTGTAGAGAACGTTGAACTGTTTCGACTTGAGGAGTCGATCCTGGATCAGGTACATCACACCCGCGACGAACGCAACGGTAAATCCCACTGCGCCCAGCATGCTGAGCGTAACATGAAACCATAAGGTCTTGAATACCGGTTGAAGGGTAGGGACCGTTTCTGGGAGGGCTGCGGCCGAGATCAACGAAACCAGGGCCAAGGGTACCATGAATGACCCAAGTACATGAATCCGGTGGCGAAGCTCGACTATCAGAAGTACGAGAATGATCATCCAGGCAAAAAAGGAGAGCGCTTCGGAAAAACTGGGCGTTGCAGATGGTGAGGCGGCGAACATTCTCGCCCCGAGGGCGAACGTGTGGGAAGCAAAGCCTACAGCAGTAAGCCCCAACGACACCTGTGACAAGGCTTCCGAGCGTCGCAGCGAATAGGAAAGAAATGACACCGTGGCCACGATGTACAGGACCAGCGTGATCATGAAACAGACGGCTGCCATCGGGAACACCCAGGTGTCTAAGGACTGACGTCAATGAAATAAGTGGGAAATTATATCGATGCCGACCAAACGGAGTCAACAAAACGCAAGAGCTTCAAGGACTTCTGTCAGTCCATCCAATCGGAAAGGAACGCTCTATATGGTGGCAGTATCCATCGGGCATCCTGAGGATGTGACGCTGCGTGCCATTCGAATCCTCGGTGAGGTCGACATTCTGGCTTCTGAAGATCCGAACATGACTCAAGCACTCCTTCTGCATCACGGCATTCAAGCAACCGTGACAAGTTACGGACCCAAAAATCTAAGGGAGAAAGCAGCGGTTCTTTTATACCGGTTACAGCAAGGACATGATGTCGCGTTCGTGTCCGATTGTGGATCCCCTCTCATCGCCGACCCCGGCCATTTTCTCGTAGCGGCCGCCCATGCACATAATATCCGAGTAGTTCCAGTACCCGGTCCTTCTGCGATTATCGCGGCTCTGACTGTCGCGGGGTTCTCTTGTGATTCCTTCTATTTTCTTGGACATCTGCCGAGCGCCTCTTCACGTATTGCCCAATACCTCAACGATTCCCTGAGGAGGAATGGCCCAACTGTTGCCTTCTGCGCCGGGTCAGTGGTTTCGCGCATACTCAAAATCCTTGCGGATATCTCCCCCCGGCGCTCCGTGGCTGTTGCCTTCGACTTAACAAGACCGACAGAGCATATCGTTCGCGGGACCGCGCGTGAGTTACGCGAGCAACTACCACGTGCTCATGGGAGAGAGGTGACATTCATTCTTGCAGGAAGAGATGGGACAGAATGGGGCGGCCAACACGCACGGCGCGCTCAGTCGCTCTCCTCTCGGCGGATCAAGACACGATAAGTCCGGTCGACTCGTTCCTGCGATAAGACCGTATGGCCTTCGTTCTCGACGCTACGAGGAACGTTGCGGATGGGATCTCCATCATCAAGAAGCACCGACAGCACCTGCCCCTGCTTCAGTGTTTCCAGTTTGAGCTTCGTCTTCACGAAGTTGTAGGGGCACATTACTCCGCGAAGATCCAGTTCGGTCACCGGCGTATCCGGCAAGCTTTGATGGTCGTTCATCATTTCAATTCGAGAGAAGAAAAAGACGGTTGTATCGCGAGACTATCAGGACTGGAATTGAGCAGTCCGAGCACCAGCCCAATTGAAAAAGGGGCAGCGTCCGCTGCCCCTTTTTCATTAACACTCAGCCTCAGAACAGTTCAGTTGAACCCCTTTACCAAATTGGGCTTGGAGGCGTCAGTTCCGTAGTCGGATATGTTGGGCATCTTTGTTTCCGGAGCTACTGTTTTATACCCCCATCCCGGTTGAGGTTCGCAATTCCAACAAGGAGCTGCACCGGTGTATTCGCCGACGGTGGTGTCCACGGTTCCGGTGATCTTGCCGGGCAACACGGATCCTGCCACCCCACCGGTCGTCGTGCTACTTGTTGTCACAATGGCCCGCTCGGTCGAGGGATTCGGTCGCTGCCCTAGGCCGCCAAATCCGGCGAGTTTTTCGTTGCCTCGCAGTAGGTATACTTCTCGAACGATCTTGCGACCGATACCGTACTGACGATTGGGTGTGACTGCTTCAACCACTTGGAGAGAAATATCATCGCCGCTATTTAACATTTTGATCTGATCCAGGCTGGTTCTTTCGTCGAAGTAGACAGTCATTGAACTCATCGCTCCGGTTCCCGCACGGCCTTCGTCATGAGAGCTTCCACCGGTCTCCAGAAGCATTTCTCCCGCTGGAAAATCGATAGCCAGCACACGACCATAGATCGTCTCAGGTAGAGAGAGGCGTTCAAGGAATGCATTGCGATCAAAAGTCTGAACACGATTGGAATTCCCGGACACGTCACCAACACCTGTCCCCACACCCATTGCGGACCCACCAGATGACTGCTGTAGTCGCTCTTGAGCCACTGCAATATTCATGGAGCCGATGAGCGCCATGGCGGCTCCCAGTGCCAACACCTTACGCATGTGCTGCCTCCTTAAAATAGGTGGACATAATTTCAACCAGCATGCTGAAGTATTTGTTGATTGCCGTCTTCGAGTAAGAATTTTTCATATGCATATACAATTGAGAAATATGGCAGAATCTAGGCTAATAGCACGGCGCTGTCAAGAGGTCGCTGAATGTAATAGTTGGTCCCTTTATTAACGACACTTCTTCTGTCTCATCTTCGTTCCAGAAAACCGCAACAGTCGCATCCCCCCTGAAAGCAAATGAATGCGCCTCAGTGCTACGTTGGTGCCCGGAGGGAGGGTCGAACTCCCACTCTCTTGCGAGAACCGGATTTTGAGTCCCCATGCAGCATCGAGACTATGGATGTCATGAAGACCTATTCGTATAAATTCAGTGCCTTATACAGGACTTCTCGTACATGAAATGGAGCGTTTGTGTCAATGACAACTCATAGTCATGGGACAATTTACGGGACAGTGGAAAAGGATTATTTACGTTTATTGCGTGGCGACCCTATGCCTAACAACAGGTGATTGATGTTTGCCATAAGCTCATCAAACGCCCGCTCACCTCTCACCATGCACTTCTCGAAATCTTTGGGTGATGAGAGCTCAGGCGCAACACTCACGCCCCCGTCAAGGCTTTTAGGTTGGGAATGGGAAACTTTGTTGCGCACCTTGTTTACAGCCTTGATGTCTGCCGCGCATGAACCAGAAATCAGACCTGCCGCTTTCGCTATGTCAATTCGATTACTGAAAGTAACTCGCCTTATCGCCTCAGCAACTTGTCCTAATTTCCCTTTTAGACTTCCAGGACCGAGAAGCTGTACTGAGAGAATCGCCTCAATTGCACGGTCAAGCAATAAATGTAGAGCGAGCAATGAAGTCAAACGTTCGGCCGCTTCTTCACTATGCAGATGGAGAGCAGAACGAAATTTCATCCACCGATGTTTTTCCCAATTTTTCATGATGGCGTTTATTATCGTGTCTTTTGGATCTTTTGGCTCTTCAGGTGGCATGGTTCACCTACTCCAGTGTTTGAGTGACGGCGGGGCAGTCATACGCCAAAATCTTCGACAAATCCAATACTTCCCAAATACGCACCGGATTCCGTATCCGATTCGCGTCCATAAATGGTTAAATACACACATATTTTCAATGGCCTGTCCCATACTTGTCCCATAGTGATGAAAGGTGAAACTGCCATGAAATCGCCAGGAAAACGACCGTATCAACGCCATGGACTGACTACCCTACAGGCCGCTCTCAAGTCGGCATCAAGCGAGAGTGATTGGATTGACCGGCTTGGAACGGTCGGCGCTGAATTGAGGCAATGGCGGGCGGGACTGATTGCCGACCTCGGAGGTGATAGCGAAATTTCAGCAATGGAACGTTCCATTGTGGATCTTGCTACACAAACCTATGTGATGCTTTCCAGTGTAGACAGATTTCTGATCGAGCAACCGTCACTCGTCAACAAGAGTCGGCGTAGTCTCTTTCCAGTCGTTCAACAACGACAAGCCTTAGCCGATGCCTTGGCTCGATATATGGGACAACTAGGATTGAAAAAACGCACAAGGCCAGCCCATAGCCTTGCTGCACTCTTGGCCGGATCATCAACCACGCAGCAACCTGAACAGGAGGTGCCTCATGAGCCCATAGCAGACATTCCATCGTGAAGTGATAGTGATTTTTAACAGAATGGAGGTGTCCCATGAGTGATGAGTACTTGAACAACCTGCACGAGGGCATCATGCAGGTTCACGATGCCATGAGCGACCTGCTTCGGTCTTTGGGGCAGCGAGCCCAACTAGTGGCGGACTGTCGGCCAATCCTTGACGGGATGCACTACCAGCTCGATCGCTTACAAGACTCGATCAATTCCCTCGGCGAACAGATTCACTTCCGCCGCTAGGCTGATCTTCAACCGTAGGGCGTCCGCTCTGCGGTTGAGGATTGCGCGGTCTCTTGCGTGCGTCGCACCCACTTTCTCACTCCCTTCAAGTTCCCCTGAAACAATAATTTTCGTCTACCACTGGTAGAAGTTTGATGGCCTGATTCGATGAATCGGCTGTCTAGGAATGGTGTTTCTAAGTTTCACAATGGTCCCTTATGTACGTATTTCCCTTGCCATTGACAGATCGCGGGGAGGTGAGAATATGGGTAGTATGAGAAATGCGATGGACATTAACTTAATAACTAAAAACTAGGAGATTTATGACACGCAAAACGCAAGCAAAAACCGATCCCACACTACTCAGTGTGCGGCAGGTCTGCAAGAAATTCGGCATATCGGCTAACCATGTGTATCGACACGCGGAAGAGTGGCCCCACTACAAAATAGGCGGGGCCTTGCGGTTCAACAAAGAGGAACTGCTGGAATTTTTGAGAGTCAATCCACGGGGCTAACCACAGCGAGGAACCAACGATGAGCAAAGCAAAAAAGATGAAAACCTCAACCATGAATGACAATGAATTGCTCAACAGGATGCTTGAGTTAACCGACCGAATCACGAGTGATGGGCTACCGCATAACCCAGGCTGGATGTTCCTCATGTCAACTCGGCCTGCAATCCAGCAACTAGGAAGTGATGGCTTCATCGTGGCGATGGCCGCAGCGTCCTTGACTGAACACCCTACGGAGGGATGCCAGGCGAGTTATGAGCAAATCCTTCAGCGAGCGGCAACCATCAAAGACATGGTGGCGCTCATCAAGCAAGTGGGCGCTCAACGAATCGCTCGCATGCTTAAGGCGTAAGGAGCCAGAACATGGCACGGTGGAGAAAGATCGCTGTCCGCATCGCGAAAGATGAAAAGTTTAAACAGCTTTCAGTGAAAGGAAAACTGGTTTGGTTTGGTCTGTTGACAAGCGAACACCTGACACCGATGGGGGCTGGTTGCATCTATCCCGCCATGCTAGCCGATGACCTTGGGTTGACGGAACAAGATATCGAATTGTCGCTTAGCCAATTCGCAGAATTGGGTATGGTCTTGGTTGATGGTCGGCTGGTCATTGTCAAGAATTACCTGCTGCCTGATTACAACGGACCAGAGAATCCGTCTCAGCTCGTCGGCTGGATTGAAGCTTGTGAGGGGCTCCCATCGTCGAATCAATTTGCCGTCCTGCGTGAGCATCTACGCGCCAGGCTCAACGGAAGCCCGAAGTGGCTCTTCTCTGGACTGCTTGATCCGCTCGCACAAGGCAGTGCTTTAGGGCTTAAACGGTTATTTTGGGATCGCACTGGCTGTGAGAAACCAACGGGCAGGAAAGACCAACTGAGACAGGTGTCTAGACAGGTGTCTAAACAGGTCCCCAGACAACAGGAGCAGGAACAGAAAAAGAGAAGAAATACTTGTTCAGCTTCGCTGAACGAGTGCGCAACTTTTTCTCAAGAAGAGAAGAATCGGCGTTCAAACAATCAACACGCCGATTCCGACAAATTACGTGACGCAATTTCGGAGAAGAAAAGACAACCCCCCTCCCCCCCTTCGCGGGCCGGGGGCCAGTTCGCGGGGCCTGGGGGCGGGCGTACGCCGGATGAAATGTTTCCGATTTTCTACGAAGCCTACCCTCGCCATGAGCACCGACTACGCGCAAGGGAAGTTTTCATGAGTCGCTCGTTAGGCGTGGATTGGGAGTTGTTGCAGAAAATGCTCCGCGCAATCGAGGTGGCGAAGCGCACAGAGTGGAATGGCATTGAGAAGCGATTTATTCCACTGCCTGAGAATTGGCTCAAGGCGAGGGGCTGGGAAAACGAGTACGCCGAACCCAAGAAGGAAGTCACCTTGCGGAGTGTGTTGTGAGGACTTTCATGGGTTGTTTCAAAAGGGGAGTGGCTAGGTTGGTATTCGCCGGGAATATTTTTTCACAAAACGCGAGCTAGGCAGGGGGTTTTCACCAAGAAAGGGCTATTCCACATGAAGGTACTGACACCGTTGAAGGCTATCAGGGCTAAATGTCTCGATTGTAGCTGTTATCAGCCGAAGGAAGTTCGGGAGTGTCGGATCATGACATGCAGCCTTTGGCCGTATCGCTTAGGCCACCGTCCGGCCACGCTGGAAAAGAAGCAGGCCGAGGAACTGGTTGAGGCATGAACGAGTGTTTTGAATCCAAGGCAGGTGGCAATCTCAGGCGTCCGATCCAGCGCCCGAGGTTGTTCCAGCAATGGAGCCGGGCCAATCCTTCCCGGTCGCCTGCCCCAAACAAGGCTGTGGAGTGCGGGCGGCGGGTTTACCCCTTTTCCCCGCCAAGCGCATCCGAAGGGGCCAGACTGCTCCCTGGCTTCCACAGTCCCCTTTGAGCGTATGGAGTTGATGACGTGATGCAGAACCGTCTAACCATTATCGATCAACTGAAGCACCCGCAATTACTCGGCGCTCTGCCTGTCTTCCGTGATCTGAAGACCTGGGCGATGTGGCTCGTATTCTTGAAGGCTCTGTTTGGCCTGCCATTGGATTCGATCGAGTTGGAGGCCTTCCAAAAGTTCACGGGCCGAGAACGCTATCTTCCGCCAGAAGGTGGGTTCCCTGAAGCGTGTGTCATCGCTGGCGTGCAATGCGGCAAAACGACAATCACCGGTGCATTGCTCGATTCCGAAGTATTGACAGGACAGGCCGGAACCGTGGCGGTCGGAGTCGCCCAAGATCATCGTGGGAGTATGCGTGTCTTATTGCGATATGCCCGAGAGCCGTTTGAGACCATCGAGATTTTCAAGAATGAAGTGGAACGTGATACGGCCGATTTTTTGGAACTGAAGCGCGGCACCGCACTCGGTGCGTACCCATGCCGACCGTCTGCCTTGCGAGGCGTGAAGGCGTCAATCGTGGTGATGGACGAAGCCGCGCATTACATCGCCACAGATGGGCGGCCCACCGATCTTGAGATGTGGCGGGTGGCTCGTGGGCGTGTTGCCATGACTAGCGGAAAGATCATTGCGATCAGTTCACCCTATGCCCAATCCGGCTTACTCTATGACCTGCACAAGAAACATTTCGGCAAAGATGAGTCGCCTGTCTTGGTGTGGCAAGCCTCATCGAAGGACATGAACCCTTGCCTTTCAGACGACTATCTACAACGGATGCAGGAAGACGATCCTGAAGCCTATCGCTCAGAGGTGCTGGGGGAATTTCGCTCAGGCACAAGCACCCTTCTGGATATGGAAGCCATACAAGCCTGTGTGGATGCTGACGTTCGTGAACGTGCACCGATGAGTGAGACTACATACGTAGGTTTTTGCGATCCATCAGGCGGACGGCATGATCGGTTTGTGGTGGCGGTTGCGCATGCGGATGGTGAGCGAGTTGTCCTTGATGCCGTGCGGGTATGGACTCCTCCCCTGAACCCATCTGGCGTGATTGCCGAGGCGTGCGCATTCCTCAAAACTTATCGCGTGTCGCAGGTCCATGGGGATCGATATGGAGCGGAGTACAACGCTGAACAGTTTCGCAAAAACGGCCTGAGCTATGAACCGTCTGAACGGGATCGATCTGAGATTTACCTTGAGTTGCTCCCCCTGATTAATAGCGAGCGGGCGGTGTTACTCGATCATGCTGAATTGCTTCGCGAGCTACGCGGATTGGAGCGCCGACGAGGAACGAGCGGAAAAGACAAAGTGGACCACCGTAGGGGTTCAACAGACGATATCGCAAACGCCAGTGCTGGCGCGTTGGTCTTAGCTAATAAACCCCTGTGCGTGTGTGGAGTGTTCGTACTATGACGCCTCTCGACAGACAGAAGTCTGGGAGCAATCCAACAGGCTTCAATGCCTATCGAGATGCGCCACCTGTGCCGATGCAGGGCCAACATCGGCTGTGCGCGAACGGTTCAGATGCCGGAGTCAGGCTTTTCGCCCATGACACCAGAGGCATCCGTGGACGGTTCAACTGTGCCGGTTCGGTCAACCGGATTGTGCTTAGCTGATTTTACTTAACAGAGAAGGAAACTGCATCATGGATACGTTAGAAACTAACTTGGTCATCATCAAGGATGGCCTTCAAACAATGGTCAAAGGTCAGGAGGATCATGAAAAACGCATTCACGGCATCGAGGCTTATTTGAATGATAAGAAGAGACTGGGCTTTCCCGGTTTCTCAACTGTTGGCATGGGTACTGTTACGAAGGAACAGGTTGCGACCAAGATCGTACAGATGGGCATTGCTAACGCCATGCAGCGCGAAGGCTGTAGGGACAGCTTCCAGCGTGCCGGGTTCTCGTCCTACGATGAGAAGATGATTCTCGACGCTCAGCAAAAGGCCATGGACACGGGCACGTCCGGTTCTGGCGGTGGTTACATCGTGCCTTCTCAGTGGGTAGCGGTGCTCATTGAGATGCTACGGGCAAAGATGGTGACGGTGCGGGCCGGAGCTACCCTCATGCAAGGGTTGACGGGATCACCGGTGACCATCCCGAAGCAGTTGACTAGCTCAAGTCTGTATTGGATTGGGCAAAACGCCAACATTACCCAGTCTGATCCTACCTTCGGGCAGGTGCAGATGACGCCGAAGACCTTGGCAGCAAGGGCGCAATATTCCAACTTGCTTGGGATTTTGTCTAATCCGCAGATGGAGCAAATCATCCGTAATGACTTCATGCAGATTGCAGCCTTGGAACTGGACCGCGTGGCCTTGCGCGGGTCAGGGTCGTCCAATCAACCATTGGGCGTTGCAAATGCAGCAGGGGTTTCAAATTATGCGATCGGCACGAACGGCGGCGCGTTACAGATCGATCATTTGTATGATTTGATCGGCGCGTTAGATGACGCCGACATACCGCTTGACAGTCTTGCTGTAATCACTCATCCCAAAGCCCTTCGCAAGCTGAAAAAATCCCGCGTAGCGCAATTCAGCGGCGACACGGGCGGGTCATACATCCTCCCGCCACTCTTGACCGATGAAGCCTTGTCTAAGGCAATCGGGCTACAGTGTCTGTCCACAACGCAATTGCCGGTGAACCTGACCAAGGGTTCTTCGAGCGATTGTACGGAAGTCTACTGCGGCAACTGGGCTGATCTACTGATCGGCCAGTGGGGTTCTGTCGAAATTTTAGCGACGAACATCGGCGGCAATGCTTGGGCTCAAAATGCCATTGAGGTACGGCTCATTATGAACGTGGATGTTCAAGTGAGACACGCTCAAAGCTTCGTGCTCTGCAACGATGCACGGACGGCCTAAGTAGGCATGGGTGGGTAGAGCGTCACAGCCCTACCCACCCCGAAGGGAACATCATGCAAGACGAAAATCTCTGGAATGAGCTGTGTCGGTCCATGAGTTGGCGTGAGTTATTGAATGAGTACAACGAAGCCTTGTTGCGCATCGATCGATACACCATTGCCAATCTTGAGGTTGATGTACCCCTCGCCGTGCGCGAAGTCTGTCAGAGGTTGATCATGCTGCATGGGGACGTGCAACGAGTGGCGAGTACGAAAGGGATGCTCGATCAACCGGCCCCGCTGGAAGCCGTGAAGGTGATTATGCGGGTGGTCGGTCGGGTTCGGCGGGAGGTGCCATTGGTTGAACATTTGGGGAATGCGTGAGGGGGAACATGAACGAGCAACAAACGTTTGAGCAGATCGTCACAAACTTAGAGCAGATGGTCGGGCAAGCCTCAGCCTCTGTCGTGCCTCTGTTGGTCGGCGCATTTTCACGGTTACAGGCGACGGTACAGCTTCGATTGAAATCATGCTGCGCCGACTCCCCTACCCCTCAGCCGGTTCAGGCCGATCGATACTTGACGGTGCCAGAGGTGATGGAACGGTTTCATGTGTCGGCCCAATGGCTGTATCGTCACAAGCGACAGTTGCCGCATAGTCAGCCGTCCAGAAAGGTCTTGCTCTTTCCTGAGAAGGCGATTGAGCGATGGTTTGCAGCGCGGAAGGCGTGAGGCGGTTACTTGTTTTTAGGGAGTTTCCCAGCGCGTTCTAATTCCTGAATCCGATCTTCTGCGAGTTGCAACAGCCACTCAACGGACGATTTCTTTTCTGCAGCAGCAGCCATCTTGATACGGAAGAACAGGTCTTCCGGCACCTTCCGAAGGTTAAACACTTTCAATTTTGGCTTTTTGATGAAGATAGCCACGGGTCGGAGACTAGCAAACTCAAGCCTACGAGTAAATACGATATTGTATTGGAGTGTATCATATGATACATATGCTCTAGATGATTCAAATGAAGGAGTGGAGCCTATGCGGTCAATCACTGTCCCGATCAAGTTTCCGGCTGATCTGAAGCACAAGCTCGATGGGTTGAAGAAGCAGGGCTATACCATTGCCGGGTTTGTGCGCCGTGCCGTCACGCGAGAGTTAGCGAACCATCACCGTACACAAAAAGGATGAATGGGCCCCATCACTCACCACCGAGGAATGATGATGGACGCACGAACTGAACGAGGCCGAGGGCGGATCTATCAACGCGGGTCGATCTGGTGGATTCAGTATTTCTTCAACGGGCAGGATCGGCGCGAATCAACCCACTCATCTAACCGTAAAGTCGCTGAAAAACTCTTAACCAAACGAATGGCCGCCAAGGATGCCGGAACACTCCAAGAGGTCACCCTTCGCCGGTTGCGGTTTGAGGATCTACAAGCGAGCATTGAAGGGGAATATCAACTCAATCGGCGCAAGTCCTTGGATCGGGTGCAGGACGCCTTTCAAGCTCTGAGTCGGACCTTCGCCGGGTGGCTCGCGTCTGCAATTACTGAAGATCGATTGACCAAGTATGCCAACAGTCGCATTGATGAAGAAAAAGCTGCGCATGCGACCGTGCGGTATGAGCTGGCAGTCTTGAAGCGGGCGTTTCGTCTGGCTAAAGTTCCTTGTCCGCCATTCCCATCAATCCAGGTCCGCAACGCTCGGACCGGCTTCTTTGAACGTCAAGACTTTGAAGCCGTCTTGACGCACCTTCCGGCCTATCTTCGCCCTGTCATGCGTGTATCGTATCTCACTGGGTGGCGGACTCTCAGTGAAGTGTTACCCCTGCAATGGAGACAGATTGATTTACAGGCGGGATTGATCCGACCCGATCCAGGCACCACCAAGAACGGAGAAGGCCGATTGTTCCCCTTTCAGTCCCTACCTGGCTTGGCGGAAGTGATTCAATCGCAGTGGGAGGCCGCTCAGGAGATCCAGCGTGGACGAGGTGTCATTGTGCCGTGGGTCTTCTTTCGAGTCACGCACAAGGCCATTGAACCGATTAAGAGCTACAAGACGGCATGGGCGACAGCCTGTCAAACTGCCGGTATTCCCGATCGACTAGTGCATGATCTTCGGCGTACGGCTGCCCGTAATCTTCGCCGTGCTGGTATCCCTGAAAGTGTGGCAATGGAGCTACTCGGACATAAAACGCCAGAAATCTTCCGGCGCTATGACATCAAGAACGAGCAGGATTTAACCCATGCCGTGGAGAAATTGGCGGCGTTCCATGCCCATGAGGCCCAACTACGGGACAATCATGGGACAATTACGCCGATTCGTACAGGAGCCGGGAAACCGTGAGGCGTGTAAGTAATTGGTTTTCTTGGTGCCCGGAGGGAGGGTCGAACTCCCACTCTCTTGCGAGAACCGGATTTTGAGTCCGGCGCGTCTGCCAGTTCCGCCATCCGGGCATACTACACTGGCTACAGCCAGCGGATGTGTTTCTAGCATGCCACCGTCAGAGGGTCAACGGGATCATTACCGGTAGATCACCCGCGACAGCCGGTCCTCTGAACGCGCCTTCAGCGTTCAAGTTTGACGAAGTCTGGTGAGAGTGCCACAAATGACGAACGCAACAAGCCCAACAAACAATAGAGTTTCCATTGAGAAGTAGGTTTATATTATTTGCATTAATCATGCATACCCGATGTAATTAAGGACCGTGCTGAAATAAAACTAACGGCCCGATGCAATTCGAATCATCAATGTCCGCCGTATGATACGCAGCGAAAGGAAATTATATGAAGAGGGATAAAGACGAAATGTGTTCCGAATACAAACGGGCGGACTTTACAAACTGAAAAGAGCGAAGTTTTATTCGGCAGTAGCCGCAAGAACTTCAGTCGCCCTGTTGGAGCCGGCTATTGTCAGGGCCTTTCCTACCTCAAAGCAGTCAATGAAGCACTTGCCGGCTTACTCGTATTGACGGAGAAAACAACACGCATAACGCGGCGCTCAACTCGGACACGCAAAAAGGCAGCGCGCGCCGCTCCGGCTTCTCTTGAGCCCATGCGCTGTTCCAAGGGAAAGCTATCTGCAGTAATAACAGAACTATGCCGATCTGCATAGCACGCGAAAACATCGCTCTGGGGAGCAGTCGACAAGTGATTGAACACGCGCAAGAATCACTCGTGAGTTTTCGGTCTAGCTACGTAGACTGTCCTGGGTAGAATACTCAATAATTAGTCGCCAGGTAGGTATACTTCGTGGGAGGCCATTATGACCAGAGATCACATTATTCATTCATTGCAGAAAGAGCAAACTTACCTCAAGGCCGAGTTTGGGGTTAGCAAAATCGGGTTGTTTGGCTCATTTGCAAAGAGGCAAGCGGACCAGGACAGCGATATTGATATTCTCGTCTAATTTGAGCGGCCGATTGGCTTTCGTTTTCTTGAACTGGTTGACTATTTGGAAGCCGTGCTGGGCCGCAAAGTAGACGTGCTCACGCCTGCCGGGATTGAAAATATTCGGATCGCCAGGGTCGCTCAGAATATTGCTGAAAGTCTGGTCTATGTCTGAACGCACCAATCGAGAATTTCTCGGTGATATTCGGGAAGCTCTGCAGCGCATTTCGGTTTACGCCGCCGGACTGGATTATGAAGCATTCGTGAAGGATACCAGAACGCAGGATGCCGTCATCCGTAACCTACAGATTTTAGGTGAAGCCACCAAAAACTTATCAGACGAGTTTCGCAATGCACATTCAGATGTCCCTTGGAAGAACATGGCCGCTGCCCGCGACCGGTTAATCCATCATTACTTTGGCGTCAATCTTGACATCGTTTGGTAAATCGTCAGCACCGAACTTCCCAAAGTAGCCGAGCAGCTTTCCGACACAGAAGAAGGCGAAGAGAGTGGCAGCTAAGAATAGACCGCACCCGATGCTTCGGCTCACCGTACGAGGTATCCTGAAAGGACACTCAGATCCGGCGGTTGTTGTAAGCGCTTACTGACCAGATCCCACCCAATAGCAGAACAAGCGAAAGAAACTGATTCACGAGGGACAGTATCTGGCCGAGGTCAATGTTGAGCTGCTGATAACTGATGATGAATGGTGTCTCCTTACCTATCAGTGGACGATGCATACAAACTCGACGACGTGCGTGAAGCATTGAAAAATGGAGACACCACGACAGCAGCACGGTACGTCCAAGTGTTTTCCCTCACTCCTATCGACGTCTAGATTGTCGATGTCCACACGAAGACCTACATCCCCCCGACCGCTCCTCCTCCGCTGCGTTAGCCATGCATAGCCGGCTTCATATATACTTTCAGAGAGAGGAGAAAACGATGATCCGAACAGTCGAAGCCGTGATCGATGAGCATGGGAGTGTGCGCCTGCTCGAGCCCATCCATCTTCCGGCAGCCCGGCGAGCACTGGTCGTGATCTTGGAGGAACATCCGGTAGCCGGCGTGCACGAAAGTGCGCTGCTCAGTGAGGCGGCGCTGGCTGAGGACTGGAACCGGCCGGAAGAGGATGAAGCATGGTCACATCTTCAGCAGGTGCGGTAGTCCTCGTCCGCTTTCCCTTTTCTGACTTGTCACAGACCAAACTGCATCCGGCTGTGGTGCTTGCTGACGCCAGTAGGAGCGACTGGATTCTCTGTCAGGTGACAAGCAAGCCTTACGGCGACACCAGGACAATCAAACTGGAAGATACGGATTTCTCCACTGGATCGCTGTGAGCCTTGAGCTATGCCCGTCCCCGGCAAACTCTTCACCCCCAAGTCGAGATCTCATCATTTCGGAAGTTGCCACACTGAAATCGCAATCGTTGAAGCAGGTCGTCGATGCTGTGGTGAACCTCCTCCGTGCGGGCAACGCATCATGATGGGTGCGAGTCCGAGAGAAATCATGCCTAAGAAGGGATGGATAGCGACTCTATAAGACAGGGGCAGGCCGATTCACGGAGAAATCATCGCGGCTCGCGAAGCGTTCAAGCGAACGCGCCAAACGGTGGTGTGCTGCATAACGCGAATACACTTCTCAGAACGCCTCCGGAAGAGTTTTCCAAATTCACCGGCATGACACTCATTACCCGCAAAACTGTTGCCGAGAAATTTGCCGCATACCTGCATCATGAATTGTTACTGGACAGACTGGTGGCATGGGCCGCATCGGCATTGATGGACGGCGAATTCGATCCAGCTCATCTTCCGACCATTCGCGACGTTGTGGCGAGGATCGGCGTCGCCGACGTCCGCGTTTTCGGCCTAACCTGGAAAGATTGCGAACAACTCCTCGCACAGCTCGGCTATTCCGTACAGGTCAGTATCGCTGCTCGATAGTTCCCTACAAATCCACTCGATGCTTGATCTTAGGTACATCCGACACTCTGGTCGGTAAAGCACGTCGACGAACGCTATGGAGATCGTTGACAACTGTTGGTGCCTGCGCAAGAATCGCGCATTAGTCTTCTCGCTATATCAGTTATAGGTCGGTTGACACGTCAAGTAGTGACCCTGAGCGGAACCGCTGAATGCAATTTGAGTGGGATCGTGAAAAGGCCAAGCGGAATATTCGGAAACATGGAGTGTCGTTTGACGAAGCGGTAACGGTGTTTTACGATCCTCTATCCGCCACCTTTGATGATCCTGATCACTCCGTCGGCGAGCAGAGGTTCATCACGGTTGGTTACTCCGTACACGGAAAGCTGTTAGCTGTTTCACACACTGAGCGCGGCAAGGCCATACGAATCATCAGCGCACGGCCTACGACGCGACACGAGAGGAAGCGACATGAAACGTAAGAGTGAAGTCTCCAGTGACGATCTCCGTCCCGAATATACCTTCGACTATTCGAAGGCGGTTCGCGGGAAATATTATCGGCGTCTCATAAAGGAAGAAGCGAACGTCGTCGTGCTCGAACCCGATGTTGCCAAGGCTTTCCGCAGTTCGTCAGCAGTGAACGATGCATTGCGCTCCCTCCTAAAGGTGGCACGTTCCTCGCGGCTAACTACCCGCTCAAGACGAACGGTCCGCAAACGCACTGCCGCTTAATGGATGCATGTTAAACCCTCACGGGAGCGAATTTACTCCTAGCTGAATCCGCGCTGATTGAAAGTGAGTTAGACCCTTCTCATTTTGCAGCCATTCGCGACGCCGTGGCCCGAATCGGTATAGCTGACGTACGCGCATTCGGCCTCCCTGGGAAGACTAGCCGCCCACGACAATACCTAATAGCCAGGCTCTTCTCCCTGGCGAGTGGGTAATCGAAGCTCCAAAACCAGCATCTTCGTGGGAAGCGGGGGGTGGATGCTGTGTGTGACGGGATCTGAAAATCTGGCATGATGGCTGGATGCAAACACACCGACACCTCTGGGACACCTACCGCTTTCCAGGTTTCCGGCCAACTCCCATAGGACAAGGTATCTTCGGTGACCCGAAGGCCCGCGTCATCCACCTGTGCAGGCGGGGGAAAAAACGGCATGCGGCGCGTGTGGGCAGGTCGTTCGGTCCTGGTACGACCGCAAGACACGGCGCGTGCGCGACCTGCCCTGCGGGGACACACGGGTCTACCTGGCGGTGGAGATTCGTCGCGTCGAGTGCAAGACGTGCGGCAAGGTGAAGCAGGAAACCTTGGATTGGCTGGCAGACCATCGGTTCTACACCAAACGCTTCGCCTTTTTCGTGGGACGGCGCTGCCGGGCCATGACGATCAAGGACGTCGCTGAGGAAACCAGGCTGGACTGGAAAACGATCAAGGCCCTCGACAAGCCGTACATGCAGGAACAGTTGCGTCGCGCGGGCACCCCGGCTCCACAGATAGTCGGGATCGACGAGATCGCGATTCGCAAGGGGCACACCTACCGGATCGTGGTGAGCGACTTGGCACGACGGCGGCCCATCTGGTTCGGCGGCAAGGACCGCCCAGAAGCGAGTATGGACGAGTTCTACCAGTGGCTGGGCGGGTCGAAGAGCAAGAAGATACGGCTGGCCGTGATGGACATGTGGAAAGCGTTTCGCAATTCGACGCGTAAGCCGGAGCCCGCGCCCCAAGCCGCCATCTTGTTCGACAAGTTCCATGTGTTGCGGCATCTCGGCCAGGCGTTGGACACGGTGCGCAAGGCTGAGTACCACCGGGTAACGGGGAAGGATCAGCGGTTCATCAAGGGCCAGAAGTACACGCTACTCTCGCACCGGCAAAACCTCAAGTCGGATGGGCGGCGAAGCCTGCGGTTCCTGCTGAAGGCCAACAGGTGGTTGAACACGGCCTACCTGCTCAAGGAGGAGTTCGGGCAACTCTGGGACTACGAGCGGGAAGGCTGGGCTCGTCGCTTCTTCGAGAACTGGCGCGCCTCACTGAAGTGGCAACGCCTGAAGCCCTACGAGAAGTTTGCCGAGATGATCGACCGGCATTGGGAGGGTATCGCGGCCTCCTGCAAGCCGGAGAACAAAATCGCCCTAGGATTCGTCGAAGGTATGAACAACAAGATCCGTGTCATGCAGCGGCGGAGTTACGGCTTACGCGACGAACAGTACCTGCGCCTAAAAGTCCTCACCTGCATGCTCGACCCAATATGAAATCTGGTCCAAATCACCCACTCGGGGAGGAGAAGACCCAATAGCCAAAATGCCAACCACACCCAGACACGAGTGGACGCCGCCTGTATTCGACTGTGGTAGGCGTGCTGGAGTTCAGTTTCTCCTCCAAATCTTAAGCACCTTTGGTCGCGCCATATCAAGTGCAACAAGAATCGAAGCGAAGAGCAGAAAGATGCTGGCCTGAAACGGAGCGTCCATTGCGGATGTCTGGTTGAGCTTCTCAAGAGTGGCAAGCCCGCCAATTGTCCCAATTGACACTATGCCATCAAGAGTTGATCGTAAAGGCTTCCGGCGTGCTTCGTGTGTCTCAGATCGCGCCACGTGCTGAATCGAGGTGGAATAAGTGTGCACGGCCAGCGGATGCATTGGTCCAGGGTTGAGTCCTTCACAGCTATAACAGAACTATGCCGGTCGGTATAGCACGCACAGGAATTGACCTCATTTTTCGGACTCTCTGTGCTACCATGTGACCAGTATATTCAGTAGCTGAGCCCACCACACGACCATGACTGAAGGCACATCAACTTCCAAACCAACACCGATCGCTGCAATACTCCGTCGGCTTATCAACAAGGGTAACGAGTGGCTCTCGAAGCCTAAACTGCATCGGGACGTGTTGGCGATCTGGATTGATAGCATTCGCTCTCATTTGGAAAAAATCTACGGCACTGGCGCACCACAACTCGCACACTTTTCAAAAATACCTCTGGATCTGTCAGAACCCTCCCTGCACAACGAGCTGCGTCGCCGAGTTGAGCAAGTCCAACGAATGGTCGAAAACCTGGAGGCAATCCCCCGAGCTTCAGAAAGCCCACTTGCTGGCAAGCGCATTTTCATTGGTCATGGACGATCCCCTTGTGGCGAGCTCTCAAGGACTTCTTGGCCGAACGGCTTCGCCTACCGTGGGATGAGTTTAATCGTGAACCTATAGCGGGATACGCGACGTCTGAACGACTTGAGACCATGTTGAGCCAGGCCACCTTCGCGTTTCTCGTGATGACGGCCGAGGAAGAACACGCCGATTCCACCGTCCATGCTCGTCCTAACGTTATCCACGAGGTTGGCCTGTTTCAAGGCCGACTTGGTTTTCCGAGGGCAATTGTCTTACTTGAGGAAGGCTGTTCGGACTTTTCGAATATAATCGGTCTCTCTCAGATCCGATTTCCAAGTGGCGATATTCAAGCGAGATTCGAAGATTGCCGACGTGTTCTTGAAAGAGAGGGTCTTCTTTGATGGCGCGCTTCTCTCGGACTATCTATCTATGGAAGTGGCTCAATCGCACTATCGAACTGACCGCTAGACTGTACTGTTTTCACTGCACTAACATGGACCATCTCGCGATCGCCACAGACCGGAGGGCATTTGGTGTCATTCAGGAGTAATTCATGAAACTATCAAAACTGGTCGGCAGCGTAGCCATACATGAGGGACACCATGGATAAGGTCATAAGGAAATCGCTAAGTGCATTTGCTCCCATAATTGTTACTACTATGGCATACGCTGGCGAAGCAAAAATTCACAATATTGAGTATCCCAGTCACCTATACGGAAAAGGTGGTGTTGTCACGACTGTCGAGAGCGACAAACCAAAGGTAGAATGCGTTGCATATCGTGACGGCGTCCCAGTTGGGTCTGGGAGTGGTTACACTACGGCAGGAATCGCAAATGTCACTATTCTTATTACTGAAAAGCAGGGAACGCTCATGGTCAAATGTGGTTAGTAAGTGCGCCCTGCTAAGGGCGCCCAATCAGGTGCTCAAGCCGACGAGTCTCTAGCCACCAGAGATCAATATGTACCGATTGTTAGTCGCCATCCTGATGGCTGTCCCGCTCGCCACACTTGCAGCTGACATTTCAAGCCAATTTATCAAGGCGCAATTGGCATATAATGCTTCCATCGATATTCCTCGCTCATGGAAGATAATGCGCGGCAACGAGATGTTCGCTATCGAGAGCACCGTAGGCGCTGCAATTGATCTATCAGGATACTCAAAGCTTGCTGAAGGCACAGAGTCTTTACTTGTCTCAACTTTCCCTGACCCTCGCCTGTACGCTGGTGTGACCGTAACTACGATCGCCATTGCCGGAGCGACGCGTGCATCAGTCAGTGCACTAACAGATGCGCAGGTTAGATCCGCAGAATCCACCATCCGGCAGGGTATGGAGACGATGCTGACACGGCTCGGGTCAAAAGTATCGGGTTGGACACCAATGGAAAAAGTCTCGCTTGGCGACAGAACCGTACTACATATCAGTTACATACGCTCCTCCGATACCGGTGATAGAAGAGTGCACTTGTACAAAATCTTCAGCTCTGGAAGAATATTTGACCTAGCGTTATCCACGAGCCTTGCTCATGAAAGCACTAACCAAATAATACTGCGCAGAATAGCTATTTCGTTCAAGTCGCAGTAGAATTTCCTGCCTCATCGCATACATTAGACCTCTTGCATAACCATCTGTTCAGGCTTTCCATGCCTGGGGGAATATGCTTCCATGATTTCCACTGGACAGAGGAGGCACCGTCATGGAAATACAGGGGGTTGAAGGCCTGCCGGATGCGACGTTTCGGCGACTGACGGGGGTTCGGAAGCGAACATTTATTGAGATGCTGTCCGTTCTGCACACCGCTGAGGCTCACCTGAGGCTCACCGCAAAGCGCGGGGTGGGAAGCCGAATCCTTTGGCCGTCGCAACGCGACTCGTGATGACGCTGGAGTACTGGCGTGAATACCGTACGTCTCTCCACATTGGGCACAGCTACGGAGTCAGTGAGAGTACGGCCTATCGCAACATCCGCTGGTGCGAGGACACGCTCATCAAGAGTGGGGCGTTCACGCTTCCTGGCAAGAAAGCCCTCGTCACCAGTGACCGGACGGATGAAATTATCCTCATCGACGCGACGGAAACACCCGTGGAACGACCCCCAAAAAACAGCGTCGCCACTACTCGGGCAAGAAAAAACGCCATACGCTGAAGACCCAGCTTGTCGTCGACAAGGCAATGGGCACGATCATTGGCCTCGCGCACGCCGCCGGCCGTCGGCATGACTTCCGCTTGCTCAAGGAGTCCGGCGTGAGGCTCCATCCCGCCACCCATGCCGTCACGGACACCGGCTACCGGGGCCTACAGAAACTGCATGGCAACACCACGATGCCAAAAAAGCGCAGCAAAAAGAATCCTCTGACTGCGGACGACAAGCGGCACAACCGTGCCATCTCCAGAAACCGCATCCTTGCAGAGAACGTCATTGGCGTTGTGAAACGCTTCAAGATTGTCTCCGACCGATACCGAAACCGCAGAAGGCGCTTTGGCCTGCGCTTTACGCTCATTGCTGCAGCATACAACAAGGACTTGTCACCATGAAGTTATGCAAGAGGTCTATTCATCCTTATGTTTCCTCGGCATCACTGGAATCTGATTCACGCCATGTGGGGCATTCCGAGAAGACACTCAGGGCCAGCGGTTGTTGTCACCGCTTACCACCCCGATCTAGCTCAATGGCAGAACGGATTCATGAAGGTGCACATGAGCAACAACCGCGAACGAAGCTGATTCACGAAGGACGATACGCGGCTGAAATCGGCATTGAGCTGCTTGTAACTGACGACGAATGGTCTCCCATCTATCGGGAGAAGACGTATACAAACATCGATGATGTTGCGACGTTGAAAAAAGGAGATACCGCGACAGCGGCGCGGAACGGACGCATATTGCTCTGACTCTCATTTTCGGTTTAAGCCTGTCACCGCACACACAAGTATAGGATCAACTGGGTCGACCCTGCCCCATTTTACTCTCCGTCCCCTTCCACAACCGTTCAATGTTCCCCTTGTGCTTGATTACAATGAGCGCGGTCATCAACACGGAGAACAAAGCAAATGGAGTCGTAGGTCGAAGAGATGCAGTAAAGATGGGAAAGAGTCCAAAGGCAATCAACGCGCCACCGGAAGAGTAGCGCCACAGAGCCACGGCTCCAATCCAGGCCAGAAGCAGCAATAGGCCGATCAATGGCGCGACACCGAGGACGGAACCAAGCGCGGTTGCGACCCCTTTGCCGCCCTTGAATCCGAGAAACGGTGAAAATAGATGGCCAAGAAACGGCGCAAGCGCGACGACTAGTATGGCCCATTCAACTTGCAAGAGTTGCGTCGCCGCGAAGCCCATTACCCACCCTTTGCCCATATCGCCGATCAAGGTCAGAATGCCGGCCTTCTTGCCCGACACGCGCAAGACATTCGTAAAGCCGACGTTCTTGCTGCCGACCGTGCGAGGATCCGGCAGTTCCATCGCCTTTGAAATGACCACGCCAAAAGGGACAGCACCCAACAGGTATCCAAAGATGGTGAGTCCTATAGTCAGTCCTATCTGATCCATTAATCTTTCAGTGCCATCAGTATTTGGATAGACGCCGCTTACGATTACTGAAACTTCTCTGGATGGGTAAAAAACTCCAGCATCACTCGATTCAGATTCGGCCAATCTCGGTGACTGCCTGTTCCTTCGCAGTAGAGCGTTGCGCCGCCTGAGGCACATCCTTGATACGCGCGACATCCGCCTTCTACTGATTTTGTCTTCGTGACATCACAGTGATTGCAGCCCGCCCACCAGGCGGACGTTTGGCTTCCCCAACCGGGAAATAAACTATCGTTCTTGCTGTGCATGATCATAACGGGAAGAGGATCACGGCATTGAAAGGAGTCAAGGTCCTTGCCAGTCCATCCGGCGGCGCTTGGCGCGATGACCGCCGGGATTTTCTTCGTCTTGTCGAGCACCGCTAACGCCAATGAAGCGGTACCACCGTCTGAGTGACCGGTAACAAACATTCGCTTTTCATCGATGCACCATTCTTTTGCCACGAGGCCAGGAATCGTCCCAAGCTGCTCAACAGTAACAGGATTTAATTGCTTGTGATCGGCATAGACCACAACAAACCCCGCGCCGGTCGCTGCGGTCGTGAGACCCACAAATCGCTCCGATGCCCAACGGCTCTGACCCGCCGGTGCATAGATCATTAAGAGTGGGTGTGCGAATGTGGCGTCGTAATTCGAGGGTGTGCGGACCATGTACCGAATGCCATCAGCGGAGATTTTCCCATCGGTTGCGCCGACGAGGCCTGGACGTGAACCGACCGGACAATGCCCGGTCGCATTCGCATAAGCGAATGCTCCCAACTGCGGAGGTTGCTCGTTTTCACTGCAAGCTGTCAATGCGAGGTGGAGAGAGAGAACGGCGCAGGTAAGAAGTCTTGAGTTCCGTAGCACGCTGTTGATGGCATTTATAGCCAAGCCCTCAATTACTGATGGACATTGACGGTGAACCTGGGCGATCATGGGGCATGCGATGTTCATCAGATTTGCGTCAACGGGTGGTGGATTTTGTCCGGAGTGGTGGCAGCAAGGCCGAGGCGGCTCGGCGATTCAGGGTGGGGGAGGCGAGTGTGTATCGCTGGCTCAAGCCTGGGGGCTTGGCGTACAAGCGCCCCGGCCCACAACGGCCCCACAAACTCGATTGGGAAGCCTTGCGCCGTCATGTGGAAGTCCATCCGGATCGGACACAAGCGGAGCGGGCGCGGCATTTCCACGTCTCCCGGCATGGCATCTGGAACGCGCTGCGAAAACTGGCGGTCACTCATAAAAAAAAGGATGGGCTATCAAGAACGCGACCCTCTCCGACGACGATGGTTTCTCCGTCTTCGCGAACGGTTCCTGCGACGCGGCAAACAGCCCGTCTACATCGATGAATGCGGGTTTGCGCCTTCAACGGTGCGGCGCTATGGATATGCGCTGAAAGGCCAGCGCGTGGCTGGCCTCGTTTCCGGGCATCGACGGCCACGCACCTCGCTCATTGCCGCTCGCATGGATGGGCGACTTGCCGAGCCCTGTCTGTTCGAAGGAACCTGCGATACGGCAGTCTTCAATGCCTGGCTAAAGACGAGGTTATGCCCTCGTCTGAACGCCCAGCATCTCGTCATCCTGGACAACGCCGCATTTCATACCTCACCTGAAACAGCGCAGCTCATCAAGGCGACGGGCGCCACCCTGCTCTTCCTCGCACCCTATTCTCCCGATCTCAACCCCATCGAGCAGGACTTCGCCACCCTGAAGAAGCGTCGGGAGTATCAGGAGCAAGCCACCCTCGACGACATCGTCAAGACCTATCAATGATTGTGGACATAGCTATAAATGGTGGCTGATTCAAGATTGCATGATGGAGAATCATGCCCAAACACCGCTCTATAGATCATTGTTCAGAGACCCTTCGCGACAACCTGTCTCCAAAAGCTCCACACATACTGACTGCCGGAGACATAGCCAAGCACCAGCGACAGATACAAGGTGACGGTGCCGGCCAGGTGCATATTGCCGAGTTCCGCGAGGCCTGTTCCTTCCAGGATCAGCAAAATAATGGCCACGACTTGGAGCGTCATTTTATATTTGCCGGTGGTCTCAGCCGGGATGATCATCCCTTCTCCCGCAGCAATGGCGCGGATACCGGTCACTGCGACTTCGCGAGCGATGATCAGCAGCGCTACCAATGCGCTGACCCGATCCACGTTCATGAGGAGAATCAGGGCCGACAAGACCAGAAGTTTGTCCGCAATCGGATCGAGGAGTTTGCCGAGCTTCGTCACCTGGCCGGTTCGCCGCGCGATGTAGCCGTCCAACATATCCGTCACCGCCGCGACGGTAAAGACAACGGCCGCCGCCAGCGACTGATCGGGCGTTGGATTGACGAACAGAATGATGAAGACCGGAATCAAGAGAATGCGGGCGAGGGTGAGGAGATTGGGCAGATTGAGCGACTCCTCCCCAATGTCTCGCCACACTTCCAAGACGCGGTTCATGGCTGCATCTATCCTTTACACAATCCCGTTTTTTAATAAATCATGCAAATGAATCACGCCACGAATCGTCCGACCGTCTTCCGTCACGACCAGCGTCGTGATCGCATATCGCTCCATCATTTCCACCGCCGATGCCGCCAATTCCTGCGGTCCGATCGTTTTGGGATTGTGGGAGGCCAATTCGCGTGCCGTCGTATTCACCAGATCCGTGCCCCGCTGGATGAAGCGTCGCAAGTCGCCGTCGGTGATGACGCCGATCAACACACCCTCATGATCGACCACGGTCGTCATGCCGAGCTTTTTTGCGCTCATTTCGAGCATGGCCGCCATACCTCCGACGGTGGCTTGGACCATGGGGATTTCGGAATCGGCATGCATGAGATCTTTCACTTTGACCAGCAACCGGCGTCCCAAGGTGCCGCCGGGATGGAACCGGGCAAAATCCTCTTCCTTGAAGTCACGCTTCTGCAAGAGGGCGACCGCGAGCGCATCGCCTAATGCCAACGTGGCGGTCGTGCTGGCGGTCGGAGCCAGCCCCATCGGGCAGGCTTCTTCCTGGACCGACACATCGAGCGCGACATCGGCATTTTTTGCCAGGGTTGAATTCATCCGTCCCGTGAACGCAATCACCGGAATGCCTAAACGTTTCACGTACGGAAGCAATTGAAGCAACTCCTGCGTCTCGCCGCTGTTGGAAATCGCGACCAGCGCATCCCGACGGGCCAACATGCCCAAATCTCCGTGCACGCCTTCGGCGGGATGCAGGAAGAACGACGACGTACCGGTACTGGCGAGTGTCGCGGCGATTTTCTGGCCGATCAGGCCGGATTTGCCCATGCCAGACACGACGACCTTTCCCTTGCACTGAACAAGCAGATGCACCGCCTTCGTAAACTTGGCATCCAGCCGGTCCACCAGCGATTGAACGGCTCGAGCTTCGATTTCGAGGACACGCCGGCCATCGGCAAGGCTTTCCTCCATTCTTACGGCCTTGGACTCTCGACCAGTCGGCTTCACGGTCATGGGGTTGCTGCGTCTTGTTTTAGTCCTCGGAACCGGACTGACTCGCGTCACCCTCTTGGTTTGGCTGCGTCGCATATACGCATGACCCGTTCCAGCAAGGACTTCAATTGGTGCAACGGAACCATATTCGGTCCATCAGACAGCGCCTCGTCAGGATTCGGATGGACCTCCATGAAAAATCCATCGACTCCTGCTCCGGCGGCGGCGCACGCCAATGGCTCGACAAATTCCCGCTGGCCGCTGGATTTCGTCCCTCCACCGCCAGGCAACTGAACGCTGTGCGTCGCATCGAAGACGACAGGATACCCGAAGCTCCTCATAATAGGGAAGGACCGCATATCCACGACAAGATTGTTATAGCCAAATGAAGATCCCCGCTCGGTGAGCAGAAGGCGGCGGCTGCCACATTCTTCGACTTTCTTCACCGCGTTGCCCATTTCTATCGGCGAGAGGAACTGCCCCTTCTTCACATTCACAACTTTTCCGGTTTGTGCGGCGGCAATCAGGAGATCCGTCTGCCGACAGAGAAAGGCGGGAATCTGGAGGACATCTACCACCTTCCCCGCTTCCGTCGCCTGCGTTTCCGTATGCACGTCGGTCAAGACAGGCAGCGCAAAGTGGTCCTTCACCTTTTTCAGGATCGCCAGACCATCTATAATCCCGGGACCACGAAACGACTTGATGGAGGTACGGTTCGCTTTGTCGAATGATGACTTGAAGATGTAGGGGATACCCAGCGCCTTCGTCATCTCGGCGACCCGCCCTGCTGTGTCCATCACCAGTTGCTCGCTCTCGATGACACAGGGTCCGGCAATTAAAAACGGGCGCTGCCCTTGGCCGACTTTGAACGTTCCAATATCGACGAGATGAACCATGGCTGCTCAGACAAGGTTGAGGTTAGAGGTTTGAGGTTCACGTAGCAAAATAGAGCACAGCATATGTCCGAACTTAACTTTTGCCTGGAGTTCAGCCTGCATCTTTTCAGTGACCTTAACCTTGGCCTATACCTCGACCTTCATCTTCAGTGTCCCAGCTTCTTGCGCAACGCCGCCCCGATGAACCCACTAAAAAGCGGATGCGGCCGGTGCGGACGGGAACTGTATTCAGGATGGAATTGAGTCCCCAAGAACCAGGGATGATCCTTCAGTTCGATGATTTCGACCAGCCGGCCGTCGGGAGAGACTCCGCTTAGGATCAGTCCCTTTGCAGTCAGTCGCTCACGATACGCGTTGTTGAATTCATAACGATGGCGATGGCGTTCACGGACCTCGCTTACGCCGTACATCTTCTGCGCAAGCGTCCCCTCCTCCAACTTGCAGAGGTACGATCCGAGTCGCATGGTCCCACCTTTGTCACTCACGCCATGCTGATCGGGCATGAGATGGATGATGGGATGGGGCGACCGCTCGTCAAACTCGGCGCTGTTGGCACCGGCCAATCCGGCTACATTACGAGCAAATTCGACCGCGGCACATTGCATGCCTAAACACAGACCGAGAAATGGGATCTGACGTTCCCGCGCGTACCGAATGGTCGTCACTTTTCCCTCAATCCCTCTTGTCCCGAATCCGCCGGGGATTAAGATGCCGTCAGCCTCTCGCAGGATTCGCTCCGTTCCGTGCCGTTCGATGTCTTCGGACTCGATCCAATTGATGTGGACCTTGGTTTCATGATCGATCCCACCGTGAACCAACGCTTCTCCCAAGCTCTTGTAGCATTCTTTCAGTCCCACATATTTGCCCACCAACGCGACGGAAATCTCATGCTTCGGACGCTTGATCTTCTGCACCATCGCATCCCACTCGCGAAGATTGGGCTGGCCGGTCTCCACATGAAGCTGACGAACGATCAATTCGTCCAGCCCCTCTTTTCGGAAAACGATCGGCACCTCGTAGATCGTCTCGACGTCTTTGGCCGTGATGACGGCATCTTTGTCCACATTGCAGAACATCGCAATCTTGCCTTTAAGTTCCGGCGGAATATAACGGTCGGTTCGGCACAACAGAATGTTGGGTTGGATGCCGATTTCTCGAAGTTTGTTCACCGAATGTTGCGTCGGCTTGGTTTTTAGTTCACCTGCCGTGCCGATGTAGGGCACCAACGTCAGGTGGACGTACAAGACATTGTCACGCCCGACGTCGTACGGCATCTGCCGGATGGCTTCGAGAAACGGCAAGCTTTCAATGTCGCCGACCGTTCCGCCGATCTCCACGATCGTGACATCGATTCCTTTGGAAATCCGCATGATCGCCTGCTTGATCTCATCCGTCACATGAGGCACGACCTGGACCGTTCCACCAAGATAATCTCCACGCCGCTCTTTGGTGATGACCGAATGATAGATTCGACCGGTCGTATAATTGCTCTCCTTGGTCAGCGATAGGGTCGTGAATCGCTCGTAGTGCCCGAGGTCGAGATCCGTCTCAGCGCCGTCGTCCGTGACAAAGACCTCTCCGTGTTGATAGGGGTTCATCGTGCCGGGGTCGACGTTGATGTACGGATCCAGCTTGAGAAACGTGATCTTCAACCCCCGGCTTTCCAGCAGGTTTCCAATGGACGCCGAGGCCAGTCCTTTTCCGAGCGAGGAGACCACTCCACCGGTCACGAAGATGAACTTGTTCATAACTGCCCTTTCTCGTGGATGTCGGACCGCTCTAACAGGATGCTGAAAAAGTCCGCCAGCGGCGTTCTCGCGGGACACAGCCGCCTCACCATCTCGGCGGCGTTCACAGGCGTGCCGTGCCTTATTCGGCACGGCGTGAACCTCAAAGGCTCAACGTACCGCCGGGCAAGAGCTGCACGCGCAGCTCGGGGCGGGCGGGTGAGAAAAGGTTACGCCTCGCCAAGACACCGGGCGCTCACCGACTCGCGCCCGTCCGCAAACGTGACGCTCCTTCTCCGTCGCGTCGCGGACCTGCTGCGGCCTTGCTGGACAGCCTTTTTGAGCATCCTGAGTTTATTTAGCGTAACACCGTCAACCCAGGTTTTTCCGCAGCGCCCCGATTTGGATATGAATCTCATGGCTTGAAAAATACTCCGCTGTTCTGCAACTCGCGCCTGACCGCCTCAAACTGCTGCAGTCGCTCCGCGACATCGGGCACATCTTCCGGCCGATCGACCCGCAGGGAGGCATGTTTGGTTTCCCACACGCGAATACGAATTCCGTGTTCCAATGCGCGCAGCTGTTCGAGCTTTTCAGCCTCTTCCAAGCGACTTGTCGGCAGAGCCGCGAATCGAAGCAACGTTTCCTTCGTATAGATGTACAACCCCAGATGGAGATAGTGAAGCCCTCCGACCACCTTCATCCCCGGATCATCACGGATGAATGGGATCGGAGCTCGTGAAAAATACAGGGCATTGCCTCGGGCGTCGGTCACCACCTTGACCACCGCTGAATTAAGAAGGTCTTCCGTCGGGTCCATCACGCGTTTGAGCGTCCCCATGCCGGCTCCGCTTTCGAGAAACGGCTCAATCAGGTCGGTCAATAATTCAGGATTCAATGGAATTTCGTCGCCCTGCAAGTCTAAAAAATATTCTCCGGCAAACATACGGGCCACGGCGGCAACCCGATCCGTCCCGGTCCGGTAATCTCCTGTCACCATGATCACGCGCCCGCCGAACCGCTCGACGGCTTGTTTGATACGCTCGTCGTCGGTTGCGACCAAGGCATCGGAAACAGCACGGCACGCCACCGCTCGCTCATACACATGTTGAATCATCGGCTTGCCGTTCAGCTCGACGAGCGGTTTACCCGGGAACCGTGACGAGCCATATCTGGCTGGAATTACAACGGTGACCGACTGTGAGGCTTTAGGCATCTCCAAACGCCTCGGACAACTGTTTGGGCGAGACCGTCGCGGTGCCGACCATTCCCACCACGATCCCGGCTGCGTAGTTCGCCATGATCGCTCCGGTCTTGATGCTTGCTCCGGCCGACAGGGCCAACGCCAGGGTTCCGATGACCGTATCTCCCGCGCCTGTGACGTCGTAAACCTGCCGAGCTTTCGTGGGCAAATGCCATGAGGCGCCGTCACCTTCGTATAAGCTCATGCCTTTTTCACCGCGCGTAACCAAGACGGACCGGCATCCAAGGCGCTGCCGAATCATCGCTCCGGCTTCATCGATCGTCTGATCATCGTCGCCATGTAAACCGGAAGCTTGAGCCGCCTCGAGATGATTCGGTGTGAGGACGGTGACGCCCTTGTAGTAGCTGAAATGTTCAACCTTGGGATCGACGATGATCGGAACCTTTTTCGAGGCGGCGAGTCGTGTCATTTCGGACATGAGCGCCGGCGACACGACTCCCTTGGCATAGTCCGAGACCACGATGCAGGACAACTCCTCGATCCGAGACTCCACATACCGGAGAATCTTTTGCCGCAGGGCAGTTTTGAGTTCGCTTCGTCCCTCGATGTCATACCGCACGATCTGCTGATTATGCGCGATGACCCGACTTTTTCTGGTCGTCGGGCGATCATGATCGATCACCACGCCTCCGCGGCTTGATCGTGTGTTGCCGAGCTCTTTCATCAGCAGGCGGCCGCTCTCATCCGATCCGATCACACCGCACAGATCGGCCTTTCCTCCCAGGGCTAAGATATTGTTGAACACGTTGGCCGCCCCACCAAGTCGAAGCGATTCCGACTCGACATGGACGACCGGAACCGGCGCTTCCGGAGAGATTCGACTGACTCGCCCCATCACATAATGATCGAGGATGAGGTCGCCGACAACGAGGACCGATGCCTGAGGAAATCGTTGAAGATACTGCCGGAGTGCTTTCAGCGACGGAACGTCACTCTTCCCATTTGAATCCTCTCTCGGAAGAGCGCGACCGCTTGTCTTTACTGAATCGCCTTGCCGAATCGTTCCCACCTGACCCACTCCGTCCAATTCCCCTGCCCATTCCAGGACCAATAGATACGAAACGCCTTGCCGCGGATCTTTTCTTCGCGCACGTATCCCCAGAACCGACTGTCCAGGCTTTGGTCGCGATTGTCGCCCATGACGAAGTAAGATCCCTCCGGCACGGTCACCGGTCCGAAATTATCGCGAGGGTTGACCGTGCCGTCGATGACGCCGGGATCGATTCGTTGTGTAAAAGCTTTGTCGTCAAGCGGCTGGCCGTTCACGAGCACCACTTTATTCCGAAGCTGTACGGTATCTCCCGGCAGCCCGACAATGCGCTTGATGAAATCTTTCTCTTCATCCTCGGGAAACCGAAAGACGATGATGTCGCCCCGCTGCGGCTTGCCGAAGGCCACCACCGTCTTGGACGTGTAGCAATTGACCGGGGGAAACGCCCATTGCATCTGGCAATCCGTCGGCCACTGAAGACCGTAGGAAAGCTTACTGACTAAAATGTGATCGCCGATCAGCAAGGTGGGAATCATCGACCCGGATGGAATCTTAAAGGCCTGCACGACGAACACGCGAATGGCGAATGCGAGGAGCATCGCCACGATGATCGCTTCCGCATATTCCCGGACGATGGACTTTCGTCCAGATTGGTCCGTGTTATCCACAAGTTTGGCTCCCGGAAGCGATGCCTGCTCTCCTCTTCGCGGAGAACCGGCCAGCTTATCCACATTTCTTTGATTCGGATCGAGGCTCATTCTTCCCCGACTCTCAAGATGGCCAAGAATGCTTCCTGAGGAACCTCGACACTGCCGACCGCCTTCATCCGTTTCTTTCCTTCTTTTTGTTTCTCCAGCAACTTCCGCTTCCGCGTAATGTCGCCGCCGTAGCACTTCGCCGTCACGTTCTTCTTCATGGCCCCGATGGTTTCCCGGGCAATGATCTTGTTCCCGATCGCCGCCTGAATGGCGATCTCAAACATCTGCCGGGGAATCAGCTCTTTCATCTTCTCCGCCATTTGGCGACCACGGTGGTATGAGCGCTCTCGATGCGTGATGAACGACAGAGCGTCCACCGCCTCGCCGTTGAGCATGATATCGATCTTCACGAGATCCGACTCTCGGTATCCGAGCAACTCATAGTCCAAAGAAGCATACCCTTGTGTTCTGGATTTCAACTTGTCGTAAAAATCGAGAATCACCTCATTGAGAGGCAGTTCGTAGCTGATCATCACGCGGGTAGGGTCGAGAAACTGCAGGCTGCGCTGAATGCCCCTCCGTTCTTGGCAGAGTTGCAAAATGGACCCCATGTATCGTTCAGGTGTAATGACCGTCGCCAGGATGAACGGCTCTTCGAAGGAGACGATGTTATTGGGAGGAGGCAATTCGGCCGGATTGTCGATCTCCAGTTTGTCGCCCTTCGTCGTGGTCACATGATAGACCACGGTCGGCGCGGTGGTGATCAGCGTCAGGCCGTACTCCCGTTCCAACCGTTCCTGGATGATTTCCATATGCAGCAAACCGAGGAAACCACAGCGGAATCCGAAGCCGAGCGCCAGCGACGTTTCCGGCTCGTAGACGAACGATGAATCGTTCAATCGAAGTTTGACGAGGGCGTCCCGCAAGTCCTCGTACTTTGCCGTGTCCGTTGAATACAGTCCGCAGAACACCAACGGTTTGACTTCTTTGTACCCGGGAAACGGCGCGGCGGTGGGGGTCACGGCATCCGTCAGCGTATCGCCGATCTTGACGTCGGCGACCTCTCTCATATTGGCGCAGAGATATCCGACTTCCCCCGTCAACAGTTCGGCCTTCTTCGTTCGCTTGGGAGTGAATTGTCCCACCTCCATGACTTCAAATGTTCGGTCATTCGACATGACTTTGATCTTCATGCCCGGCCGAATCGAACCATCCACCAATCGTGCAAGGACAATTACGCCTTGATAATTGTCGAACCAGGAATCGAAGATCAGCGCCTTGAAGGGCGCCTGCGGATCTCCGGACGGAGGCGGTATCCGCGCAATGACCGCTTCCAGCACCTCAGATACGCCTTTACCTTCTTTGGCACTGATGGGCAAGGCATCGGCGGCGTCGAGCTGCAGCACTTCCGAGATCGAATGTTTCGTTCCCTCAACATCGGCGCTGGCCAGATCGATCTTATTGATGACCGGGATAATCGTGAGATGATTGGCCATCGCCAAATTCACATTGGCGATCGTCTGCGCCTGCACGCCCTGAGTGGCATCCACCAGCAAGAGTGCTCCTTCACAAGCCGCTAAGCTTCGGGAGACTTCATAGGTAAAATCGACATGCCCCGGCGTATCGATCAAATGTAAGGCATACGTCTTCCCATCCTGAGCCTTGTACCGGATGGCCACTGCGTGGGCTTTGATCGTAATGCCACGTTCCCGCTCGAGGTCCATGGCATCGAGGATCTGCTCTTTCGCCTCTCGGGCAGTGACTGCGCCAGTAGCTTCTAGGAACCGGTCAGCGAGGGTTGATTTGCCGTGATCGATATGAGCGATTATAGAAAAATTGCGTATAAGGCTTTGCAAAAGCTAGCTCATTCGTGAAAATCGATTCATTATAGTAACTGCCTCCCAGGTTGTCAAAGAGATGGCCTCCGCTTATAATCACGCGCCGCTCCGAAACCGATGCTGGGTCATTAGTCAATGGTCATCAGTCAATAGGTTAGAAATTCAAACCAGCATGCATCATCAACCATTGACCATTGCCCATTGACCGACGGTTCCACGATTCAGAGCTATGGCTCGCCAACCTTCCACCAAGCAACTCAGGGACTGGGACCGTCGCTACCTCTGGCATCCGTTTACCCAAATGCAGGAATGGGAACAGGAAGACCCTCTCATCATCGAGCGTGGGAAGGGTTCTTACTTGATTGATACAGAAGGCAATAAATATTTCGACGGCACGTCGTCCATCTGGGTCAATCTCCACGGACATCGACATCCGGTCTTGGACCGTGCACTCAACAAGCAACTCGACAAGATTGCCCACTCCACGTTCCTTGGCCTCTCGAATCCGCCAGCCATTGAACTGGCGCGCGAGTTAATCCGAATTGCGCCGAAGGGACTCACACGCGTCTTCTATTCGGACAATGGTTCTACAGCAGTCGAGATCGCGCTGAAGATGGCCATCCAATATTGGCAGCAGCGACGGCCTGAGGTCGGACCTAAGCACACCTTCCTTCACCTCAAGCTGGCCTATCATGGAGATACGATCGGCGCGGTGAGCGTCGGCAACATCGACTTGTTCCATTCGAGGTTCAAGCCGTTGCTGTTTTCGACTTTGGAAGCGGAACCGCCCTATTGCTACCGCTGCCCGTTCACCCTGACCTACCCCTCTTGTCGAATGGCTTGTATCGATCCGATTGAACAAATTTTAAAAAGCCGTCATCGAGAGTTGGCCGGGTTCATTATTGAGCCCCTGATGCAAGCAGCTGCCGGCATGATTCCCCAGCCGGCTGGGTACCTGAAACGAATTCGTGAGCTCTGCACCAAGTACGGCGTCCTACTGATTGCAGATGAAGTGGCGACGGGATTCGGACGAACGGGCCGCATGTTCGCCTGCGAACACGAAGGAGTGACGCCGGATCTGATGGCGATCAGCAAAGGGCTCACCGGTGGCTATATGCCTCTGGCAGTCACATTGACAACGGATGAGATCTACAGAGGTTTTCTGGGGACCTACAACGAGTTCAAAACCTTTTTTCATGGACACAGTTTTACCGGCAATCCCTTGGGCTGTTCCGTCGCGCTCGCCAATCTCCAAGTCTTTCGTCAGGAGAAGACCCTGTCCCGCCTCTTCTCAAAGATCAAGCTGCTGACTCGATGGCTCAGCCCCATGGCCGAAATGCCCAATGTCGGCGACATCCGACAGTGCGGGTTCATGGTGGGAATCGAATTGGTCAAGGACAAGCGGACGAAGAAGCCCTATGCGCTCGAAGAACGAGTCGGCCACAAGGTAGCCATGGAGGCGCGCCGTCGCGGACTCTTGCTGCGGCCGATCGGCAGCGTGATGATCCTGATGCCACCCCTCAGCACATCACTCCCTGAGCTCAGACGCATGGTCAAAATTCTGCAAGCCTCCATCGAAACCGTGACTCAACTCCCCGCATCCAATCCCATTCAAGTCCATCCACCGGTCGGTCTATTGGGCAATAAACATAAAGATTTGCACGAGTAGCTGCCGATGAGAATTGGCTTCGCCGAACCTGTTAATTCTTGACAAACTTCAGAACCCTCACTACCCTCTGCCCTCGTTGTCCGAGTCCCTAGGTGGTCTTCCGGGGGCAATCATGCTGCATTCGTTCTCCCTCGCGCGCTTGCGTTTTGTGCTGGAGGCCGAAGATCGGCTGGCTCTCCATCCACGCAATCCCGGCAACACGCTCCGCGGCGCCTTCGGTTCCACATTCAAGAGACTCGTCTGTCCGACCTCCCATGAGTGTCGCGAGACATGCCGGATGAAAACCACCTGTCCGTATGGGCAGATCTTCGAGCCAAGTCCTCCACCAGGCAGCGACCGGCTGAGCCGGAATCAAGACATTCCCCGCCCCTTTGCCTTGCGGCCTCCGAACGGCATCGAGACAATCACCCGACCAGGAGACTCCTTCTCTTTCGACCTAATCCTCATCGGCAAGGCACTCGACTACTTTCCCTATTTTTTGGTCACGTTCCGGGAGTTGGGCGACCAAGGCATCGGTCTTGGTCGAGGCCGCTATCGAATTACACGGGTGTCGCTGCTCAACGAAGACGGGAACGAGGTCGGCGAAGTGTATTCGGGCCACGACAACATCGTCCGACCCTCCCCTTTCCGTATCACCTACAAGGACTGCTGTCGCCTTGCTACCGAGCGATCTCTAACGCAATCCCGGCACGTGACGATCCGCTTTCTCACTCCGACGCTTCTGAAATCTGACGACAAGCTCGTCGAGCGACCTGAGTTTCACCACCTCATCAAGCGCCTGCGAGACCGCATCAACGCCCTCGCACATTTCTACTGCGACGATACACTCGATGTAAACTTCAAAGCTTTCGGCGAACGAGCCGAAGCCGTCCGAACCGTGACCTGCAAGGTCCGTTGGGAAGACCGCGACCGCCGATCATGGAAAACCGGCCTCACCCACGACATGGGCGGCTTCGTCGGCGAAGTGACGTATGTAGGAGACCTAGAAGAGTTCCTACCGCTGCTGATCCTGGGGCAGTACACGCATGTGGGGAAGTATGCGGTGTGGGGCAATGGGCGGTATGAAGTGGTGGTCCTATAATGGCGTCGATTGTTTCTTGCCGAGGAAGAAAGATACACACATGAAAACAGCTGAGCATCTGTCGAAGGTAGAACGCGCAGCCCTTGAAGAGCTCCGGACCCGAATCACCCGTGAGTTCCCCGATTGGACATTTCACATGACCCTGTTCGGATCGCGAGCCAGGGCAGACGCCGAGCCTGACTCGGATATGGATGTGCTCCTGGAGGTTGACCAGGAGCATATCTCGTTTCCAGAGAAGCAGCGGCTTCGTCGAGCGGCCAGCGAGGCCTCACTCCAGAGCGGAATTGTCCTCTCTCTCCTGATTGTAGACGAACACATGCGGAAGGAACGTGGAGATTTCTCTGTTTTTCAGAATATCCGGGAGGAGGGCATCTCGGTATGAGTCGAAAGGAAATTCACGAACTCTTAGGTAAAGCCCGGCGGAGTCTCCTTGCGGCAGAACGGCTGCTTCGCGACGGTGATCATGACTTCGCGGTCTCACGGGCTTACTACGCCATGTTCTACACCGCACAGGTCCTGTTGCTGTCGCGTGACATCCGTCGCGCTAAACATTCCGCGGTCATCGCGGCGTTCAACGAGCACTTCGTCAAAAGCGGGGAGGTTCCCGCAAAGCTGTTTTTTCTGCTCCGCGACGGCTTTGAAGACAGAGCCGAAGGCGACTATGGCCTCGCGGTGATTACGGACGAACAGGCACGGGCAGGAATTGCGGCAGCGCATGAATTTGTGGAAATGATCGGCAGCCGATTCGAGAAGACACTGGATGCCGAGCCATGAGCGGCAGCGGCGCCGGACCGACGGGTCGCACAGCGGCCAGCGGTCCTGGAAACCGGCCTCATTCATGACATGGCGGATCGTGCTCCGTTGTCTGTGATCGATGACTGTTCGCGGATCGCGGTAAGCGGACGGCGGTTTGTGACCTCGGATGTCACACGATGGTGATACACAGTGGGCCGCCTCTCACCTGAGCAGGATATGAGCAGTTCTTCGGGCAAGAAAAGGACCTCGGCGAACGGGTAAGAGTCTGTAGCAACTTGTGATGAGTTGAGCGAGTCGTGACTCAAATGAAGATCGATCTCACCGGAAACCCCTTTGTGGATACTGGATTAGCCGTCATAGCCGCGCGAGCACATTTAGAGGATGTGCGTGACCTGACTTTAGATACTATCCGTACGGTACACGGCGATGGTATCCAGTTAACTTCATGGAACAGTTCCTTGAAAAACTTCACCATGATTTTTACCAGCAATTCTCTCCTTACAAATCCAGCTATCAAAGACAAAGCAAAACGAGCAAAGAGCTATCGAGCCGTCCTTGGTGGTCTTCTCAGCAAAATTGGCATTGAGGAGCTTTCTAAGCGCTGCGAAGCGTGCGGAACATATAGATCAGTTGATTTTGTCACTCTTTGCCGAACCGCACTTGCCGGAATTGAGATCAAGGACCAACCTCGCTTTATAGGCCGCGACTGGTTTCCATTGTCGGGAAGTCTAGGCAGCGATGCACAAGCACTCCCGGCGGCTTCCCGTCCTGTCAACCTGTGCGCTAAGTGTCTCTTTGCTATTCATTACCTTCCTCTTGGCCTCATCCTGCTAGATGGCCGGCTCGCAGTGTTTCAATCTACCTCCATTGAGTTTTGGTATGAACTTGTGCGCGACATTGTTATCGAGGTCGAGGTTCGCATCACTGCAGGAATCTACGACACTTTTGGCGCAAAAGAGGGAAGTAAGGCCCTTGTGAAAAGGCTATTAAGCTTATTCCGTCGTCTTCAGGCTGAGCAACGGTCAAATCTCCAGCCTGGAACGGCCCTTCAAGTTTGGCGGTTCACCAACTCTGGGGCTTCACCCGAATGCGCAATTGAAGAGATTCCGAATCCTGCTCTGGTGTTTCTTCAGAAGGCTGTACAGCATGGGCTGGATCAGGAAATTGAAACGCTGATTGGGAACGAAGGGAAGAAGGAACGGACATTGTTCCGATGTATTACCGAGCGGAAGGATTATTTCCGCCTTTATCCAAAAGGAAAATGGACTGGTGCTAGCCCCAAACTCTTTGCTCTCTACCAGGCTCATGTATGCGAGCGTTCAGGCAGAGCTCTAACACTTGCTCATACGCTGGCCAAAGAACGCGCAAAGGAGCTTCGCCCCAAAGACTTGGAGCGACTGCGTCGCGAAGAGGCATTCAAAGAACGGTCGGTTCGTAATCAATTTCAAAGCCTGATAGCCGAGCTGTCCCAAAAGAGAAAGTTTAGCCTGAACGATTACCTGGTGCTTTTTCCGCTCAGGGAGGACGTCCCTGGCATTCAAGTGCACGGGGACGGATGGAGGCTTGTTCGCTATTACCTGCACCATGTTGATGATTCTAATATCGAAATCACGTGTTCGGCTTCTTCGGAGGGGTGCTCACCGAAATTGGTACTGCTTCGCTTCTACAGCATACGGATACTTCAGCACTATGTTCAAGAACGTGGCAAGGAGAGGTTTCAGTCCGAAGTCCTCAACCGGATAAGACGCGGCGAGATTGGCGCACTATGGCTTCGACGCCAATTTACCAGTTTAGCCGAAACCTATCCCGGTTTTTCCTATGGAATGTGGGAACAGCTCTGCAGAAACGAGAGAGGAGGTCTGATTCTTCATGAATTACTGTTCCAGATGCGCATACTTTGGTCAGGACTGTTGACTCAGGCTCACCCCTCGGGCATCACCCTTCAAAATTGCGAGCGCAGTTCAGGCTTACCCACCGCAGTTGAAACCTATCTACGGGAGTTATTCGCCCGGTATACGGAACAACGGGGGCTGAAGCGGTTCCATCGAGATGTGCTGGTACGTCTGCGCCGAAAGGAGATTGGACTGGGATGGTTCGAACATCAGATCAGAAACACTGGCTGGAAGCCGTCACAGCTTGCATTGTTTTCGGCAGATGAATGGGAGAACTTCTTGAGAGATGAGAATGGCCGTCCTTTGGCAGAGGAAAGGCTTTTTCAGATGCATCTGTTGTTCGCAAATCTCTATCGTGGAGCGACAGTAGATCACAAGGAACAGGAGGAGTCGTCATGAGCGGTGACAACGCAAAGCTAACGCACGTAGCAGGAACATTCCTGATCCAAGCAGACGGGGCTTTTCTTAACGGAGCAGGCCTCGGTGAAGGTGAGGACCGAAATGTCACCATCCCAAAGACGTTTCGTGACGGCCAACGGGGAGAAGTTCCTTATGTTTCTGCCCAAGCCTGGAAAAGATGGTTGCGCACTACAGCCATTCAAGAAGCAGGCTGGCCTGCCAGCGAGCCGCAAGCTATCGGCTGGAATCCGAAGGGCAACGTCAACAAGATTGCAGGACAACTCAATCCTGTGGAATTTCCAGAAGACGATATCTTTGGCTACATGCGAGCTCAAGAGGGGCAGGGACGTCGCAAAGCGGGTGAGGAAGATGAGGCAGGCGAAGAGGAGGAAACAGGAGGAAAAACCAAATCAGTGATGCGGGCGTCACCATTCGCTGCATCATTGCTCGTTTCTCTGCGTTCCAGTGGATGGAGGGGACAAGATGAGGGATTCGTACATTTGACCAAGTTCGATCCTAAAGCGCTGGCCGAGGCGGAAGTCGAACGTTTTCTCGGATCAGTCTCGGACGAAACACAGGATAAAAAGAAAGACCTCTGGAAGAGACTTGAAGCGTTTGAAAAGGAATGGGCCGCTCAAGTGAAGTCAGTGGCGGACGAAGGCGAACTCGACAATTTGCGGCAGCTTCTCTCTGCAAAAGCTCAAGAGAAGAACAAAGAAGTTACATTTATTGAGAATGCGACGAGTCCTCTTCCCTATACCACACGCTTTTACAACACACATCTTCAAGCAGTCTTCTGTCTGGACTATGGCCGGCTCGGCGTCTTTTGGAATTTGGGTGACCGTATCGAACTGGAGGAAGCGAGGGCCAAGAAGTTATTGGACACTGGACAAATTGAAAACGTCACCGCTCAAGAACCATACCACTCGCTGAGCCAGAATGGAAAACTGGGACGAGTCTACCGCTTGAGGGATGGCGACGAACGGAAAACCCGCGCTGCAGCCCTATTCAAGGCTCTTGCCGTTCTCCGAGGTGGTGCCAAGCAGGCCCAATTCGGAACTGACATCGCTCCCAAAGTGCTTATCCTAGCTGGCCTCACGTGCGGTAACCCCGTCTTCAATCATCTCTTCAAAGACGATTCCGAGGGACCGTTGTTCAAGATCGAAACTTTCAAAGAGATCATTGCTGACTACGCCGATCGCATTGCTACGCCTGTATTGATCGGGATTCGAGCAGGATACCTCAAGAATGAGGCCGAGGTCCGTGCTTTGGACGGTTGGCATCTGGTGAAGAGTGCGACTGATACCAAGGGAACCGCGATGGAGAAGCCATCTAAGGAGAAGCCGAGTGAGGGGCAATCAGTCGAAGTTAGGATAATGACTCCTGTGGAGGCGGCCAAGAGCATCGGAGAGCAATTGCCGTGACTTCTGTCATCAAGGCAGTCCATATCCGTCTGGAAGGCGTAACTGCGTCATTTCGCCACCCTCTTGTCATCAGTGGCACTCAGATCAGCACACCTATGCCAGCCTATAGCAACCTTTTGGGCATGATGAGTGCTTGTGCGGGGCGTACAGTCCGCCCGGAAGAAACTCGAATCGGGTTCGAATTCCATTGCTTGTCACACAACTTAGAGCTCGAGCGAACAGTTCGCTGGCAGACAGACAAGCAAGGACGGCTTAAACTTCACAGCAAAGGGCAAGGAATCGCTTATCGGCAGGTCTATTGGTCACCGTCTCTCGATCTCTATGTGACCAATCGAGCCTTCAAAGCCACCTTCGAAAAACCCGTCGCTACTCCCTGTTTCGGACGATCACAAGACATTGCCTGGATCAAATGGGTTCGCGAGGTAGACCTCTATCCTATGCGTAGAGGGAGTTTGGGACCGACTCTGGTCCCTTATCCTCAGCCAGGAATTGCCGGCACTATAGTGAGGTTGCCCGAATGGTTTGAAAACGGGAAACAGGGCCAGCCAAGACAGTCAGGTCCATTCGGCCATTATCAGGCGATGCTGCCAACCATTGGGAATCTGCGGTTTGAAGTTGAGCGAAAAAATCTGTTCCACTCTTCAGATGCGAAACAGGACAACGAAGTTATCTATCTTCATCAGTGGTTGGTTGAATGAGCGTGCTGCTAGCCAAAAGCTCGGGAGAGAGCCTTGCGGCCCATACGGCCTGGTGCTTGAAGGCAGCTAAAGCTCTCCTATCTTATCTTCCGCTATCTGAAGCCCAGCGTCAGCGGGTTCAATCCGATGTCTTGTTGGCGGTGGCTCTTCACGATGTGGGGAAGGCGGCTCGTGGCTTTCAGCGCGTTCTGCTTGGTGAACAAGAGGACTGGGCCGGCAAACGGCATGAAATCCTGTCAGCAGCTTTTGCCTCTTCGCTACAAGGGATATCCTCTGCAACATTGCTTGCTATTTTAACTCACCATAAGAGCCTCCCTGGCGACGGGATTACAACAGCTGGCTTTGGCTGCTTACCTTTCGAACAACTTCCATGGCCGGGTGATTTGACCCCCGTTTGGGAGGAGATGAAGAAGGAATGGTTAGAAAACCTGGAGCTGTTTACGCCTGAATGGACGAAGATCTGTGAGGCCTTAGAGCGCACTGACCTCGCTAATATTAGCCCCTCTCTCGAGCCACTCACTTTGGATCGCGTCTGGCTCAACAGAACCACAGGCAGGAAAGGACAGCGAGCGACCGTTTCATTTTCCGAGCGCCATCATGCGTCGCTTGTGCGAGGTCTCGTCATCGCAGCAGACCACTTGGGAAGTGCACACTGTGTGCCCCCACAAATCCCGCAGTTAAAGTCATACCGTGTCATGAGACAGAACCTTCGGCCATTCCAAGAGGTAGCCGCGAATACAAAAAGTTCCGGTCTCTTAAGAGCACCAACGGGATCAGGAAAAACCGAAGCGGCTTTACTTTGGGCTCAACAGAATCAACCGCCTAACAGTCGCCTATTCTACGTCCTTCCATACACTGCCAGTATTAATGCTATGTATAAAAGGCTCGGGCCAGGGATATCACCGACCCGCCCTGGCATTTTTGGTTCGGGTAATGTGGGGCTTCTTCATTCCAGGGCTACTGCTGCACTGTACTCCATGTTAGAGGCTAGCGGGGACCATTGCTCAAAGCTTGACCGTCAGGCTACCGCAAAAGCATTGACTGGCCTGGCCCGTGAAATATGGTTCCCGATCAGAGTATGTACGCCACACCAGGTTCTCCGCTACATGCTTCGAGGAAAGGGCTGGGAGGCGATGCTCGCAGAGTTTCCAAATGCCTGTTTCATTTTCGATGAAGTACATGCTTACGACCCTCGCGTTGTGGGACTCACCCTTACTACAGCTAGACTAGTTACTAATTGGGGTGCACGGTGCCTGTTTATGTCCGCTACATTCCCTTCGTTTCTGCAGGACTTAACTCGCAAGGCGTTAGGGCAGATCCCCTTAATCGTGCCATCAAATCATCTGGAGAGAGACAAGGAAATTCTCGACAAGAAACGTCATGTGTTGGAAATTCGCAATGGATCGTTGGCGGAGAATTTAGAAAGCGTCATCGATGCTGTGGAGACTAGTCCCTCAACGCTTATCGTATGCAACCACGTGCGTACTGCTCAGACGATCTTTGATAGCTTGCGGAACCGTTTTGGGAACAACGTCTACCTTCTCCATAGTCGATTCAATCAGGAAGATCGGAACCATATTGAAACCAAACTCCTTTCCCGTTCACTGCCCAAAGTGCTCGTAGCTACGCAGGTCGTTGAGGTCAGTCTGGACTTGGACTTTCACCAGGCATTTCTGGAACCTGCCCCTATTGACGCCCTTGTTCAGCGTATGGGCCGTGTCAACCGGGCGGGAACACGAGAACCTTCATCTGTCGTCGTCTTTACAGAGCAAGTAAACCGTTACCAACTCTATTGCGACTGTCAAAGTACTTCCCATGAGCGTCCATGCTTAGTACAGCGATCAATTAACGAGCTTCGCTCACTTGCTAATCCGATCAGTGAGGACGACCTTATAATAGCTGCTGACCAGGTCTACAGCGACGGCTATCGGAATGAGGACGCACGGGCGTATGAAGAAGGCTTCACCCATCCAGATATCGTAGATTACGAGAAGCGCCTACTCGCTGGTGCTCATCAAGATTGGGTTGAGCAAGTCATTGAAAGCACGGATGGCACGATCGAAGCCTTACCCTCCTCTTTGTCTTTTGAATACGAATCTAGACGCAGACAAGGATTATGGATTGAAGCCGATGCCCTGTTAGTGCCAGTGAGGGAAAAGTCTCTGGCGTACATCAGACCCAAATTGGACACATCGTGTGATCCTTGGAAGGTGAATTGTCCCTATTCGCAGACAAAGGGTCTTGAACTGTGAGAGTTCGGATCATTACTACGCTTTCGACGGCGCGGTCGTGGAACTCCAGCGACAAGCGGCCGCCATTTTGAAGACGGGCGGAGAAATTATACGACATGTCTGAAGAGAGTCATCGCTCGATCAAGAGTTCGGCAACCGTGCCGCAAGACATTCTCGACGAGATCGTGCGCCGCATTGTCGAAGTAGCTCAGCCCGATCAAATCATCTTATTCGGCTCTGCGGCGCGTGGCGAGATGGGACCGGACAGCGATCTTGACCTGCTTGTCATCAAGGCCGGCGTTCCGCACCGCCGTCGCTTGGGCCAGGCAATCCATCGTAATCTGTTCGGAGTCGGCGTGCCGGTCGATATCATCGTCGTGACTCCGGAAGACATACAAGCCTTTCAAGATAAGGTCGGGACTATTATCGGTCCGGCACTCAAGGAAGGAAAGCTGCTCTATGCCGCCTGACCATCGTGACCCGACGCAGGCATCGGAATGGCTTCGCCGAGCCCACAGCAACCTTGCCCGGGCGAGAGCGGGGCGTAGCGTTCCGGAGGTGCTGTATGAAGATCTTTGTTTTGATGCCCAACAAGCGGCGGAGAAAGCCATCAAAGCTGTCCTGGTGCACAGAAAGGTTGCATTTCCAAAGACGCACGATATTATTGATCTTCTCACCATCCTTCAACGAAGCGATCTGGAGGTTCCCGAGGAAATTCAACAGGCCGACTTATTAACCGGGTATGCCGTGGAAACCCGGTACCCTGGGTTGTCTGAAGAGGTGACCCAAGAGGATTATGCTCAGGCTCTTGAGCTCACCGAGCGAGTCGTCCGATGGGCGGAGTCTTTGCTTTCGCCACGGTGAGAAGAGCACAGGTCTTGAGCGCTCGCCTTCTCCGGCGCGGCGCTGCTGCTCATGGAACGCGATGAAAGGCCAGGCATGACATGACTCATCTCCCACGACGGCAGCTTGAACTGGCGCAAAGCATTTGACCAAAGCATTCTCGACGAGATCGTGTGCCGTATTGCAAGGCGGTCTTTCAAGAGAAGCGGATTGAGATGACAAACGTCAGGCATTCGGCGATGATCCGGCTGAAGGGACATGGACGAATTGCTGTAAAGGAGGCCTCATGGGGAATGTTGCACTCCTGAAACCGAAGGATGCCGCCGCGATCGACGAGTTTGTTCAGACGATTCGGTCAGGACTTCAGAGCCATGTAGTCGATCTGAAGCTGTTTGGTTCAAAGGCGACAGGTCGGGATGTCGAGGAATCCGACATTGACGTTCTAATTGTCGTTGATCAGAAGACACCCGGGCTCGAAGATCGAATTGTGGACATCGCCTTCGACGTGAACCTAGCGCACGATGTCTACATTTCGCCCCGTGTGATCGACAAGGCAATTCTTGACGATCCGGTTTGGAAAATCACTCCGTTTCTGCGCCACATTGCCGCGGAAGGGGTTCCCTTGTGAAAGCTGAGGTCAAGGCGTTGGCTCGCCATCGCATATCTCGCGCACACGAGGCGTTCGCTGAAGGCGACTACTTGCTTACCAAAGGCTCACTGACAGGAGCCGTGAACCGTTTCTACTATGCGGGATTTTATGCTGCCCGGGCGCTTCTCGCTACGAAAGAGATCGATTCCTCTCGACACAGCGGTGTGATCTCTCTCTTCCAGAAACACTTTGTGATAACAGACCAGGTGAGTCAAGCACACGCGAAGGCTCTGCCGCGCTCGTTCGAAAAGCGTCAGAACACGGATTATGCCGACTTTGTCACGATCGCTCCAGAGGAGGCCCGAAGCGTCCGGGAGGATATCCGAGCTTTCTTGGAGGAGTGTACGGAATTGCTTGAGCGTCTGTTGGCCGTTGAATAGCGGACTCAGAAGTCCCATCAGAATGGTTAAGGGGCACTAATGGTAGCTCACCCGTCCGAAGCGAATCCCCTCCCCCGCATCCATCCGGAAATTCCGCCACCTCAGCCCGTTCGCGTGCTGCCTCCGGCACAGATCAATCTGTTCACCGGTGAGCCGGAAGCGGTGGTGGTGCCGATTGAGACGGAACCGCCTGATGGCGAGGAGCGAATCATCGATGAAGGGATCCGGATGGTCAAGACCGGCGATACCTCCCAGGTGGTCTTGTCCGGCTTTGGGATGTTTCTGTCGAAAAAGAGCGAGCGGTTGTTAGTTCGACAAGGCAAGACCGTCGTCTACGAGTTCCCGCTGTTCCGGTTGAGCGAGGTGGTCGTGGCGTCGCGCGGAGTGACGCTCTCCTCCGATTTGGTCGAGGAACTGTGTCAGCGCGGCATTCGCCTGAGTTTTCTGACCAATGGTGGGAAGCCCTATGCGATGCTCAGCTCTCCGATGCTGACGGCCACGGTGGTCTCGCGACGAGAGCAATTGGCGGCGATCGCGGATGAACGGGGTGTCACGTTTGCCAAGCTGATCGTCGGCGGCAAGCTCACGAGCCAGGAACGGCTGCTTCGCTATTTCGGCAAGTACCTCAAGCAAGCCGATCCGGAACGATTCGCGCGCCTGGATCGACTTGCAGAGCAACTCGCGGACTTGCGGCCGGCGGTCGATCGGATCGCAGCTTTGCGGATCGACGACGTGCGCGACTCACTGATGGGTTATGAGGGCACAGGGGGGCGGCTCTATTGGGAAGGCGTCAGGGAGATCATCGGCCAACGCGGCGAATTTATGGGTCGCGAGCATCGCGGCGCGACGGATGCGGTCAATTCTCTCCTCAACTATGGGTACGGGATTCTGTACTCGCAGGTGTGGGGCGCGGTGCTCAATGCCGGACTCGAACCTTTCGCCGGGTTTCTGCACGTGGATCGACCGGGGAAGCCGTCCTTGGTCCTGGACCTCGTCGAGGAATTTCGCCAGCCGGTCGTGGATCGCACCGTGATCGCGCATATCAACCTGGGCGAAGCCGTCACGTTGCGAGCCGGGATGTTGGATGAAGAGACCCGCGCTCGCTATGCCGCCAAGATTCTGGAGCGGCTCGAGTCCACCGAAACGGTGAAGGGGAAGAAGTATCAGATCAAATCGATCATCCAGATGCAGGCGCGGAGTCTTTGCACGTTCCTCCGGCGCGAAGGCGACTATAAGCCGTTTGGGTTTAAGTGGTAGTCCGCAGTCGGCAAACCGCGATCTGCTGTCCGCCGTTCGTATCCGTAAACAGCTTCGAGACCGTCTAGAGTGAGGGCCGGTAGCGGATAGTGGATCACAGCACACTGGCGGCGGATAGCGGCCATGGACGAAGTCACCACCTATGTGCTCTACGATATTCCCGATGATGCCGCGCGGACCAAGATTGCGGAGGTGTGCAAAGACTACGGGTTGGAGCGCATCCAATTCAGCGCCTTTTCTGGAACTCTGACACGCAATATGCGGGAGGAATTATTTCTCCGGTTGCAGGACACGTTGGGCGAACGAGCGGGAAAGATTCTTCTCCAGCCCGTGTGCGAAAAAGACGTCCGGCTCGGTTTACGCGTGGAGAACGACGATGGAGGCATCGAACCAGAGGCATTCCGAGCTGATGCTGCGGGTGAACGACCTGAAGCAGTATGAGTATTGCCCGCGCGTCGTGTTTTACCAGTACGTCATGCCGGTCGAGCGGAAAGCGACTTTTAAAATGGAACATGGCAGATCGGCTGAAGATCGGCTGGATGAGTTGGAGCGACGTCGGGGCGTGCGCCGGTATGGTCTGCCCGATGGCCGACGCCATTTTCATGTGTGGCTCACTTCCCACAGTCTTGGGCTGTCCGGCAAGCTGGACTTGCTGATCGAATCGTCGACCGGTTGGTATCCGGTCGATTTCAAGGAGACGACCGGCGCGGTACGTTCCAATCATCTGGTGCAATTGTGCGGCTATGCGTTCCTGGTCGAAGAGACGTACGGAGGCTCGGTCCCTCAAGGATTCATTTACCTCATTCCCGGGGATTGTGTCGAACCCGTGGCATTGACGGATCAGCTTAGAGCCGACACGCTCAATGCCCTTGATTGGATTCGCGAGATGATCCGGTTGCAGCGCGTGCCGGAGCCGACCGAGATTCGAGCCCGTTGTACGGACTGTGAGTACCGCAATTACTGTGGGGATGTATTTTGAGCCGGGCATTGCTGACCGTTTTCCATCGTCCGTTACCCGATATCCGATGATACAGAGCTGAATACGGACGACGGGCAACGGTTGACAGACAACGGACTTTCGCAAACCACCCCGGCTTTATGACAATTGCCAGGTTTTCGATAAATTGGTGTTCGGGAGTGCCGAATTGGTTAGGTTTATTGAGACCTTCGTGAGCGGTTGAAAAGTCCTTCCCTATGAAGAGGGAACTGAAAGCTAGAAGGGACGCCGATCCGAGGGTGGAAGATGCTCACGTTGAAAAGTCCTTCCCTATGAAGAGGGAACTGAAAGCTGGAATCTTGATGCCGTTAGAATTGGCCCCGATCGTTGAAAAGTCCTTCCCTATGAAGAGGGAACTGAAAGTCGTTTTAACTTACCCTCGCCAGGTGCCGCCAATCGCGTTGAAAAGTCCTTCCCTATGAAGAGGGAACTGAAAGATGATCGCCTTGGGCGTGCGCTTCACAGACGGCTTGCGTTGAAAAGTCCTTCCCTATGAAGAGGGAACTGAAAGAGGGGCACCAGTTGCCGATCACGTTTGTGATTGAGTTGAAAAGTCCTTCCCTATGAAGAGGGAACTGAAAGCAAAGCCGTGATATTCGGCCACTGCCCCATTCGCCCAGTTGAAAAGTCCTTCCCTATGAAGAGGGAACTGAAAGAGATTCATCCCATTCTCCCTTTAAGAGACAATGCTGTTGAAAAGTCCTTCCCTATGAAGAGGGAACTGAAAGTGAAACAGGGGAGAAGTATAACTTCCTTCGGAGTGTGTTGAAAAGTCCTTCCCTATGAAGAGGGAACTGAAAGGTAGGTTAAGGCTGGGGTGACGAGGCGATACGGTAGGGTTGAAAAGTCCTTCCCTATGAAGAGGGAACTGAAAGGTACCGGAATTGGTCGTACTGGTGACATACTGCGGTTGAAAAGTCCTTCCCTATGAAGAGGGAACTGAAAGCAACTTATGCAGCAGCATCTGAATCTCTAATACAGTTGAAAAGTCCTTCCCTATGAAGAGGGAACTGAAAGAGAGGAAGAGGATACCGAGAACTATCATGGTCATTGTTGAAAAGTCCTTCCCTATGAAGAGGGAACTGAAAGCAATAGTGAAGCGGTTGGAGCTTGCGGAACTCTCAGTTGAAAAGTCCTTCCCTATGAAGAGGGAACTGAAAGCCTTAATGCTGGTATTTATAACGAACCTTGTGAGTGTTGAAAAGTCCTTCCCTATGAAGAGGGAACTGAAAGACGAAATGTTGGTGACCGGTCGGACCAAGGAACTCGTTGAAAAGTCCTTCCCTATGAAGAGGGAACTGAAAGATGGTAAGCCTCTTGGTGCTTCCGGCTGGAGATGGGTTGAAAAGTCCTTCCCTATGAAGAGGGAACTGAAAGTATTCATGAGTTGTGCGAGATAAACAGGACCATGTGTTGAAAAGTCCTTCCCTATGAAGAGGGAACTGAAAGCTAGCATTTCCTTAAGCTCGTTTCCCGCCCTCTAGGGTTGAAAAGTCCTTCCCTATGAAGAGGGAACTGAAAGGGTGCATACGAAATCGTATTTCAGGGAGGCGGCCTAGGTTGAAAAGTCCTTCCCTATGAAGAGGGAACTGAAAGTATTCAGATGCATACGCCTCTGCACGTCACAACGCTGTTGAAAAGTCCTTCCCTATGAAGAGGGAACTGAAAGATACAATGCATTGTACATGCCGATATATACCCCATTGTTGAAAAGTCCTTCCCTATGAAGAGGGAACTGAAAGCAACCAACAGGTGCAGGCCGGTCGGCGGGGCCGGCGTTGAAAAGTCCTTCCCTATGAAGAGGGAACTGAAAGGCTGGCGCCGGGAGCTCCCTCGCATGTGCGCGTGCAGTTGAAAAGTCCTTCCCTATGAAGAGGGAACTGAAAGGAAGTGAAGCGGACATGAGGAAACGCATAGGAGAACGATAGTGTGTTAATCGAGAATCGTCACGTCTGAGTGAACCTGTGCGAGCAGCGTAATTGCATCCCCTCCAACATTTGGGTTATTTTTCATGCCTCAGTATGGATACTTGAATATCGATTCACAACCTCGTTTGTTTTTAGTTATCGCATCAACGTGAGTACGGAACACTTTTTTGAGAAAATGTGGAAATCCTACAAAAATCCAGACACTGTGTGTGCAGCAAGGTTGTGCTCCTGTGATATTCGATACCAGGACCAACAGTAAACCGCATGCAGACTTGTGATTTTCTCGTCATCGGGGGCGGGGTGATCGGGCTCAGCATCGCCCGGGAACTCCGTAGACGTCGGACGGACGCCCGTGTGTTGTTGATCGAAAAGGAGCCTTCCTGTGGAGCTCACGCCAGCGGACGTAATAGCGGCGTGCTCCATGCAGGGTTCTATTACTCGCCGGACAGCCTCAAAGCGAAGTTTACCCGCCTCGGAAATGAACGACTCACCGCCTATTGTGAGGAGAAGCGAATTCCTCTCAATAAATGCGGTAAGCTGGTCGTCGCGAAGGATGCTGCAGATTTGCCCTCACTCGATGAATTATTCCGTCGCGGTCAACTCAACGACATTGAGCTCCAGGTACTCACCGATGCGGAAGCCAAATCCATAGAACCGCGTGTAAAAACATACCAACGGGCCCTCTATTCTCCCCGCACCTCGACGGTAAGCCCGCTCCAGGTGGTCAATGCGATGCAGCAAGATGCACTCCGTGAGGGCATTCAAATTCAGTGTGGCACGGCTTATCGCGGACGGGACAAGGGGAAAGTTCGGACGAACCAAGACGGCATCGAAGCCGGATATGTCGTCAATGCCGCAGGTCTGTATGCCGACAAAATCGCCATAGACTATGGATTCTCGGAAAAGTATCGCATCCTGCCGTTTAAGGGCCTCTACCTCTATTCCGACGAACCACCGGGCGCGATTCGCACGAATATTTATCCGGTTCCGGATCTCAGGAATCCGTTCCTAGGTGTCCACTTCACGATCACGGCGGACGGTAAGACCAAGATCGGTCCGACCGCCATTCCGGCTTTGTGGCGCGAGAATTATGAGGGGTTCGGCAACGTCAATTTTCGTGAGCTCGTCGAAGTCGCGAGTCGAGGACTCGGGCTCCTGACCGGGGCTGGATTCGATTTCCGACGCTTGGCGATGGAGGAGATCGCAAAATATTCACGGAGCAAGATGGTGTCGCTTGCCTCGGTACTCGCCGAGGGCGTGGTCGAGCGTCACTACCGAACCTGGGGTCGTCCAGGAATCAGAGCCCAGCTGCTCGATATCACGAAGAGAAAGCTTGAAATGGATTTCGTTTTGGAAGGCGACGACCGCTCCATGCACGTGCTCAACGCCGTGTCTCCCGCCTTTACCTGTTCACTTCCCTTCGCAAGCTATGTCTGCGATCGTATCGACAAAGCGATAGGCTAACATGACAGGTTGTTGAAAAAGTCCTCCAGCTGCGTTCTCGCATCATTTTGAATTCGGACTCGCACTGGTCAGCATAGCCGTACTTCTTCACCAACGCCGACTTGCAGGCTTTGGGCCGCATTGTTCTCCTGCAGGAAGATTTCCAAGTTCCCGCTGCTGTTGATCAACGCAGATGGCGTCTGACGACTCCCTTGGCTGTAGCTGCCGACCAATTCGTTAATGACATGCGTACCGATACGGATCTCCACCTCGGATTGTCCATTCGCTGCTCGAAATTCCCGTACCTGCCTCGCAGTGATGTTAGAGATGAGATTTCCGAAGCGATCGACGGAAACGATTCTCCCGATAAGAAAGTCATCGTGCAAAACCGGTACTGCCACGGAACGTCGGATCGGATCATGGATCGCCGGACCAAAAAATGACGGTGGCACGCCTTTGCTCAACCATGCGGCAGCCGGTGCGAACACATCCCGACCGTCAAAGGTCGAACCGGCCGTCTCCAGACGATATTGCGGGTTGTTGATCTGCCACACCTTCGCCTCAGTCTCCTGTTCCAGGACTTCGGTGAACATCCCATTGTCCGGACCGACAAAGAGCGAGCCGGCTGCAGACACGAGCAACGCCCGACGCTCGGTCCCGACTCCGGGATCAACCACGGCCACATGGATGGTGCCGTCCGGAAAATAGCGATAGCAGGATTTCAAAAAGTACCCGGCTTCTTGAATTTGGTGAGAGGCGATCTGGTGGGAGAGGTCGACGACGACGGCAGAGGAATTGATCGATAGAATCACCCCTTTCATGCTGGCCACAAAACAATCACGCTCACCGAAATCCGTCAGCAGCGTGATGAGGGGGCGTGCATTCGGCACGTCAGAAATCCTCGAATTTGATCTCCACAACCTCGTATTCGACCATCTTGACGGGGGTTCTCACTTCCACAAAATCTCCGACACGTTTTCCGATAAGCGCGCGCCCGACCGGGGATTGTACGGAGATCTTGTTGAATTTCATGTCGGCTTCGTCCTGCCCGACTAAGGTGTATTGTTTCTTCGCTTGGGACTCCTGTTCGACGACCGACACGGTCGCGCCGAAGACGACCGTCTCGGTGGTGCGCCCCGTCGTTTCCACCACGCGGGCATCCGCGAGCTTCGTTTCGAGTTCGGAGATACGTGACTCAATAAACCCTTGGCGCTCTTTGGCGGCGTCGTACTCGGCGTTCTCACTGAGATCGCCATGTGCCCTGGCCTCCGCGATCGCTTCGATGACTTTCGGCCGCTCAATCTTGCGCAAACGATCCAATTCCGACTTCAACGCATCATAGCCCTTCTTGGTAATTGGGGTCGGCATACTCCGGTCGCTCCTGAGAGAATGCTGCAAACGCCCTCCAGCTTCGTTCTCGCATCGCTCAAGGCCTCAACGTACCAACTACGTACGCCTCAGCCTTTCGCTCACTGCGGCCTTGCTGGACGAACTTTTCCAGCATCCTCTAATTTATGGTCGATGATACTCCTGCAATGTGCGAATTGCTAAGCCCTTTTGGAGGGTCGCTTCGATGCCCATCACCGCTGCATGGGCACCCCTCATCGTCGTGAAATAGGGAACGCCTCGGTGGAGGGCCTCCCGTCTGATAGACAACGAATCCATATGAGCAGAAGCGGTCCGCACCGTGTTGATGACGAGCGCCACCCCGCCATTCTTGATATGGTCGACAATATGCGGACGTCCTTCTTTCACTTTATTGACCGTACTCACTTCAACCCCGTGCTCTCTGAGATAACCGGCTGTACCGCTGGTCGCTTGAATCTGAAATCCGAGCGCGCACAACCGCTTCGTGAGATCCAATGCGGCAGGACGATCGGATTGCTTCACGCTCACGAAGGCAGTCCCCGATGTCGGGAGGACTGCGCCGGCGCCCGCTTGGGACTTTGCGAACGCCCATCCGAAATCTCCGTCGATGCCCATCACCTCTCCGGTCGATTTCATTTCAGGCCCCAGCAGCACATCGACCCCGGGAAATTTATTGAACGGAAAGACCGCTTCTTTGACCGAAAAATGCGCCGGCAGAGGGGCATCCGTAAAACCAAGTTCCTTCAGGGTTTTCCCCATCATCACCTTCATCGCCAACTTGGCGAGCGGTACGCCGATCGCCTTGCTCACGAACGGCACGGTTCGAGATCCGCGAGGGTTGACTTCAAGCACATAGATGGTCCGGTCTTTGACGGCAAACTGTGCGTTCATCAGCCCGACGACGCCGAGCTCCCGCGCCAGTAAGCGCATTTGCCGCTCGATGTCGTGCACAATGGGCTTGTCCAACGTATACGGGGGCAGCGAACAGGCTGAGTCTCCGGAATGGACTCCGGCTTCTTCGATATGCTCCATGATTCCCGCCACCACCACGGTTTCGCCGTCAGAAATCGCATCGGCATCGACTTCGATGGCATCGGCAAGGTATCTATCGATCAACACCGGATGATTGGGCGAGGCCTTGACCGCAGAATGCATGTATTCCAACAAGCCCGCTTCATCGTACACGATCTGCATTGAACGTCCGCCCAGCACATAAGACGGACGAACCATGACCGGATAGCTGATCTGCCCGGCGATCTGCACCGCTTCCTCGATGGATCTGGCGGTTCCGCTTTCCGCCTGCTTCAAGCCCAACCTATTAAGGAGGTGTCGAAATCGTTCCCTGTCCTCCGCCAAATCAATGGCATCGGGACTGGTGCCAAGAATCCTGACGTCGGCTTTTGAGAGCGGAAGCGCCAATTTCAAGGGCGTCTGTCCGCCGAACTGCAAGACCACTCCGATCGGCTGCTCACGATGGACGATGTTGAGAACGTCTTCATGCGTCAACGGCTCGAAGTACAGCCGATCCGACGTATCGTAATCCGTGCTCACCGTCTCCGGGTTGCAGTTCACCATGATCGTATCGATCGATTCTTCCCGAAGCGCCATCGCCGCATGAACACAGCAATAGTCGAACTCGATCCCCTGTCCGATTCGATTAGGACCACCCCCCAGAATCACGACCTTTTGCCGATCCGACGGCCTGGCTTCACACTCCTTGCCGTACGTGGAATAGAGGTACGGCGTCTGAGCCTCGAACTCGGCGGCGCAGGTATCGACCCGCTTATAGGTCACTCCTCGGACCCCTTGCTGGGTACGTGCTTTCTGGACTGTCTCCGCCTCGCATCCGAGCAATTGTGCGATCCGATCATCGGAAAACCCAAGCTCTTTCGCGTCCCAGAGCAATTCGCTGCCCAAGACGGCCGCTGGTTCGGCGGCATGACCGGCCAGCATTTGCTCAAAGTCCACCAGCTGTCTGACTTGGTCTAAGAACCAGGGATCGATCCTTGTCGTTGCAAACAGGTCCTCGTCCGTGAATCCCAGGCGCATGACGTCGGCCACGTACCACAGTCGTTCCGGTAATGGTGTCCGTAGCACCAGGCTGAGTTTCTCGACCACTTCCGAACGGTTGAATCCGACTGGCACTCCTCGATCGAGTCCGAACCGGGACGCCAACCCATTCAATTCCAACTCCAGAGAGCGAATGGCCTTCTGGAGAGACTCCTTAAAGGTGCGTCCGATCGCCATCACTTCCCCGACCGACTTCATCTGCGTGGTTAAGGTCGGATCGGCACCCTTGAACTTCTGAAAGGCAAATCTTGGGATCTTGACCACCACATAGTCGATCGTGGGTTCAAACGATGCCTTCGTGACACCGGTGATGTCGTTGGTGATCTCATCCAACGTGTATCCGACGGCCAGCTTGGCGGCGATCTTCGCGATCGGAAACCCAGTCGCCTTCGACGCCAACGCCGAGCTTCGAGAGACCCGAGGGTTCATTTCAATGACGACCATCTCCCCATCGGCCGGATTGATGCCGAATTGAATATTTGATCCCCCCGTATCGACCCCGATCTCTCGGATAATACGAAGTGCCGCATCCCGCATCCGTTGGTATTCTTTGTCGGTCAACGTCATGGCAGGCGCAACCGTGATACTGTCTCCGGTGTGCACGCCCATCGGATCGAAGTTCTCAATCGGACACACGATGACGACGTTGTCCTTCAGATCGCGCATGACCTCCAATTCATACTCTTTCCACCCAATGAGCGATTCTTCGATCAGCACCTGACTGACCGGACTCATGGCCAACCCCCAATCGATCAGCCTCTCGAATTCCTCCCGATTATAGGCGATGTTTCCGCCCGTTCCTCCCATGGTAAAGGACGGGCGAATAATCGCGGGAAAGCCGACGGTATCGAGAATGGCCAGGGCTTCCTGTCGCGTGCGGGCCGTACCGCTCTTCGGCACCCGCAGACCGATTCGATGCATCGCCTGCTTGAACGCTTCCCGGTCTTCCGCTTTATGAATGGCCTCCGCTGAAGCGCCGATAAGCGAAACACCGTATTTCTCGAGGACCCCTCGCTTCACCAGCCCCATGGTGGTGTTGAGGGCCGTTTGCCCGCCCATGGTCGGCAGCAAGGCGTCCGGACGTTCTCGATCAATCACCTTCTCAACCACATCCAAGGTAATCGGTTCGACATAGGTCCGATCAGCCATCTCCGGATCCGTCATGATCGTCGCAGGATTGCTGTTGATGAGGATGACTCTATAGCCCTCGGCTTTCAGCGCTTTGCAAGCCTGTGTGCCGGAATAATCGAACTCACAGGCTTGGCCGATGACAATCGGACCGGACCCGATCATGAGGATTGACTGAATGTCCGTACGTTTGGGCATCGTGTCGTGATGGTCGAATCAGCTGGATGGGAGATCTGGCGGCCCAATCAGCGGATGATAGGGAGCCGGCGCAGGCGGCTCACCCCCCTGCGCTTCGTGGTAGTACTTCAACGCCTCAGGCATCCAGGCTTCAATCTGGTTGATACGCGATAGATCGGAAGGATGGGTGGAGAGAAATTCCGGAATATTATGTTGTGATCGGAAACAAACCTTGTCGATCATCTGCCTGGGACACCCGCTCATCCGTTCCCAAAACGGAACCGCTTCCCGGGGATCGTAGCCGGCCTGCGCCATCAATTTGAGTCCGATGTAGTCCGCCTCGGATTCCTGTTTTCTCCCGAACGGCAAGGAGACTCCGACTCCATACGCGCTCATGGCAGCCATCGCTGCATCCGGTCGTCCGACAGCGGCTCCGGCCGCCAGCGCACCGACTTGACCGATCGTTTCAAGGATGCTTCGGCTATACCGCTCCGCCCCATGGCGTTGGAGCGCATGCGCCACCTCATGTCCGATGACGGTCGCCAAACCGTCTTCGTTCTTCGTCAGCTTCAGTATCCCCGTGAAGACGGCCACCTTACCGCCCGGCAGCGCGAACGCGTTGATCATACGATCATCCCTAATAATGGCGAACTCCCACTCATACTCCGGCTTATTGGCCACCGCTGCAATCCGCTTCCCGACCCGGTTGACCAACTCATTTAACTCGGGGTCATCACTGATCGGAGCCTTACGGAGCAACTCGCGATAGGCGCCGATGCCCATCGCAATTTCTTTTTCCTCAGAGATATAGATGAATTGATCACGAGCCGTTCCCGGCGCACGGACGCATCCCTCCAGAGTTGAAATGACGCCGCTCGCTGTGGCCAGACTCAGGAGGCAAGACAACTGCAACATCCCTTGAGCGCCGCGTAAAAGAAGTGCGCGACGGCCGACGGGTTTCAAGAAAAATGTGCCGATCTCCCGATCTGCCGGTTGTGCCATCTGGGATCCTTCGTTCGAAGCCGATCATCTATATTAACATTTCTATTATCATTCATAAGATCGGCGCTGTCCCTTACTATGGCATCCACAAGTACATGAACTGCGGAGTTCCTCCACGGACAAACGCCATGAGATCGAGATCGGCCAGACCGGCGAACCCGCTCGGCGCCAACAGCTTGGAATAGACGTTGTTTGAGTATTCACCTGGACGTTGGTACGTCACGACTTTGGCTTCCGTCAGGCCGGCTTTTTTCTTCGCCAATGCAATCGCGTCTTCGAGATAGCCGATCTCATCGACCAAACCAGCCGCTTTGGCCTGCTCGCCGGTATAGATTCGCCCGTCAGCCAACCGTTTGATCTGCTCCATCTGTAAATTGGAGCGGCCCTCCTGCACGATGTTCAAGAAGCGTTGATAAAACGAATCGATCAGTCCTTGGAAGATGGCTCGTTCTTCGATCGTCATGGTTCGAAACGGCGAGCCCATGTCCTTGCGGGGACCCGATGTTACCGCCGTAGCCTCCACCCCCACTTTTTCTAAGAGCCCTCGCGCATTGATGGTGAGCATAATCACGCCGATACTGCCGGTCACCGATGAAGGATGTGCCAATACGGTGTCCGCCGCAGCGGCAATGTAGTAGCCTCCCGATGTACCCAGGTCCATGATGGAGGCGACAATGGGAACCTTACGACCGGCTTTGAACGTTTTCAGCTCGTGATAAATAATATCCGACGCGGTCACCGTTCCCCCAGGAGTATTGATGCGAAGCACAACGGCTTTGACGTTCTCATCCTTTGCGGCTCGAGTCAGTTGTTCCTTCACAGTCGCAATCATACTGGGAGTGGTCCGCAATCCCTCTTTATCTTGAGAACTAATCACGCCGGAAATTTCAATCAACAACACTTTTGCTTTGCCGGTCCCGTCGACCTGAGTTTCTTGCAGAGGCCCAGGGCCGGGGAACAGCGGAAAATTGAACGTGCATCCTGACAACACCAGTCCGATCACCCCAATGACAAAACGATTATGCATGATGAGTCTCCATAAGGTGCACGAATTCATCAAACAAGTAGGCGGCATCATGAGGACCCGGCGAAGCCTCCGGGTGGTATTGGACGGAGAAGACCGGATAATCCAAACTAGCCATTCCCTCGATCGAGTAATCGTTCAAGCTGATATGGGTGAGCGACAGTTTTCCAAAGCGAGCGTCGATCACAGGCGGAAACGTCGGCACTTCAAGAAGTGACGCAGGACCCTGCACGGCGAAATTATGATTCTGCGACGTAATTTCGACTTTTCTCGTCCGAAGATTCATCACGGGATGATTCGCCCCATGGTGGCCGAACTTCAGTTTATAGGTCTTGAGACCGAAGGCCAAACAGAGAATCTGATGGCCCAAACAGATGCCGAAGATCGGATAACGTCCGATCAATTTCTCCATTGTCTTCGCGGCATAGAGAAGACCCTCCGGATCCCCCGGGCCATTTGAGAGGAAAATGCCGTCGGGCCTGAGTGCTTCAACTTCAACGGCTGATGTCGCAGCCGGTACCACCGTGACCTGACAGCCGACATCCACCAATCGCCTCAGGATGTTGTGCTTGATGCCGAAGTCGTAGGCCACGACCCGCCAAGGCTTGGACGTTCTCCGTTCACTGCCGTTTGCCGATGGCGCCCAATTGCCGGTCCCCGTCGTCCAGTCATATGGACGTGCGCAAGTGACCTCAGCCGCCAAATCTCGACCGATGATGCCGGGAGCTCGCCTGGCTTGTTGTACAGCCCGATCAGGATCAACATTGAGATGAGTGATCAGTCCCTGCTGTGACCCATGCTCACGCAAATGCCTTGTTAAGGCTCTCGTATCGATTCCTTCGATCGCGACCACCTTGGCTTTCTTCAATGATTCCTGAAGGGTCTGCTTGCTCCGCCAGTTGCTGACAAGACGGCTGGCTTCCATGACCACGAACCCCTCAGCCCAGGCTCTGCGGGATTCCATATCTTCAGGCGTGATCCCATAGTTGCCGATGTGCGGACAGGTCATCGTGATGATCTGTCCCTTATACGACGGATCAGTCAGTATCTCCTGATAGCCGGTCATGGCCGTATTAAAAACGACCTCCCCAACCGCCTCTCCCTCATAGCCGAGCGCGCGGCCTTCGAACACCGTTCCATCCGCTAGTGCCAACAACGCTTTCTTCACAGTTATCTTCATCCCCTCCGGTCGAGCGAGTGTTTGGCCTTGATTCCGATGAGCGCGAGCCCTAAGAAAAGGTTGAGCATATACAAGGCTCTGATCGGCAACAGGACACGAAACAGCCCTTCCAAAGCTGTTTTCCTGGTCGTCTCGTCTTTCGTCGCGAATGCCTGCGCTTGGAGCGCCACTGCATTCGGGTGCAGAACCATAATAATGAGCCCGGCGATCATGACCATAACTGCCAGGATAATCATCTCACTCCGGCCGACCTCCACGATCGGATCCCCGCTCCACCGGCGATACCAGAGTGTCGCGCAGAGAACAGCACCCGTCCCGCCGACAAACCGATGATAGCCTTCGAACGCCCGGGTCAAGAACATGCCTCCCGCATCCTGCCCTCCGAATGTATTGAACACGGCGGGAATCACCGCCCCGCTCAGCACGATCATGCCTCCGACCCACACGGCGAGCGCGACCCACTCCAGCGTGAGACAGGCCACCATCCCCCAACGGGACAGCCGCTGCACAGCACTACCGCTCCACCGGACCGGTCTCAAACACCACTCTGCCGCCTACAATGGTCGTATTCACCCGGCCTTTTACTTTCCACCCCGCAAACGGCGTATTGCGGCTTTTGGAGCGGAACTTGGACGGATCGACTTCCCACTGTTCTTGCTGATCGACGATGACGACATCGGCATCCGCGCCGACCGCCAGCGTCCCCTTCTTGAGCCCGAATGCTGCGGCCGGAGCCGAGGTCAGCTTCTGGACCGCTTGTTCCAGCGACAGCACCCCTTCCTCCACCAATCCCAATGTCAGCGGCAGCGCCGTCTCAAGTCCGACGATTCCGAACGGGGCCTCGGTGAAATCCTGTTGTTTCTCCTGTGTCGCATGGGGGGCGTGATCGGTCGCAATCACATCAATCGTGCCGTCTCGTAAGCCCTCCTTGATCGCCTGTACATCGGTCCAGGTGCGCAACGGGGGATTCATCTTCGCGTGAGTGTTGTAGCCTCGCACCAGTTCTTCCGTAAGCATGAAGTGATGGGGACAAGCCTCCGCCGTCACCTGAATTCCCCGGGCTTTCGCCTCTCTCACCATTCGAACCGACCCGGCTGTGCTGATATGTGCCAGATGGAGGCGCGCTTCCGTCAGTTCCGAGAGTGAGAGATTGCGCGCCACCATCACATCCTCCGCCGCGGCCGGGATACCGGGCAATCCCAGCTCGGTCGAGACCAATCCCTCATTCATACAGCCGCATTCCGCCAGATGCAGGTCTTCGCAATGGTCGACGACCGTCAGATCGAATGCCAAGGCATATTCCATCGCTCGCCGCATGACGAGACTGTTCATCACAGGCTTGCCGTCATCGGAAATCGCCACACAGCCGGACCGCCGCAGATCGCCGATTTCCGCTAGTTCTTTCCCCTCCGATCCTTTTGTGATGGCGCCGATCGGGAGCACGTTTGCCAGCCCGGCTAACCGTGCTCGTTCCAATATGAATTCCGTCACAGCTTGGTTATCGTTCACGGGGTTCGTGTTGGGCATGCAACAGACCGTCGTAAATCCGCCCGCAACCGCCGCAGCGCTGCCGCTCTGGATCGTTTCTTTGTATTCGAACCCCGGCTCGCGAAAATGGACGTGTAAATCCACCAACCCCGGCATCACAAGCTTCCCATCGGCTCGAATGGTCCGGGCATCGACAGGTGAGGAAAGGTTCGGTCCTACTGCGGCTATCTTGCCCTTCTCGATGAGTACATCGGCGATGCCGACAAACCTGCCTGGATCGATGACATGGCCCCCTTTAATCAAAATCGGCACGATCAGCCCTCTCTACAATGTGCGGAATCACGAGCTCGCTCCGGACATGAGATACAAAATTCCCATACGCACCGCCACACCGTTTGCCACTTGATCGAGAATGACCGAGGACAAACTATCGGCGACATCCGGGGCGATTTCCACTCCTCGATTGATCGGCCCCGGGTGCATGACAATGGCGCCGGCGTCCGCCAGCCGCACTCGTTCGGCCGTTAGGCCATAAAGCCTCGAATACTCTCTGATCGTGGGAAACTGCGCTCTCCCCTGCCGTTCCAGCTGCAGCCGAAGCATCATAATGACATTCGCATCGCGCAGACCTTTGTCCATGTCGTAATATACTTTGGCTCCCAGCCGCTCCACGCTGCGCGGCATCATTGTCGGCGGTCCCACCACACGCACTTCGGCACCGAGCTTGAGAAGCGCGTAGATATTCGAACGGGCGACGCGGCTATGCGACACGTCGCCGACGATCGCGACGCGCAATCCGTGGAAATTCATTCCCCGTTGCCGAATCGTGTACAGATCGAGTAATGCCTGCGTCGGATGCTCATGCCACCCGTCGCCGGCATTGATGACGGACGACTTGACGCCGTTTGCCAGTGTTTCAGCGGCTCCCGCCGAAGAGTGCCGCAGGACGATGATGTCCGCCTGCATGGCTTCGATATTCCGCGCCGTGTCGAGGAGCGTTTCCCCCTTCACCACGCTGCTGGAGGAAGGAGAAAAGTTGATCACATCGGCGCTGAGGCGCTTGGCCGCCAGCTCAAAGGATGTGCGGGTTCTGGTGCTCGGCTCAAAGAAGAGATTCACGACGGTCTTGCCTCGGAGAGCCGGCACTTTTTTGATTTCACGCCCGGTCACTTCCTTGAAGGAATCTGCCGTGTCCAGGACGAGCCTGATCTCATCCACGGACAACGGGGCGAGACTCAGCAGATCTTTGCGCTTGAGGCTCATGAGATTCTCCGCTTCAGGATTTCAAGATGACGACCCGGTCGTCTTCCCCGTCTTCGTCCAACAACACCTGGACCTGTTCATCCCGAGAGGTCGGTAAATTTTTCCCGATGTAATTCGCTTTGATCGGCAGCTGACGATGACCACGATCGACCAATACCGCCAGCTGGATTTCTTCCGGACGCCCCAAGTCCATGAGTCCATCCATCGCCGCCCGTATTGTTCTTCCGGTGAACAAGACGTCGTCGACGAGTACGACGATTTTATTCGTCATGTCGAACGGCACCGAAGTCTTTCGAAGGATCGGTTGATTTTTGCGCAACGCCAAATCATCGCGATACAAGGTAATGTCCAATTCACCGATTGGAACCGGCACGCCTTCGATGCTGTGGATACGCTTGACGAGTCGATGGGCGAGGTGCACACCACCTGTTCGTATTCCCACCAGTGCCAGATCCTTGACCCCTTTGTTCCGTTCCAAAATCTCATGCGCAATACGCATCATGGCGCGGGAGATATCACCCGCATCCATAATCAGTTTTTCATCTTTCCGTTCCACCGGCTTGTGCATAGGGGTCGTCATGGTGAGGATGAAGGGTTATACGATTAATCTCACATCTAAGATTTTAGACATAAAAAAACCTCCTCACATTACAGTGTGAGAAGGTTGCTTTATCACCGGTCGTAGCCGGACGCACATTCATGATTGGCTCCTTGCTCACCTCACTGGATGAGCATTAAAGGTTTCGGCATCCTACTGAAAATGCCCGGAATCTGTCAAGCGCTCAAAGACAGAACAATGCGGCAAGCAATTTTTCACAATCTTCCGGTTTTTTGATTCGGTCCCGTTCTTTGGCCTCAAAAATCCGTTTGATTCATACCATGTCTTAGTCCACTGTCCAATATTGACGAAGGGCTTGGCGAAATCAGCGAAGCAGATTCTTGTAGATCTTCCCGTCCTTCATGATCACGAGGAATTTTTTCCCCGGATCCTCGATCAGCTGGATGTCCTCCAGGGGATTGCCATCGATTAGGAGCAAATCCGCCAACGCCCCTTCTTCGACGACACCCAGTTTCCCGGGATAAGGATTTCTCGGACCTGACAACGACAGGAGTTCAGCATTGGTCGAGGTCGCCATCGTCAGAACTTCTAGCGGGGTGAACCAGCGTACCAGCTTTGCCAGTTGCCTGCCTCGGCGTTCCGCCGACTTAGCGTCGAACAGAGTGTCGGTGCCGAACGCCAGCTTGATCTTGTATTTCTTCGCCAGTTGATACGCAACCTCGGTCCCGTTCATCATCTGAAGCTGTTTCTTCCGACTCTCACCGGTCTTCGGATTTGCGTCTTCATCGTCGAGAAAAGGTTGGAGGGACAACCAGATCCCCTTGTCGGCCAGCAGCTTGGCCGTGGCTTCGTCCATCAACTGTCCATGTTCGATGCACTTGACACCGGCGGTGACTGCGGCGCGAATCGCTCGGGGTGTATAGGCATGCACGGCGACATAGGTTCCCCAATTTTCCGCGGCTGATACGGCCGCCCGGAATTCGTCTTCAGTGTATTGGGCCACATCCAATGGGTCGTAGGAGGATGAAACTCCGCCTCCGGCCATCAGCTTGAGTTGTGAAGCTCCATTCCTTAATTGCTCGCGGGCGCGCATCAGCACTTGATCAGCTCCGTCGGCTACAATGCTGCCGTTGTTTCGCTCCATATAACTTAGCGGCCCACCGATCTGCCTCGGAACATCCGTCGGCATGAGAAAGTCTCCATGCCCCCCCGTCTGTGAGATCATTGCTCCGGATGGATAGATACGCGGACCATTGATCAATCCTTCGTCGATTGCCCGTTTCAAGCTGAAGGTAGGGCCACCCATGTCGCGTATGGAGGTGAACCCTCGAAGCAGCAGACTCTCAGCCGCACGCGCGGCAACGAGGTTTAAATAGCCCATATCCGACAAGAGCGCCGTGGTCATGGAAATACTTTCCATCACCACATGGGTATGCGCGTCGATCAGGCCTGGTATCAACGTCCGGCCGGCTCCGTCGATAATGACGATATCACTCCTGCGATCTGCCGGAATCGGCAGTGTCGAGATCTTTTCGATCTGATTGCCACGAACCAGCACGTGGGAAGGACCGGATAGTTCTGTCCCTTTACCGGGGAAAATCCGAACATCCTGAAAGAGCGTGACAGATCGGGGCTCCCCCGAAGCGGCCAATACTGGTGGCTGAGAGCTGGATATGTCGTGAGTGTGGCCTACCGTGGACCAGCCGATGATGATGAGAGTTGCGCTCAGGACGTATCGAACGAGGAGCCGTTGCATGTCCTCTCCTTTCGCTACGAGTCTTTTCCTCCACCAGAAATGAGGGCGGAGCCCCATCTTCTTGCATGAAATAAATAACATGCCGCCTCGCCCTCTATCTTGTAAACCGTAAACTATTTCGGCGCCGTCAAGGCATCCTGTGCAACGTGACCACGCTGAGATTTCTCCATGATGTTCTGTTGGATTTCCTTGGCAATGACCAACGCCAGCTGGTCGGTAGACAGGGCGCCCATTGGGAGGTGCTTCGTGTCCGCATAAAAGGGATCGTCGGGAGCTGCAACCTTATGGAGATTAATCAAAATCGATGCCGGCTGAATAAGTCGCTCTGGCTTTCCGACCATCACGGCTTTATCAGGCGGCTGCACTCTTGTCCTTGTCGCCCAATCACGCTGCTCAATCTTCACGAATGCCACGTTCCAGATATGTCCGTTTAAGAGGTTTGTCACGGCCAGTGGCGTACTCTCATGAAATGACGGTTCTCGAACGATTTGCTGCAAAGCTTCTCGAACCCGAATATCATAAAACTTCGTCGCAGAATCCGGCTGACTCGGCGGAACTAAACTGGTGGTGCCGACCTCGTAATAAGGCTGCCCGTCCAAACTCCGCCGGTCATCGACGGTGCGGAGGTACGTCTCGAAGAGCTTTTGGAGCAGCTGTCCCCGTTCTTCAGTGGAGAGAGTGAGAACTTCCTTGTCGGTTCGGATTGGCGCATGTCGGAGGTCTCGTTCCCCGGAGATGGCTTTCGGTTTTGGACTGGTCTCCGCTTTACTGACTACCCAGTGAAACTCTCGCGCCAGCACCGGCGCGAATCGTTCAGCCTCACCAAGATATCGTCCCTCTCTCATGGAGGACGCACTGATCAATAACCTCACCCGACCAGGATCCACTGTCCGAACAACTAAAAATGGGAACGACTTTCTCTCATGATTGCGTACGCTCGGTCGAATAATCACGCGATCGAGTAAGCCCCTGCTCACGGCTTCATCGAACAGTGGATAGGTATGCCGATATTGATACAAATAGGAGAAGGTATCGATCACTGTCCGAAGAGCCGCGTCTGCTTGGGCTTGGTGGAGAGGACCTCCCGTCCCCTCTTCCGCTTCCCTCTCAACAAATACTCGGAACGAAAGGCCAGGAATCCCGTAGCCTGATCCAGCAAGATCATGGAACTCTGCATCAGATTGCCCATCATGGCTTGCATGAGCGACATCGTCATCGGCTGTAACGCAGGCCGTCACGGCACCCATCAAGAGGAATGTCCACAGACCGGGTGAGATCCAACGAGGCATGATCAATCTCTTGCGTCGAGGAACTGGACAAAGCGTTCAAGGGATTATGCCACGGTGGCTTCTCGAGTGCGAGGCAGGAAGCAAAGATGAGCCGATCGGTTCAAATAGAAAGGTCTTCAGTACAACGTACGATTTACGATGACCGTACTTCGATGAGACGACGTCAACAAGTATCGACGGCCATCTCCCATTCTCTATTCGAGCGGTATGTGATTAAGTTTCCAGAGGATGGAAAATGCTCATGCGCATCGCGCAGGTGAAGCGCTTTAGAGGAGACGGCAGATTGGACAGATCGCAACGCCGCATGATCACTTTTTCCACCAAGAGGACAACGGGAAAGCCGTCGGGATCCGGAGCGTCACTTGGAGGTCGGGCGCTTCACGTGTCGCGCCGATTCCGACGACGAAGTTGATAAAGCTGCGATCACTCCATCGATAGGAGCCGCCGATGAGCAAGACTCCGATTTGAATGACTTGCGGCGTGGTGGTGAGGAGCAGGTTGGAGGCAGACGTGGGTTTCGAAAAGACGGTATGGTCATATGCCAGCGTCAACGATAATTTCTCATTCAGCGATACGCCGAGCCCCACATTGGCATTGCCGCCGCTTCCAGGATCGACACGTCCGACATTGCCGCCGACATCGCGAGGCATATTATAAATAAAACTCACACTGCTGAAGATGACGACCGGATCGCTCGGGTACAGCATGGTCAGGCCAGGTTGAAAAATGTAAAACCCCGACCCGGTCGGTAATTCTGTCTGCACCCCTGTCACCGGGTCTCTCGGCACTTCGAATGGGCCCCTCCCGCTGACACTCTTGAATCGTGTGAACCCGATGAAATACGGTTTATCCGCCCCCCCTTGATTGAGCTGAAATCGACCTGTTGTTTCAACATCTCCGAGACCCGAACCGTTGAAGGTCGAGATGGTATCAGCCTGCGATGGGGTGGCAATGGGTCGCTGCGTGATCGAGTCCTCCCGATACAGAAAGGGCACACGCACCTCAACCTCCATCCGATTCGTCAATCCGTAGCGACCGACCAGTGCTGCGGTATAAATGTCCCGGCTTATACCTTGGATATTGATGAATCCGGCCGTTAAGGCCGGAACGATGGTGAACCCGGTCAACGTCACACGATTACTACTCAGATGGGGAACTGGAGATACGGCTCCACGATAAGCGTGCCCTTGGGCGTCAGCACCCCGGCACCAGGCAAATCGAAGGTGCGAGTCATCCATGAAGGAAGAATCTCTTGTGGACTAGCCGGAGCGACGCCGACCGGACCGGCAGGTTGCTGACGTTCTGAAGAACGCTTTCGCGCGTCGGGCTCATCCTGCTCGCGGGGTTGAGGCTCAGCTGCCTGGGCGGTCTGTTCGTTTGCGGCGATATATTGCGGCGTATCGGCCGACCATCGAGAGCGCGGCGCTTGAAGATTCGTGGATTGGCTGAGATTTAAGCGATCAACATGATTGTCGGAGGTCTCAGACCGAGCTGCATTACCCTCGTAGGGAGCTAGGTTTCCGATGAGTCCAAGAGCGAAGGCGAGCCAGAAAATTCTATAAGCTTGTCTCACAGCTCTCAACACTTCGCCTTCAATGTCGGATCGCCTCTATGCTGGCCTGTGAAAGCGCGTTTCCGAGGTCGAGCGCTCGGGCCCACGTCAGTGCCGACACCGTGGCATTGATGACGGTGTGGCTCTGAATGGCTTGATTGTCCAGTGAATTTTGAATGACGGTGGTCAATGGCGGAAGCGAGGACAGGTTATGAGGGACTGAATTACCGCCTCCATGGTGGATGAGCGTGAAGGCATCGCCCGCCTTGTCGGCCAACCGCGACAAGTCTGGAATATTCAGTACGGTCGAAGTGATCAGTTTATCATTGAGAAACACGCTCCGCTCGATTCCAAATGACATCATGGGACCATCCGGGTGATGCTGAAATCCACCCCGCATACCATCCAAGATTTCTTCGCTCACCGGCGTCCGGAGCGTAAAGTCCTCAATGCTCTCATAGGCCATGACTGGACTCATCGATTGCACGCCCAGGAAAATCAGGAACACAACCATCCGGCGAATCGATCTCAATAAGAGGCGCATCAGAAATCCCTCCCCCCCGGGCGAAACAGGACGATGTTGTTCAATGTGTCGGGGCTGAGCGGCCGACCGAGTGGGGACATCGGACGGACGCTCCAATCACGGGCTGTATTGAATTCCCCACGCGTCGGAAAATCATGAATGACAAACACGACCCGGCTGGGCCATGAGGCTTCAAACTGCTCGCGCGGCACGACACGTAATCCGACTGCCGGATCGCCGAGCAGCACCTTATCGCCCCGCATGCCTTTCACCACCACAAAATGGTGATACCCCTTATCCACCATCAGCACGATCGCCGGAATGCCGGCCTTCATTACTTCATCCAACGAGACTTGAAAGCCGTCAGCGGGATAGCCCTGGGCCTCTAAGAATCGCTTCATGTCCAGGAATGAAAACCCTTCCTTCTGGATTTTTTCCTGGTTGCCATGGTCGAACATCGTGCGGAACGCCGTCTCTTCAGTAAGAGGATGATCGTAGTGATACGTTAAAAGGGTGGCAACGGCGGCCGAACCACAACTATAGTCATACTTCTGAAGGATGACGGATCGGACCTTCAGTTCGCGCATACTCCAGATTTGAAGGAGCATCCGGCTCCCCACGCCCGGAGTCACCTCCACCGTTGCCGCTGTCGCGATCGACAGCATCACCGCAACCATGTATTCGACGATCTGTTTCGTCGACATCGCCGTCTATTTCATCGTGAGGTTCAGAACGGTACCGCTCTGAATGATCACGTTGTTGCCGGAATTCTGGATGACGATCGGCAATCCACTCGCTCCGGCAAACGCGTTGCCATTGATCGTGTTATTGCCGGTCACGTTGTCTATGGCGGCATTGTGGTTCAGCTTAGCGTTCAGGAAATTCGCATTGATCGTGACCGGGCCGGTATCCGTTCCTCCCCGTTGGGTGTCCAACTCAGCCAAGGGAATAGGATTGCCCCAGGACGTGATCTTCGTCGTTTCCGGCGAGCCGGCATGCGCCATGCCTGCGAAAACCCCGAGGATGCTCATCACCATTGAAAAATACATTCGCATAATGCCCTCTCTGAATCGGAACTGATCCAGCGGGCTGGAGGAGCCTCCGGCTCCTCCAGCCGGATTTTGCTTAGTGAACCGTGACGTTCGCCATCGTGGTGACACCGACCTGCTGAAGGGCCGCGATCCCAGTGTTCTGAATGGCTACAGTCACACCGGCGGCGCCGCTAAATCCAGAAAGCGTATTCGAGGCATTGAAGGTCCCGGCGCTTCCGCCGTATGTATCCCCTCCACGACCGCCATCTCCACCGTGTCCACCAGTCGCAGTTGCAGTTGACGTTCCGCTGGTGGCAGTTCCACCTGCCCCGCCGTTCCCACCGGTTGCCGCACCACCATGACCGCCTGTTGCATTACCAGCCTCCCAATCGCCATCCCGGGCGCTACCGTTATTGGGGCTGCCATTGGCATTGCCATCAGTCGCAGTGCCGCCGTTGGACGGGCCACCATTGGTGCCGTTGGAAGTATTGCCGCCTCCGGCAGTGGCAGCGCCGCCATGGCCACCTTTGGCATAACCACCATCCCCACCATAGGAATAGGCTTTCCCAGAATGCGCATCAGCTTTGGCCTTCCCGCCATCTCCACCATACCCCCCAGGGCTGAAGGAATAGGCGTCGCCGCCGCGATTGCCGACGTTGTCGATGTGGTTACCCGACACATAGCCATCAAGCTTGGTGGCATTGACGATTTTGGTCGTGTTGAACGCGTTGTTCAGAGCCACATCCAGTCTGGTATAGGCCGTCGAATGGTTGTTGGCCGCCGCCCCAAAGGCACCCTCGTTCTCGGCCTTTCCTTTGTAGACGGTCTTGTCGTCGTGGCTGTCCTTCGTCTTTGTGACGTCAATATTTTTGGTGACGTCAATATTTTTGCTAATAGGTGGGCTTTGTGGTACTACCGGTACCGGGCTACGTTGTTGGGCATTCGCGAAGGGCGACAGACCGAAGGCCAATGCCACTGCTGCCGTCGTGATCATCACTTTCTTCATTGCATCCTCCTAAACATTAAACGGTTAGAAAAATGTCGAAGCACACACACCGACCTTCGCACAGCGATTGCTGTTCACCTCCCTTCGCATAATTCTTTTCTGATCTCTCGTTTCTTAACCTCTACAAGTCTCATTTCCCCTCACCCCGGCCTCCGGCGATTCGTCCCACAGCACCACATGGACGTGCACATGCAGAGCAGGAACCTGATCTTGGATTTGCTCTTCGAATTGACGGTTGCGTAAGTGATCGTTCTCCTCATTCGGTTCACGATGCGCCATGCCAACACCCGCAGCCATGCGTGGCTGCCGAACCGCAACTCGTCGAACCCCCACGAGCCCTGAATTCTGTGAGCGTAGACCGCTTCTCTCATGGAAAATATATTTGCACTTACCCTATAAAACTTCGGAATAATTAATTCATTGATTACCCGACTGTGTCTGATCGCTGCACACCGCGCATAACGTTTAACGTTGTTAGGTCAGCTACGAGCAATCCAAATGCCTAGGAGTAAGTGCTTGATCTTCTAAGGCTTAGTGGAATGACTAGGGCCGATTACGGAAAGAATGAGGTCGATTGTTCTATTACGTTACAGTCGGCTGCGGAGCTACTCATGTCCGAACGGTAGACTCGGCTTCCACGGCTCCAGATGAATGCATGCGTAACTCATTGACTTAATTAGGACTATTTCGCACATGGCGCAAGTATTCTTACCTGTAGAAGAATCGCGGAATTATTTTGTGTTGTTCTACAAATGGACGGAGCTGAATGGCTCCCTTGACAGAACGTTGGATCGTTTCACAATTCTCGACCTTCGGTACACAAATACGCAGGTGAAGAAGATCGGCTAGTCTTGAAGAGATTTCACGAGGAAGGACGCGTTTCGGTGCGAACCAGTGCCTCTACACCACGTTCCTGTTGTACAGATCTAGAACGCAGCACGCCGGTTCGTATTCCCTGAACTCGCTCACCACATCAGGGGGTCGCCTATGACTCCGCGTGATTGGACATGGTCGCGCAAGAGTCGGCCGCCGGAAGCACGAGTTTTTCAAGGTTGTATGCCCGAAGTTTTCTGTACAAGGTCGTTCGACTCACTTCCAGCTCGCGCGCCACACGGGTCAAATTCCCTCGATGCATGCTGATCGCCTTGATGATCAGTTCTACTTCAATCCGGCGGTGCGCAGCCCGTAAGGAATCGAGAGAGTCTTCAGGTTGGAGCATGTCGTAGGTTAAATCCAAGTCGCGAGGCGTAATTTCCTCGCCTTCCGCCATAACCACGGCTCGTCTGACCTTATTGCTGAGCTCCCGCACGTTGCCGGGCCAGGCATAGGACTGAATCGCTTTGATGGCCTCGGAGGTATAGCCCCGTATCGGCTTCCGATAGAAGGCTGCAGTTCGCCTGAGAAATATCATGGCCATGAGCGAGGTGTCCTCCCCTCGCTCCCGAAGCGGAGGAAGATGAATGTGCATCACCTCCAATCGATAATAGAGATCCTCTCGAAACAGGTTCTTGTCGATGGCCGCCTTGAGATCGACGTTGGTTGCTGCGATCACGCGCGCATCGACGCGGAGAGTCTGCTGTCCGCCGAGTCGCTCAAACGTGCCCTCCTGCAAAAAACGGAGCAGCTTGACTTGCAGCGGCGGAAGCAGATCGCCGACTTCATCGAGAAACAGGGTGCCGCCCGCCGCCGCTTCGATCTTCCCTTTCTTTTGCTGGACCGCCCCGGTAAAGGCTCCCCGTTCATGTCCGAAGAGTTCCGACTCCAACAACGTTTCAGGGATGGCGGCGCAATTAATCGGCACAGAGGGGCCTTGCCTCCGCAGGCTGCGATCATGAATCGCTTGGGCAGTGAGTTCCTTGCCCGTACCGGTTTCGCCGGTAATCAACACTGGCATGTCGGTTTTCGCCACCTTCCGAACCAGATCGAAGACCGCGCAAATCGAGGGCGATTATGTTAATCTTGACACCTAGCATAGTCCGCCCGTATTCTAGCGCCCTCTTCTATGGGGGTGAGGGATGCAGGATCGCATTAAGCAGGGGGTTAAGTGGGCCTGGGCTAGATTGCGAGATTTCAACGACGTGCGCGACCTTTTTGAGTTGCTTGGACTCAAGACTGCGTTTGTTGCCATGCTAGGAGGATTGGGTTCATATGCCTGGCTATACGAGCCAGGTAATAGACCGCTAGCCGTTATAGCAATTTGCCTGATTGTGATTGCAATTTGCATCGTTTCAATTGCCTCTCAGAAGCAATTAAGCGCGGTGGATGGATCATCTTGGTATAAGCGATGGTTTCTTGGAGAGAATGAAGCACCGAAGCCTCAGTCTGAATTCATACTCTTGCGCGATGCTGCTATTAAAGCCTATACAGAATCGCACGCCCGTGGAGGTGGCCTAGCTCGCCGCGCTGAAAAAATGAGTGGGCTAGCGCCTGACTATACAATCATTAGAGGCGATGAGATACAGATACTTAATTGGGTAGCAGGTGATATTGCTTCCAAGATAACGCTTTTCGGAGTTCGCCCGCCTGCTATTAATCCGGAGAGATTGGAATATCCAGTAAAGCACTATTCCATCCAAGATGGAGCCGTAACACTGAGACATTTTCTCTATGGAGAACAAGGCTATTACACAAATCTATCCGTGCGGACTAATGAACTACATAAGTTTTTAGAAGAGTTAGCCAAGAATGATCCATAGCTCTATTTATTACCTTTTGGCTTTTTCTTCTGTGGTTTCGCTGGTGCTTTGAGCAACATGGTTAGAGCCTCATCAAAGGTCAACGGATATAGAGAAACTGGTTTAGCTTTGGGCATAGGTACTCCATGATGGTTACTTTTCTTGTTTGTTTAGCAATTGGAGCGCTTTTCCTTTTGTTCTTGTATATATCCATCCAAAAATCCCGCAGGCTAACAGTCCTGATAGAACAAGCGCTAGAAGAAGATAATCACTCAAGAGTAATAGCGCTTGAGGAAGGTCTGCAGGATTGGTTGAGGATGCTACAGCTCCCAGCACTTGCAGACCAAACGAAATTAGCAGCAGCAGCGCACCAGTTACGGAAAGTCCTCGTTGAGCGGCTAATGAATGGACCACAGCGCTATTGAATCCCCATTTAGATGTGGCCAAGTCCGCTATATCTTCGACCGATAACAGAACACTGCCAATGCAAAAACAAAGAGCAGCTATTAAACCTACTGACATGCCAGCAAGATTGAATGCTAATTGCTGGCTCATTTATTCACGAAAGGCAATACTAGCTGCACATTCCTCGGCTGATACTTCATGCTGGCACGCTTCACTGCTGGCGTGCTCAGCATTCTGCTATGACATCGTTGAACACGTTCGGATTCTCTCGGTTATTGTGGCGGTAGCTGAATTCGGCCAGGTACAACGGCAAATAGTCTTTGCTCACCTTGTGATAGGTGCCAATGACGCCACGCTTCAAGAGGCTCCAAAAGCTATCCAGGTTCGCTGTATGAACATTCCCGCGCACATATTCGCCCTTGGCATGGCTGACGGATTCATGAGGGATGCCCATATGTTTCAGCTTACGATAGCCGCTATGCTCATCCGTGGCGACCAGAGAGACATTTTCTCCGACTGTTTGCCGCACAAAGCCTTGCAAGGTTTCAGCGTTTACTTGCTCAATGATCTGAGCAACCACGTTGCCTTTGCGAGCGATAGCACCAATGACGGCCACCTTGCCCTGTGTTCCATGTCCACCAGGGTTTCCCTTTCGTCTTACCGAAATGTGCTTATTCTTGAACTTGCCGCCAATATAGGTTTCGTCAACCTCCACTTCACCCATGAGCTTTGCAAATCCACCATCTTGCATCGCCGCTCGGATGCGATGGCACATATACCAAGCGGTTCGGTAGTCTCCGGTTCCGATTTGCCGATGGATCTGCAAGGCGCTGATCCCCTTCTTGCTGGTCATCATCAGATAGATCACCTGAAACCAGGTGGTAAGGGGATAGTTGGTATTATCAAAGATGGTCTTTGCAATGACTGAGAATCGGTACCCGTTGGGCCCCCCACAATCCTTTGCCTTGCATACCCAGTGAAACGGGCGCTTTTTCAGCTCATAGACTTTCTTATTTCCACAACGAGGACATGCCACGCCATTCGGCCAGCGAAGGTTCTTCAAGTGTTCCTTGCAGGCCTCTTCAGTCGAGAACTGCTTCATCAACTGACCGAGTGTGATGGCTGGTTGCGTGGTGAGCGGTTTCATATGGCCTCCATTCAATGAGGCCAGTATGACAGGTTACTTGGTCAGTGTCAAGTGCAACATAATCGCCCTCTTCTTGATGAGGCCAATCATACCTAAATATGTATAGGGCCTTCTGGATCTATCACTGGCGCCCATTGGCAGGTGTTTCGTGTCGCATAAAAGGGATCGCCAAGAGCTGCAACCCTATGGAGATGAATCAAAAGAGAAAGGACGGGCCGATCGGTTCAAATAGAAAGGTCTTCATCCGAAATGTAGAAAAACGTCCGCCCGGACGAGATATTATCAACACTCTACGGTAACTCACTCGCGAACCAGGAGCTTCGGCTCTCGGCTGTCCAGTGTCAAGTCCCACTTCTCCCCTAATTTCAAATCCCAATCGTTAGGACTAAATTTTAGAATCCCTCCGGCAGGCGTGAAGGTTAATTCGCTAAAATAGATGTGCCGCTTCAGGTTATAGATATCCACTCGGACATATCCTGACCCCACCGACAGTTTCGTGGCGAGTTCAAGCATCTCGTCAAGATTCTCCGGCTTTGGTACCCATGGCCGTGCTGTACCCTCCTCACAGGAGAGATCAAGGAGATTCCATGCCGTATCAAAGAAGGGAGAAATGTCATGCGTATGATTGCGAACAAGAATGGCCTCCGGTCTACCATTGAAGCAGTAGAATTTATAGTCGAAAGGTGGACTACCATCTTCCTGGCTCAGATACTCCTCAATCAGAATTCTGCGTTTAATCCCATAATATTGATACTCACGGGCCTGCCAATAGTAATCTTTGGCCAACCAACCCGATACTTGACGGATGATTTCCTCGCGATTTACCTCGCCTCGGACAATGAGCACTTCCCCGCTGGCGTGATTCGGTTTGATCACGTACTCGGTCGGCAGTCGGTCGAAGGGGATCGCGCGCGGATCGTTCCCATGCCATAAGAGCGTGGTGAGATATTCCTCCCCCGCCGTCTTCGCCACATGTGCTCGCACCGCATACTTATCGGCCAGCTGTCGAAACCGCGCAGGCATGTCGCCTCGATTCCAGGTTATCATGCGCCAGAACAGCTTTTCCGTAAAGGTCTGGGGATTTGCCAAATTGAGCGGTTTGCCGTGGATCCGAGCATATCGGCGCAACAGGAAAGTCTCGCCCTCAGAGCGCCGCATGACCCTGCGCTTGATGTCCCGATAGTGGACGACGAGATCACGCAGCCATGTGTCTCGCAGCTTGGCGCGAAGCGCTGCGGTTCCGGATGCATGGACGGCTTGACCCATTCTCTACCTCCCTTGTAAGCTCTCATTCCCTGGGAGTTCTGTGATTTTAGAGCAATCCCTGTTTGGATGGAACGTTAGTAGAATCTGTGCGGTCTTACATGTTGATTCACATGTCGTTCATCTCTCGGTATGGGACAGAAACTTTGTGAAGCGAGCCAAGTAAACGTCTCTAAACACCAAACCATCGACCCATCATTTTTTCATGTCAGATAGAGTTCAGTCTTTTGTAATATTTAATAGGCACGAGTTTCAAGTATCTGCTCAAGAACGCTGTATGAATGGGGACTCTCCCGAGAGGTTAACATGTAGATACTCCGGCCGAAGAGGGAATGTGTGGATGGTTCAGAGTCCTGTCGATAATTGAGCTCCATCTCCAAAAGAGAGAGGAGGAGCAGTGCAGATTCGATATTCATTCCATATTATTGAAGATGTTTCGTAGATGCATCGATCGAGTGGTTATGTTGATGGTTCGCGGGATTGCCGAAAATAGATTCGACAAACTCAACTAATCTCGAACGGAATTCACTAGATAATCTGAAGAAGGATGGGAAATGGACTTGGGAGCCTGCAGACGGCTGATGCAATCAGGCCAGAGCATAGCCGGATCTTTATCGAAGATATTAAACGTATCCGACGGTAAGACGCCCCATGCTCCTTCAAGCATTTCATGTTCGAGCTGTCCCGGTGCCCATCCGGCAAATCCCGCAAAAGCTCGAAACGTCTCGGTCGTTTTCGGCTGAGTCATGATGCGTTCCAGGACGCGCGGTGTGCCCACATAGACTCCTGCCACGATCTGGCGCGTATCGGGCAAGAGCTGCGTGAGCCGGAACAACAGAACGAGCTGCGTTTGCTCGACCGGCCCACCGGCAAATAATCGGTGGTTGGTTCGCTTCAATACAGTAAAATCCGGCAAGGCTTCGGACAAGAGCACGTTTGTGGGGCGGTTCAGAATGAGACCCACTGTCCCGCCTCGTCCATGTTCGATAATGAGCAGGACGGTTTGATGGAAGTTTGGATCACTCAGCACAGGACTCGCTACCAGGAGCACTCCTTTCTCGACCGAGATGGGGGAAAACTCTCGCTGTGCCTGAGTCGATAGTGCAGGCAGAAAGAAGAGGATTCCCACAAGGAGGCCACGTCTCATGATGTTCCGCGCAGTAACAAGAATCAAGATTTCACCTCGGTGCCATATCTAACAGATATCTTTTCTCGATCAGTGAAAGCAACAGGCGTGAACAAGATTGTGACCGTGCTTCGCTTGATAGCTTTCTAGCGAGCGAAATGTGCTAGAGTAGCCCCTCCATCCGCTGCTTGTCGGATGTAAACCACCAAAACAGCAGCGCAGAATCATTTCGAAGGAGAAGAAAGTATGGGGGGCTGCTTGCGAAATTTCATCATGATGACTATCCTCTGCACCCTACCGGCATGCATCGATCCACCAAAATCTCCTTATGTCGACGTGCGGGACACGATATCACGGATCGACGAGTTACAGTCAGCCGCAGAACAAGGAAGCGCCGAAGATCAGTACAATCTTGGCATGCGATTTGAGAACGCTTTGCCGAAAGACCACAGGGAAGCCGTTCGGTGGTACCGCATGGCGGCCACCCAACGACATGTCGGGGCATTCTATCGGCTCTGCGTGCTATCGGACATCGGCCGTGGAATGCCTCAGGATTATCAAGAAGCTCTACGGTGGTGCCGCCTTGCCGCGGACCGAGGGCATGGGCCCGCGATGTTCATGATCGCTACATATTATGCAAAGGCACGGGGAGTTCCCAAGGATGTCGTCCAAGCCTACCAGTGGTATAACTTGGCGGCGGCTAACGGCCATGAAGAGGGAGCAAAATGGCGAGATCGTCTGGCAACGCACATGACACCGACCCAAATCGCACAGGCGCAATTTCTCGCAAGAAACTGGAAGCTCAAGCCCCACAATTCAGATCAAGAATAGCCCATGATCCCTCAGCGTACCCTCTGTATTGAAGCACAACCGAAATGTATTTCTTGAAGCTTCTCATCTGTCGGCAATCTCGATTAGCCACGCGCGAGCCTTGGAGACCGTAATATTCATAAGAGTTCCATCAATCCGCTCCGCTATGACAATTCGTGCTTGAAGTCGCGCCCTCCCGCTGCGTAGGATATTTGCCTATAGTTCGCTGACCGGCCAGCAGATATCCGTCACGCTCTCAATCGTTCAGAATGGCTCACCGGCTGCCACTCTACTATTGTGTGAATCTCATAGGATTGCTCCTGGTATCCTTTTTCGCGTCAGGTTGCGCCGCTCCCAATCCTCGTTTGCCACAACCTCTCATTGCTGGACCAGCCGTAAGCGAAGTTTTGAAACGAGCTCAGGCCGGAGATTCTAACGCTCAAAATGAATTGGGGTTGCTGTATAGCGAAGGACGAGAGCTTCCACAAAACTATCTTGAGGCAAAGGATTGGTTTAAAAAAGCCGCTGACCAGGGGCACGCAGGCGCACAGGTCAACCTTGGAACTCTTTATTCTCTTGGACGAGGCGCACCGTACAGCGATCATATGGCGTTGTTCTGGTTTCAAAAGGCCGCAGCGCAACGAAATGCATTGGCTTTTGCGAAGCTGGGAATGATGTATGAGCGAGGGCGCGCCGTGCCTCAGAGCCTTATTGAAGCCCACATGTGGTACAACCTTTCTGTCGCCTATGGTGAAAAACGTGCCGCAGAATCTCGCGAGGCGGTTGCCGTACGGATGACGCCAGGACAGATTGCCGAAGCGGAAGCCCGGGCGAAGAAATGGATGCCCACGCGACGATGACAAGAGGCTATTGCACCTAAACGCGCCCACATGCTCTACCTATGGTTTTGTTCGACCTCCTCCTCTTCGGTGACTTCAAGGTGACTGGCTTCCGATCGGAAAGTGAAGCGGTTAGCGGGGAGGAGCACTGGTTACTTCCCTAGTAGGATGGCACCCACAATTCATTCCTACCGACTCTCAGAAACTAGTGAAGCTTCCAGCTTCGAAGTCTCATAGCATCGAATATCCTTATGATTGAGAGACTGTAATTTCACACAAGGAGGGTCCGATTATGTATCCGATTCCAAAGGCTATAGGACTGATGCTTTTGACCATGGTGTTCGGTATGAGCTTATCTACACTCGCCCTTTCCGGCACGGACAGAACGGTCTATGACAAGCCCGACGTACAGCCAGGCAAGATCATCAAAGGCAAGGTGATGAATGTCGACGAAAAGTCCTCACAGTCGTGGAACGTATCGGTAAAAGATCGAGAAACGGGCGAAGTCGTCACTCTCCATGTCGACAAGAATACGGAAAGGAGAGACATCATGCTGAAACCGGACCTAGGGGACAATGTGATTGCGAAATATAACGAGCGAAACAATCATGCATTTTCATTCTTGACTGATGAGCGTGTTCATAACTGATCAGACAGATTCACTGCGTAAATCAGACAATCGGGAAAAGGGAAGAGGGAAAGATATCAACGTTCAAAAAATACCCGCTTGTTTCTGAAGCCAGCGGACGTATTGTACGATCTGATCCACATCGTCCGGTTTAACCGTCTCGATTTTCGGCATATCGCCGAATTGCCAATGGTGAGCCTTTACCCCATTGGCTGCCGCCCGTTGAAACGCCGCATCGCCATGATGATTCGGCTCATAAACTTTGTGGAGAAACGGTGGACCGTGAGTGGTTCCGACCCCACCGATCCCGTGGCAGATTGAACAGTTGGCGTTGAATTTCTGTTCTCCTTCCCGTAACTCCGGTGGAGCAGAAGCCATGGTTCCCGTTCCTTTTGGTTCCACCCCATTTTGACCGCATGCTGGTATGGCACCGAAAACCAGCACAGTGAGGCCTACCCACAGCATACGTGATGTCTTCATAGAGCGTGATCGTTTTCCAGGTCCGACTGGTTGATCAACATACCGCATACTGGATCGGATCTACAACTCCTGCCTCCGCAAATCCTCGCTTCCGGATCAGACAGCTGTCGCACTGTCCACAGGCAATCGGCCCAATCGGGTCATAACAACTATGCGTGAGATGAAAGGGAACGTTCAGTGCCAGGCCGAGTCTTATAATCTCTGCCTTCGTCATCTGGAGCAGCGGTGTTCGAATTTCAATACCCTTACCCAGCATGCCTGCCTTTGTTCCCTCTTGCAGTGCTGTTTCCACGGCCTTAATGAATCCTGGGCGGCAGTCGGGATAACCGGAGTAGTCGATCACATTGGCGCCGAAATAGAGGATCGAGGCCTCCACCGCTTCCGCGTAAGCGGCAGCCAGAGATAGAAAAATCAGGTTTCGCCCCGGCACATAGGTAACGGGCACTTCCTGATTCCGTTCAGATTCAGTCCGCTGCTTCGGCACCGATATCTCGTCGGTCAAGGCCGATCCACCGATCGTCCTCAAATCGACGTTTATCACGACATGTTGGTGAGCTCCCAGAGCCGTCGCGACCTGCCTCGACCGCTCAACCTCTATAGCATGACGTTGTTGGTATGCGATGGTGAGGAGATGCAGCACGTATCCGTCACGACGGGCGACAGCCGCCGTCACAGTGGAGTCCAACCCGCCGCTGGCAAGGATCACCGCTCGTTCTGAGGTCGGCGCATTCATGATGGGAAAAGGACAAGGCCGGTGCCGTGGGAAGAAATCTTTGGAGTTACTCGCGCTCTTCTTCGCGCTCGATTTTTTCCAGCAATTCCGCGCGCGATTGGCACTCCACGCATAGCTTGGCGAAAGGGACCGCCTGGAGACGCTTTTCGCTGATCTCGACCCCACATTCCGCACAAACCCCATAAGTCCCTTCGTGTAGCCGGGTAAGGGCTTCATCAATCGACTGCCGTCGGCGGTTACGCATCTCCATCAAAGAAATACCGAGTTCGCGCTCCAGATCCATTAAGGCTTGGTCGCCGACATCACGCGCCGACTCCAGACGCCGCTGCTGATCTTCGGTCAAGGACTGCCCTAGACTCTCTTCGATCTCCCTAATAATCTCTTGACGTTTGCCGACGAGCATCTTGTGAAGCACTTCCTGCCGCCGTTCCCGTACTTCCCGCTCTTTTGCCGTCTCCTTCGGCCGAACCGGCACCTCTATTTCGACCTCGGACGTCGCCTTAAGCGCGGCAGCCGACCCCGTGATCGCCGGCTCAGGTTTCTTGACCTCAGTTGTTGCAGATTTCGTCTTTGTCTCGCCCTTTTTCTTCGCCTGCGTTTTCATTGCCATAGAAAGTCCGCCCAAAAAATAGAAGAAAGAAGTGGTTGGAAGATCAAAATTTCGGTTTCTATATCACGCCCTGTGCCACTTGAACAAGAGGCGTGGAGAATGCCTCAAACCCTAGGGATAGGTGATGGTCGAATGGACATCATAGCCGGTGAGCTTGTCTCGTCCTTTCAAACTCTTCAGCTCCACCAGAAAATCGAGACCGACAATCGTGCCACCAAGCTGACGAACGAGATGGACCGTCGCTTCTGCCGTTCCTCCGGTCGCCAAGAGGTCGTCGACAACCAACACATGCTCGCCGATTTCGATCGCATCGCGGTGCACGGCGAGGCTGTTATGTCCGTATTCAAGACTATACTTCACTTCATAACAATCAGCCGGAAGTTTTCCAGGCTTGCGAACGGGGACAAATCCGGCTCCGAGACGCGCCGCGAGAATCCCGCCGAAGATAAACCCCCGGGACTCAATCCCTACAACCTTGGCGATCCTTCGATCCTGATACCGAGTCGTCAATTGATCGGCCAGGCTCTGCACCGCGGCAGGATTTTTCAGGAGCGTGGTGATGTCATAAAAGAGAATGCCGGGCTTCGGAAAGTCCGGCACTTCTCGAATGAGTGCTTGATAGTTGACGGCCGTCACGAGAATTAGAGCAAGTCTGCCTGTGTCATAGTTTTTCGTTCGATGGTGTTGCGAAGCCGAACCAATGCAGCCATCTCGATCTGCCGGACGCGCTCACGAGTCAGCCCCATGGTGCGGCCGATTTCCTCGAGCGTCTTCGCTTCATCTCCGTCGAGACCAAACCGTGACACAATAACAGTTTGTTCTTTCTCAGGCAACTCCCTCACCCAGGCCATCAGTTCCATCCTCCGCCGAACCCCGTCGGCGGTCTCATCGGGTGAGAGCCCGACCGGATCTTCGATCACATCGCGTAGAAAGGTATCAGTGCGGTCGTTGAGCGGACTATCGAGCGAACAGGTGGTGCGCACTAATTGCTTCAGATCTAATACCTCCTCCTCCGATGTTTTCATCTTGGCGGCCACTTCGACCGCCCTTGGTTCCCTCCCAAGTTCCTGCACTAACTGTTCGACACGGTTCAAATAACGATTGAGACGCTCGACCACGTGCACCGGCAAACGCACCAGCTTGCCTTGATTAATGATCGCTCGCTCGATGTACTGCCGGATCCACCAAGACGCATAGGTGCTGAACCGGAACCCCCGCTTGTAATTGAATTTTTCGACGGCTTTGATCAAGCCTAAATTGCCTTCTTCCACGATGTCGGAAAACGGAAACCCGCGATGCATGTAACGCTTCCCGATACTGATGACAAGCCGCAGATTCGACTCGATCATCTGCTGCCGCGCTTGTTCATCGCCGGCCATGACCCGCTTACCAAGCTGCTGTTCTTGTTTGAAGGTCAGCAGGGTCGATCGGCGGACCTCCCGCAAGTAACTCTTCAGAGTATCGAGACCTTCCGATCGACCCGTTTCCCGTTCTCCCTGATCGGTTGCGCTGGCTGGTTCTGAGGCGTCCATGTCGTCGACGGTTTGCCTTCGAGCTTCGCTCAACTCGGATTCTTCGTCATGCGGTCGACTCATGATTCCTCGTTTTTTAATACCAAATGCTGAAGTTCGAATACCGCCCGGTCGCGGCACTCCACTCCGTTTCAATCTTTGTGACATGGGCGGCAGGAGGACCGGTTTTCAATTCATGGACAAGCATTTCGATCACTTTTCTTTTCCCCTCCACGTCCAGCTCGACCCGCCCATCGTCGAGATTGCGTACACCACCTACCAGATCAAGCTGTGTGGCAATTCGTGCCGCAAACGCGCGAAATCCTACTCCTTGCACACGACCACCCACGAGGACACGCCCTCGAACCGGCGATTCATCAACGGACTGAGTCATCTGGCATCACAAGTTCTTTAAGTGTAAACAACCACTTATGAGTCTGTTCAGCGGATATTCTCACACCTCTTCGGATGCGTCACGTGTTTTACAATTCTGCGCCAAACCGTACCGGTGACGGGGTGTTTTATGAACAATCGAATATGAACAATAGGCTTAGTGTCAAGTAAGCCGTAGAAGGTAATTGGAAGGATTTATCCCCATGCTTAATTACGGTGGTATAAGCAGCTTGGTTTAAGTAGAGAAACGGGATTACTGCAGGTTTTTTCCTGTCGCCATTATGAAGAATAGGCTTCGGGTCGAGCAAGCTTGGTTTGGTAGAGGAGAGTCGAGGATTACTGACGGGGTTTATCCGCGTGCAACAGTCACGATAAAACGATGAATAGCCGGCGGTACGAGCAAGCTTGGTTTGGTCGGGGGCGAGAGGATTTGGCCTTCGGCCCGGCGTCTTCGCTGACGGGCGCACGAAAAGTGCGCCCTCTTCCTCCTATCTGTCGGCGCTTCGCCGCTTCAAACCCACTCGACTGTCTATTTGGATGTTCAATTATGGTCGGGGCGAGAGGATTTGAACCTCCGACCCCTGCGTCCCGAACGCAGTGCGCTACCGGGCTGCGCTACGCCCCGACAGGACCAAGTGAATAAAACAGACGCGTGATTGTCTTACAAGATGGGGGTAAAAGGCAACCCGTGAGCTTCCGCCACACCCAAGTGGGTAAGCTTCCCATCCCTTAGATTGACTCCCTTGGCCAGCCCGGGATCAGATCGGATCGCTCGATCCACACCGTCACCGGCGAGTTGTAACAGATACGGCAATGTCGCGTTGGTGAGGGCGTAGGTGGAGGTGCGGGGGACGATTCCTGGCATATTGGCCACACAATAGTGCAAGACTCCATCAATGACGTAAACAGGCTCCGAATGTGTCGTCTGTCTCGTTGTCTCAATACAACCGCCCTGATCGACAGAAACATCCACGATCACCGATCCGGGCTTCATCCGTGAAACCAGCGACCGGGACACCAACTTAGGCGCCTTGGCTCCGGGGATCAACACGGCGCCGATGACAAGATCGGCTGAACACACAGCCTCCTCAATGGTAGCGGGGCTCACGGCGTGCGTGACAATCCGGCCCTGGTACTGATCATCGAGATACCGTAGCCGTTCAATATCTAAATTAATCACAGTAACCTGGGCTCCCATACCGACCGCGATGCGAGTTGCCGAACTTCCCACTATCCCGGCGCCAAGCACGACGACCTTGCCGGGCTCTACTCCCGGAACTCCTCCCAACAGGACACCTCGCCCTCCATGGATTTTTTCGAGATATTGGGCACCGATCTGCACCGACATCCGCCCCGCGATTTCACTCATGGGTTTAAGCATCGGAAGACTGCCGTCTTTCGACTCGGTCGTTTCATAGGCAATAGCTGTGACCTTGTTACTCAGGAGCGCCTTGGTCACATCCGGCAGCGAGGCGAGATGCAAATAGGTGAACAGGATTTGCCCCGGACGAAACAAATGGCACTCAGAAAGCAACGGCTCCTTCACCTTCAGAATCAAATCAGCTTCCTTGAATACCTCGTCCTTTGAACCGGCAATCGAAGCTCCAGCCATACGATACTCGTCATCGCTAAATCCGCTACCCTGTCCTGCCGACGGTTCGAGCCAGACCTCATGTCCGCTTTGACGGAGGGTCGCTGCACCCGCCGGCGTAAGACTGACACGATATTCATGATCTTTGATTTCCTTCGGGACACCGATGACCATAAAGGCTTTCCTTTTCCGACGATGGAGCTGCAATTGTCAATGCTATTATACCTCTATACTCCGATACTCGGAGTGAGCCGGCTGACCGCCACGCCATCTTCCCGTGGACAGTCTGAAAAGGCCTATTGTAAGATAAGAAAATTCGGTGTTATGAAAATTCGGTGTTTATGGAGGTGAAGATGGACGCCTGGATCGAATCGTGTCAGGCTTGTGGAACCGCTGGTGGCCCACTCACGAAGTTTTCGCTGGGGAAAGATTTTTTCGGGCGACCCTACGATCGTTTGTCTCCATCATCCGATCAAAACCCACAATGGTATTGTGCCCATTGTTCAATGCAGAAGAACCTGCAGCGGGATTTTCGCGATATACGGGCTGAGTTCGACAAACTACGTGCTGGTCAAGGATCGGAACTCTCGAAAAGCGACGAGTTTCGACGTGCGTCATTGCGGTTACAGGAAATCATGACTATCTTGAAGGGAACTCAACAGCAATCTCCGTTCTTAAGCAACCATGACGTGACGCTACTGATGGAACGGCTCAATACTCTCACCATGCCGGTTTAGCGGCCAGACTGTATGCCACCATTTCAACGCCATATCTTCGTCTGTACGAATCAGCGTCCCAAAGACGACCCGCGCGGTTGTTGTGCAAACTTAGGCTCGGAAAAACTTCATGCACATTTCAAGAGCGAAACGAAACGGTTGAATCTCAAAGGTCTTGTTCGCGCCAATAAAGCCGGCTGCTTGGATCATTGCGAGCTGGGTCCTAGCGTCGTGATCTATCCTGAGGGAGTGTGGTACTGGGTCGGTACGGAAGCCGACGTCACAGAGGTTATGGAACGACATGTTCTGAGGGGCGAGGTCGTCACCCGATTGCTCATGCCCGACCATCCGGTGCCGGAACGACTGGATCCCATCAAAAAGCCGTAGACTTCTCTGCGATCATTTCGATGCCGACAGAAGACAAATGGAAGGCCAACATGGAAAAGGTGGCCTTCGTCCAACGGTTTCCAGGGCTGTTGCTAGACTGGAAATCGTTCGAAGGCAAAACGATCCAGGCTGTGATTCAGTTGACCGGAAAACCCGGCGCCGTCGTGATTGTTTGTAGCGATGCCACCTTTACCGTTGCTCCCGCGCTTTCACCTGAACCGTGGGCACTCGGACAGGCCCTCGTCGATGCTCGCGCTGAACTCGAACCGGCACACCAAGCAGCTTATGAGGAGTACGATCGATTAGCAAAGAAAGACAAAGAAGCGTTGAGAACCGCCAGACTGGAAAAGATTCTGGGCGCGATTCACAATAATCTAGAACAGATTCCTGAACTCAAAGAACGGCTCAAAGAACTCGTGAAGGAATGGAAGTGAGCAGTCTCCCGAATAAGAACATGTTCGAGATCTTCTCGCAAGGTCTCTTTGAAGGAGTTAAACCCATGTTGGTCGTTCGTGATCACCTCGTCCGCCATCCCGACCGCTGCACTCATCAAGCTGTCTGTGTGCCGATTTGCCCCACCGGCGCCTGGCTCTCAACGCCTCCCTACAAATTCGATCCATCGCGCTGTCTGGAAAGCTGTCGGCTCTGCTTAGACGCCTGTCCCTCACAGGCGATCTACGCAGTGTTCAGGAAAGGCGACAAGTTGCTGGAGCCTCAGAAGAAAACTGAGTAGACCGGATACTTCTCGAGCTCACGCACCTCGCACATCTGACCACCAGACTTCCATGCAAGCGCGCAATTGAAAAAATTCAGTCTTCCCTAACTAGAAAAAGTAAACGCTTTAGATGATGCGGTAATTCATATGATCTGCTTGCGCAAATGCCCCCAGTAGGCGGTCCCGGCATATCCGCAACCAACCGTGCCAGTCGTCATTGCCATGATCTGATAGACCTTCACGCGCGGGATTTTGACCTTTACCGCAGAATTCAGTAGGTCAGCGGAATTCATGACCAGCTTGAGCGATTCGCCGGCGGACAGGATCGGCCACATGCAAGCTAGCCGTAACCGAGTTTCATAACGCGGAATCGTCATCGTGTAGAGCCAACCCTGATCAAGGTGCTCGACTGCCAAGCGAATGAGTTTTTTCAGCACAGGTCTGAAGCGAGGGAGATTGTTCTGATCCAATAAATCAGAAGGCTTGAGCCCGGCTTCGGTGAGCATCATCTCGGGAATGTAACAACGCCCCTTTTGTAAATCATGGGCAATGTCTTTGACGATATTCGTCAGTTGCAGTCCCTTCCCGAATCGCACTCCGACTTCCGACATCCGTTTGGTGTCCCAGTTCCCCAACGCTTTTCGATGGGCACACATCAAGGAAGTCCAAAACTCACCAACACATCCGGCAACGTGATAGGTATAGCGATCTAAATCGTCGAGCGTCTTGATCGCGGTGAGATCCGCCACGGAAGCTCCTGGAAATGTGCTCAGATCCATTTCCATTCCTTGAGTCAGGGTCGTCATCACCCGCTGAATCCGACGTCGATCGTCGGGCGAACAGGTCAGAAAAATTCCGAAACATTCGTCCAACCGTTCAAGCAAGATCCGTTCAGCTGAATCTTGTTGGAGCGGACCCATGGCCTGTTGAATGGTACGGATCTGTGCCCAATCGATCTGATCACCGACAAATTGGTCTCTGAGACGGTTGAGAAAAATCTGTCTGCGCGATCGATCGATCAATTCCGTATCGGCGATCGTATCGGCAGCACGAGCAAAGAGATAAGCTAAACCTACCTGATCACGAACATTCGCCGGCACAACAACCAATGTCGTGTAGAACAGACGTGAGACTTGTTTGAGAAGATCACGAAGCAGCTCATGTTTGGAAGAAACGGTCATCGTGGAGCGATCCATACGTGACTTCCAATATCCTTTCATCCCTTTGTCTCAACCGAGCATAGACTACAATCGTTTGCCGAAAAAAGCGGAAGGAGGCTAGATAGTGTAGTCACGAGATTGTGAGCCACAGGGCGAGGCATCTGATTTGAACGGCGGCTAGGAAGGACGTGGAGTTTTTGGCGTATCGTGTGGCGATCCCGCGCCAGCGTTTGAGATGAAGGAATGCATTCTCGACCAGATGGCGCAGCTTGTAGAGATCTTCGTCGTAGGGGCGTTGAACGATTCTATTTTTCTTCGGCGGTATAACAACGCCCGTGCCTTGCGCGGCGGCCTGTTCAATGATGGCATCCGTATCGTACCCCCGATCGGCGATCAGCTGATCGGCGTCAATACCTTCGATCAGCTTTGAAGCTTGCGTGCAATCAGCCGCGGTCCCTTGTGTAAGAATAACTCGGACCGGCATACCAAGCGCATCCACGGCCAGATGTATTTTTGTGTTGAGCCCCCTTTGGTGCGGCTCATCTCCTGATTGCCTCCCCGGGCTCCTGCGGCATGAGGATGGACTTTGCAATGGCTGGCGTCGATCATCAACCATTCGTAATCCGGCTCGTCGATCAGACGCTCAAGAAGTTTCTCCCAGATGCCCGCATCGCGCCATCGGATAAAGCGACGATGCGTATTGCTCCATCCGCCATATCCCGGCGGCAGGTCGCGCCAGGGCGCACCGGTCCTCAAAATCCAGAACACCGCATTGATAAACAGGCGGTTATCCTGGGCCACGCCGCCCCAGGCGCCTTTGCGCCCCGGCAAATGCGGCTCCAGCCGCTTCCAGGTTTCATCGGAGAGATCGTGACGGCGATAGGCAGGAACCGGGGACTTCATGTGGCCTCCTTCTCTGGCCCCATGATCCTCTCATAATCTCTAATCTCGTGACTACACGCCCTAGCTGAGTCGAGAAGAATTTGATCACGACGGTCCTCCAGACTCCGAGGTCCTGCCAGCTCACTATGTGAAGGGGCGGGAAGGTTTTCCTCCAACTTCCATGAGAGTTTTCTAACAGGAATTACCGAAAGGGGTCAACTTTACTCCGTACTTTCAGCGGCTTCGGACATCTTGACTTTCGTCCACACGTTCTTATTTAGGAGCAATGATCACTGCATGTGCAACTCTTAAGAACAGTTTGTGTATAATAAGGCCTGTTCCGTCTTTGGCTGGAATGCGTAGGCGAAAGCTTATCGCGAAGGAGGACTTCAATGAAGTGGCTTAAAGGTATTGGCCTGTTTCTGATTGCAAACTTTCTCATCTATATCACGCTGTCGTTTACGGCCAATCTGTTGATCAACGTCGTCTTACCCGCATTCGGAATCGATGTGCGAGGAGCCTTCAATCAGCAGCTATTGGTCTGGTCGTTGGTGATCGGGTTCGGGGGCGCGTTCATCAGCTTGGCATTCTCCAAGCAGATGGCCCGCGCGATGCTGACTTGCGAGCAAATCACTCAGCCCCGGTCGCATGCAGAGCATGTCATTTATGGGTCGGTCCAAGAGATTGCTCAACGGCTTCACATCACCATGCCGGAAGTCTGGGTATATGAATCGCCGGATCCTAATGCGTTTGCCACCGGCCCGAGCAAGAACAATTCGATGGTGGCTGTTTCTACCGGCTTGCTGCAGAACCTCAAAGAAGACGAAGTCAAGGCGGTGCTCGCTCACGAGATGGGGCACGTCTATAACGGAGATATGTTTACGACGACCGTGTTAGCTGGGTTGATGAACACATTTGTCTACTACATCAGCAACTTCTTGGCGCAGCTGGTTGGACAATCCCAAGGAGACCGAGAGGAAGGTAGCGCAGGGAATCCGTTCCTGGCCTTTGTTGTGTATATCTTCTTACAAGTCGTTTTGTCCTTTCTTGCCATGCTGGTTGTCAGTTGGCATTCTCGCCGCCGGGAATTCGGCGCAGACGCATTTGCCGCGAAGGTTTACGGCAAGGGCGCCATGATCTCAGCCTTGGAAGGGATCAATCGGTGGGTCACCAGAGCGCAGCCTGAATATGGCACGCAAGATCCCCTGGCAACCTTTAAAATCTCGGGCAAGACATCCGGATTCATGCATCTCTTTGCCACTCATCCCCCCATCGAGGAGCGAATCGCGGCATTGCAGCGACTACCGGTCTGACGAACATCACCCCATTCGGTAGAACGCGATGTGCTGACGATATTCCTGGACGGCCGCCCATAGGGCGGTCGTCCCCAGCGCAATATTCGCATCAAGAGCAGCCTCGATCTCTGGATCGTCAATCTCAACCTCATACCGATCTTGGATATTCGTACGAACCGGCCCCTGCGCTATATCGCGAGGCATAAAGATTTCCTTCCAAACCTCCTTTTCAACCAAACAGACATCCCGAAATCGCTCGTACAGCAAACTCAACTTTTCAGAGTCTGTAATCCGAACGCGCTCTCCCATGAGTCCCTTTCTTCATCAACTGACCGCACAGATTTATCATCCTGAAACAAAAGGTACCATTGCACGGCAAACTGTGCCGGTTCTTTCAAGGGGGTACTATCTCAAAGATGAGATTTCAGGAATATCCGGCGTGAATGTCGAACCAGCCTCAATGGTTTTCAGCCGTGGATCATCAGCCATGGAAGATATCATACTGAGAGACATCGCAAGGGGCAATTACTGCCGCCATCATCAAAAGAATCTGTGCCCTTCTGTTCTATGGTAGACTGCTCTCGGCTTTCGGATTATGACGGTCCAATCAGCATCGTCGCATTCAGGAGAGATTTCCGGCAACCATCCTGTTTCCATAGACCCACACGAATCCGGTCGGCGCTTCGGCATTCGTGATGGGCTGTTCCAAGCCGTCGCCCAAGGCGGAGGTGAGCAGTATCTTCAGGCCTTCGCCCTGCTCCTTCACGCAACGCCATTCCAATTAAAGTCTCCTCTCCGCCATTCCCCAACTTTTAGGCACATGGGCTCAGTTGATTTCCGTCAAACTTTCCCACTGGTTCCCCAACCGTGTTTCTCAAGTTTTTTGGGGCGTCGTCGGACAATCAGTTTCCTGGATCCCCATTCTTGCGCTGCCGTTGCTCTGGCCTGATCAAGGACCATGGCTGCTCATCGCAGCCGTCGCGGTGTATTTTACCTTCTCTCATTTCACCTCTCCTGCCTGGAATAGTCTCATCACTGACTTACTCGCCCCCAACGAACGAGGCATGTACTTCGCTAGGCGGGCGCAGACCATTGCGATGACCAGTTTTCTCGCACTTTGCCTAGGAGGAGCCCTGTTGAGCTTTTTCGAGCGACAACAACTCCTTTGGGTCGGCTTTGTCGTGATGTTTCTCATAGCCGGACTCTGCCGTAGCGCGTCGGCTCTCTTGCTGCTGAAGGTACGTAGCTTGCCGCTGCATGAGCCGAGCAGCAATCCAACGGGCTTTCTCGTCTTTTTCCGTAACGATATGTCTAAAAACTTCCGCCACTTTCTCCTGTTCTCTGGACTCATGCATTCTGCCGTGCTTGTAGGCGGTCCGTACTTCGTCATCTATTTGCTTCAGGATCTTCACCTCGCTCATTGGCAATATGGCACTTGGTTGGCCGCCGGCATCATCGGACAATTCATGACCCTGCCGGCCTGGGGACGATTCAGCGATCGTTTCGGAAACAAGGCATTGCTCTCTTTCACCGGCCTGCTCGTGGCATTTCTGCCGATGCTGTATCTGTGCGGAGCGACGTGGCCGTTCCTTGTCACAGTGAATTTCTTCGGAGGCGTGGTCTGGGCGGGACTGGGGCTTGGGTTGAATAATTATGTCTTTGATGCGGTACAGCCGGCGGATCGCACAAAGGCAGTTGCCGTTTCAAGTATTGTCAACGCCATCGGATGGACCATGGGAACGGTCATTGGAAGCTGTTTAATCAGCACCGTCCCATCCAAGCTCCAGATTGGAGCTTGGATTTTGGAGCCCGCCTCCAATCTCCCGTTTATTTTCTTTCTTTCCGGTCTGCTTCGCTTGATTGTCTCGGCGACGCTCCTCAAGACCTTTCAAGAGCCTCGCAAAGTGGAACACCGTGCGCATCATCGATTGTTATGGGAACTGCCGCTGTTGAAATCTTTACGACAAGTCTCACGCCGGGCGATCAACACGATTCAGTAAGGAACCACTCCGGAGTCGACAGCTCGATTCTTTTCCTCTTGCTTGAGTTTTTCGAACGTTTTATCGGCATTGCTTCGGACCTGGTCTTGCGTCACCGTCGGTGCAGGCTTCGGCGCTTCGCCGGCGCAGCTTCCCATAGCCAACAGCAACACCCCTATTCCGGTCGCGATCACCCCATGCTTCTGATTCGTCCGCCATGTCGCCTTCTCCAGCATACCCATCCTCCCTTCGTCATGATCGCCATATGATTCTGGCCATATCATATCACTCTTCGTCTGAATACCATTCCGAACTCATCTCGTTGACTCGCTGAAACTAAGAGGGTATGCTCCTACCCCAGCTCAATACTAACCCGTGAGACCGCCATGTCGCTGTCCGACCGCCTGACCGAAGACCTCAAGCTTGCGATGAAATCGCGCGACCAACTTCGCATGGATGTCATCCGGATGATCAAAGCTGCCGTCCTGAATAAAGAAGTCGAGCTGAAGCGGGACCTTGACGATGCTGAAATGAGCCGCGTGATGACGACCCTTGTAAAACAGCGTCGGGAGTCCGTCGAACAATTTGAAAAAGCTCAACGGATAGAACTGGCTGCTAAAGAACGGAAGGAAATCGAAATCATCGAATCTTACCTCCCCAAACCGCTTTCCCCTCAGGAGCTTGAGTCCATTGTCGTATCGGCCGTCGAGGAGACCGGATCCCGCTCACTCAAAGATATGGGAACAGTCATGAAGGCAGTGATGACCCGCCTCGCTGGGCAATCCATTGACGGCAAGCAAGTCAGCGACCTGGTGAAAAGCAAGCTCACCTGATTCGTCTCCGGAGTCGTTTGCTATACTGAATCCTATCCCCTAATCGCTTCAGTTTCGTTTGCTCGTTGCCGTTAAAGTGGTATGGCCATCCTCATAGTCGATGACTCTCCGGACCAGCATCTCTTACTTCGGTCTATCCTGACCAACGCCGGCCATGATGAAATTATCGTCGCCGATTCGGCTCGGGCGGCTTTTACGGCCCTGAGCCTTGACAGCGCGCACGTTTCAATCAATGTCGATCTGATTCTCATGGATGTACTCATGCCGGACATCGACGGCGTGACGGCCTGCCGACGAATCAAGCAGCAGGTGCATCTCCGCGACATTCCGATTATCATGGTGACGGCCCAAAATGACCTCAACAACCTGCGAGACGCATTCTCAGCCGGCGCGATGGATTACATCAACAAACCCGTGAACGGAGTGGAGTTACTCGCCCGCGTATCCTCAGCGCTCACATTGAAAAGCGAAATGGATTGCCGCAAAGAACGGGAGACGGAGCTTCGCCGCAGTAATGAGGAACTTCAACGCGCTCTCCGCGAAGTCAAAGTGCTTCGCGGGCTGATTCCGATCTGCGCTTCATGCAAAAAAATCCGTAATGACGGTGGCTTCTGGCAACAACTCGAAGAGTATATCGGCGAGCATTCCGAAGCCGAGTTCAGCCACGGACTCTGCCAACCTTGCCTCAAAAAGCTTTATCCTAGCGTTTATCAAGACTAGCTGTTACGATTCCGCAAGCTTTCTTCTCACGATTGTGTGAAGTTATGAGCATTCTCATCGTCGACGACTCCGCAGACGATCGGCTTCTATTGCAGGCCATTCTATCGGCTGCCGGCTATGAAAACATTCTGACAGCGGATTCCGCCGCCGCCGCATTCAGGCATCTCGGCCTGGACGGAAGTAAGCAGGGCGCTGCACGGGTCGATCTGATTCTCATGGATATTCTGATGCCGCAGATGAACGGCATCGAAGCCTGTCGCCAGATTAAAGCCGCCGAACGATTCCGAGATACCCCGATTATCATGGTCACCGTCAAGACGGATCCGGTCGACCTTCAACTCGCATTTGCCGCCGGAGCCATGGATTACGTCCCCAAGCCGGTCAACAAAGTCGAACTCCTGACCAGAGTGCGGTCGGTGCTCCGGCTTGTCCACGAAATCGAACGCCGCCGCGCCCGGGAGCAGGAACTCCTCGAGGTCATGCGTCAACTCCAAGAAGCCAATCAGATGTTGCTCCGTCTTTCCTGCTTGGACGGATTGACGGGTATTACCAATCGACGCCAGTTCGATGACTTTTTGGACCAAGAATGGCGGAGAGCGGTACGCGAGTCGACTCCTTTATCTCTCATTATGTTCGATATCGATCGATTTAAGACCTACAACGATACCAAGGGTCATACAGCTGGCGACGAATGTCTTAAACAAGTTGCCGCGGCAATTTCCAGCTCTGTGAATCGTCCCGGCGATTTGGTTGCTCGCTATGGCGGAGACGAGTTTGCCACGGTATTGCCGGGCACAGGCATCGACGGCGCGGCACAGGTCGCGGAGAGCCTCCGTCGCCGAGTCGAATCCCTAGGTATGAAACACGCAGATGGAGAACTCGTTACGATCAGCGTCGGATATGCCTGTATCATTCCCAACAGAAACGCTTCTCCTACCGATCTCATCAAGACTGCAGACCAGGCTCTCTATCAAGCGAAACAAGAGGGACGCAATCGGACCAAATCGGCAAGCATTCTATCGTTGGTCCAAGACTCACACGACGACTAGAGATTCTCAGAACCGTTCGCCGACTATTGATTCCCCATGTCACGGTCACGCCATTCCCGTGGAGAACCTCAAGACGTATCGCGGTACCCATGAGCTCCTCTCGGCCTTCCCGCTCTGCAACCGGTCGTACGACCATTCCTCTCAAGCAGAAGCTTCCCGGACGAACACCCCTTTCATTCGAGCAGAATGCAACTGCGCGGCTTAAGCAGTATCAAGACACACTCAGCAAACTGGCGAAAAGTGAGGCGTTACACAGCGGCAACATGTCTCGTATCTTTCGCGCCATTACGGAGGCGTGCTGCAGCTTGTTGCAAGTGAAACGCGCCAGCATCTGGCTGCTGACGAAGGAGCGAGCTGCCATTGAACTGATCGACGTGTGCACATCCGGTCGGCAACATTCCAATCCTACCTTTTCGTTCCAGTCCTCGTCCTGGCTTGCGTCTCTTCGATCGCTGTCTTGTAGACATCGCCCCATCGCGGTTCACCATGTTTTTCGAGATTCGCGGTTCAAGGAGCTGACATCGTCGTACGTCTCGCGTTTCCATGTCGAGGCCATGTTGAGTGCGCCGATCAGACAGAATGGATGTCCCGTGGGGGCACTCTGTGCCGAGGCAGTCGGCGCGCCTCGTCGATGGAGCCGGCACGAAGAACACCTCGCCGGCCTACTCGCATCCATAGCGACCCTTGCTTTGGAAGCGGCCGAACGATGTGAAGTGGAACAGGCTCTCCGTGTCGCCAAAGAAGCAGCCGAAGTGGCCAACCGCGCGAAGAGTGAATTTCTTGCCAGCATGAGCCATGAAATCCGCACCCCCATGAATGCCATCATCGGCATGGCAGATCTCCTCTGGGATACTCCGCTCACACCAGACCAAAGGAAGTACCTGCGGATCTTTCGACGTGCGGGTGGCACACTTTTGAATCTCATCAACGACATTTTGGATCTTTCCAAAGTTGAAGCCGGTCGTTTGGAGTTAGAATCCATCGGATTCGACCTGAATGAAGTCATCGACAAGGCCATCGATATCATGGCGATGCGCGCCATCGAGAAGGGTCTGGAGCTTGCCTGTCATGTGGATCGAAACGTGCCGTGTCATTTGATTGGCGACCCGACGCGTCTGACGCAGATATTGATCAATTTAATCGGTAATGCCCTCAAATTTACCGACAAAGGTTCCATTGTCGTTCGTGCCACGAATGATCCCGATCGGGCTGTCGCGGGTGCCGTTCGATTTTCCATCAGTGACACGGGAATCGGCATTCCCTCCGACCAACTCGTCTCGATCTTCGACACCTTTAAGCAGGCACACGCCTCAACGACTAGGCAGTACGGAGGGACAGGACTCGGCCTTGCGATCACTAAACGCCTGGTTGAAAGTATGAACGGGAGGATCTGGGCCGAGAGTACAGTGGGAATAGGGAGCACCTTCCACTGTTCCGTCCTGCTTGGTGTTCAGACAGAACCCTCTCATCAGAAATCCGTAACACCGATTAACCTCGCCAACGTCAGCGTCCTGGTCGTGGACGATCATCCCACCAACCGCCTCATCCTCCGTGAAGTGCTGAGTGCCTGTGGGGCTCAGGTGACGGAAGCAAGCGACGGGATAACCGCGTTGGATGAACTGCGACAGGCATCCGAACGAGGACATGCGTACGAGCTCTTGCTCCTCGACTGCCGCATGCCTGAAATGAGCGGCTTCCATGTTGTGGAACAGCTGAAATCCTCGCACAACGGGAGTTGTCCGACTGTCATTATGCTGACCTCCGATCATTGGGCGGACGATATCGCACGGACGTATGACCTCGGCCTCGGTGGGTACTTGATTAAACCCATCCGGCGATCCGACCTTTTGCAGACAATCGGGATCGCTCTGGGCCGTGCAAAAGGAACCCAACCGACGGCTATAGAAGTCGTAGCGCCATCGTCGACCGCTTCAATGCGGGTGTTACGTGTTTTGTTGGTTGAAGATTCCCCCGACAACCAACTGCTGATACGGGCATACCTGAAGCAGACCGACTATTTTCTTGACGTGGCAGAACATGGCGCCGTCGCACTGGACAAATTCAAGTCCGCGCACTACGACGTCGTCTTGATGGACGTGCAAATGCCCGTGATGGACGGCTATGCCGCGACAAAGGCAATCCGTTCATGGGAACGGGATCATGACCTTCCACCCACACCGATCATCGCTCTCACTGCATTGGCCCTCAAGGAAGAAGGAATCCGCGTCTTTGAAGCCGGCTGTAACGCACATCTTACGAAGCCCGTAAAGAAATCCACGCTATTGGAAGTGCTCCGTGCGTACAAAGAGCAGGTCGTCTAGCGATGCACGCGCCACATCCGGAACCACCGGACTCGTCACTCACCGTGAAGATTGATCGCGAATTTGAAGGGATTGTCCCGATCTTCTTAGGTAACCGGAAAAAGGATGTTCGGACACTTCGAGATGCATTGGTCACGCAAGACTTCAAGACCGTTCAGACTCTGGGCCATCGCATGAAAGGCGATGGGGGCGGCTACGGGTTCGATCGAATTACCGAAATCGGAGCGGCGATGGAACGCGCGGCAAAACTGGAGGATCGCGCAACAATCGAACAGCACATCGTCAAGCTGGAAGACTTCCTCAAACGTGTGACCGTCGTTTACAGCTAGAGGATAGAGCAAATCGGCCTGTCCAACCGATTGAACGCCTGCATCTGCTTCCAACAACAGTTCCCGATCGGCAATCATTCAAAATGGTCCCATCATCACGCTAAAAGGGTCGTTCCGGAGGAGGTGATCGCTGCAACACATAGTCGAGCGAAGTATCAGCCGCCTAGTCCGACATCGACTGCCTTCTGAAAGGATCCGTCGTGCGTCCCCATATGATCAAGGTACTGGTAGAGTCTCAGAAACAGGTTGTGTATAATGCAGCTCGGGAAACGTGACCCTATATTCCTCCCCGTTCTTCGACCGCAGCAACAGACTGCATGCTCATATGCAGCAAACCCTGCGGGGGTCCATGGTTCGCGTGACCCTTTCCAACAGGTGGGGGGCTAGCTCAGTTGGGAGAGCACTACGTTCGCAACGTAGGGGTCGGGGGTTCAACTCCCCTGCCCTCCACCAAACATCTTACTTCCCAATAGTCTCACTCCAGCGATTTGCGGGTGGTGAACCGCGACGAGGTTCTCCCGAGAAGGCAGGCGGTCCTACGGTCGCGCTGCGAAGTTGTGAGCTTAAGTCAGGCGGTAAATCTCATTAAAGGAGGCAAGATGACTAGCCTATTCTACCGTGGTGCTCTCATTGGCGTTGTACTGGGAGCGTTCGCTAGTGCGCCTATACTGAACGCTCAGCCGTCCCCAGCCGGTAACGTCAGGGACGCCGTTACGCACGCAAAGGAAGCGGTGGACCATGGTAAACAGGGTCATGCCGATGCGGCCACACAGCATGCCGAAACTGCTCTGACGCATCTGACTGAAGTGAAATAAGGTATCAAAAGCCTACGGCGAAAGAACTGTACGACGGGCAGGGAAGGATATCCCTGCCCGTTTTTTCGCGAGTTGTTGAAACCATGAGATCCCCATTATTATACCTTCCGATAAAGAACCGCTAACGCTTCAAGATTCCACGATCATTCTAGTTTCTTTCTCTTATCTTCAGTACAATCGCGCTCTCATGCTTCTCTCTTCCTTGATTCGATTCGGTACTTCAACATGGACCTATGAAGGCTGGCAAGGCCAGATCTATCAGCGCACGTACGCCAAGACGACCTTTGCGCGGGAATGTTTAGGCGAATATTGCCAATACCGGTATAACGGCGAACCGCTCTTTCGCACCGTCGGAAACGATTCCACGTTCTATCGTCCACCAACTACAAGCCAACTTCGTCACTACCTGGATCAAATCCCCGAAGGCTTCGAGATGTGCTTCAAGGTTTGGGAGGAGATCACGATTTCCAGGTTTGCCACACAGGCTCGCTATGGCCTCAAGGCCGGGCAACCCAATCCTCGCTTTTTGGATCCAAAGTTGTTTATTGACCTCGTACTGGCACCCTACCAGGAAGCGAAATTTGAACCACATATGGGTCCTCTGCTTTTCGAATTCCAACAACACGGGCTGTCCGCAAGCGATTTTTGCGCCAGACTGGATCGTTTCTTCGGCCAGTTGCCTCGGAACCTTCGTTATGCCGTAGAGATCAGAAATGGGGGACTGTTGGGCTCAGATTATCGAAAGGTCCTAGAGAACCATGCTGTGGCGCATGTCTATAACCACTGGTCCTACATGCCGCCGTTGGCGCAGCAACATCGGCGGATGCAAGAGCGCTTCACCGCTCCGTTCACCGTGATCCGACTGCTTACGCCGCTCAACATGCCGTACGAAGTCGCGAAAACGCGAGCCGCGCCTTATAACAAGATCGTGAGAGTGTTGCCGCAGATGCGGAAAGAAACTATAACCCTCATCAAGCAGGCCGTTGGCGAGAATCGTCAGGCCTATGTGTTGGTGAACAATCGCTCGGAGGGGAATGCACCGCTGACGGTGCAGGCACTCGCAAGTTCCCTACGCCATGAAGAAGAACGGTGATGTGAGATCCATTATGTCGGACTGATGATCGCCTCGTCGCTCGGCCTCGCATCGTCAATCAATACCCGCCGGCCGTCGATGCGCAGTCGCCCCTCGGCAAAAAGCTGCACGGCGCGGGGATAGATCGTGTGTTCTTGCACGAGAATTCTCCCGGCGAGGGTTTCGGGTGTGTCGTCGTCTAAGATCGGCACAGCGGCTTGGATGATGATCGGTCCTTCGTCCACGCCTTCCGTCACGAAATGCACGGTACAGCCCGCCAGCTTGCACCCCCAATCGATGGCCTTCTTCTGTACATCCAATCCCGGAAATGACGGCAACAACGAAGGATGAATATTCATCATGCGATTGGCGTAGGCATTGACCAATACCTCCGTGACGATTTTCATGTACCCGGCGAGCAAGACAAGTTCGGCGCCATGCTGCTGAAGGATGTCCAAAAGTGACCGATCGTATGCTTCACGACTGTCCGGCCGTCCGGCATAGGCCTTCGGATCGACGAACAGATCCTTGAGCCCGTGTTTCCGAGCCCGTTCCAGCGCGACCGCATCCTTCTTATTGCTGATGACAGCCACAATTTGAGCCTGCACCTGCCCCGCTTCGATTGCATCGATGATGGCTTGTAAGTTGGAGCCTCGTCCGGATGCCAGGACCGCCACGCGCAATGGAGTCGTTCGGCTAACCGACATACTCGACCTCCGGTTCATCCCCGGTGGAAGAAACGATTTCCCCGATCTGCCAACTTCGATCTCCCAGCGCTGTGGCTCGTGCCAGCACTCCGGATGCTGATTCAGGCGGTACCACGAGAATCAACCCAATGCCCATATTGAACACTCGGTACATTTCTTCACGATCGACCCGTCCTAAACGACCCATCACGTCGAAGATCGGCGGCACCGACCAGGCTGCGCGATTAATCCTCGCCCGTACGCCCTTAGGGAACACGCGTGGCAAATTCTCCGTAATGCCTCCTCCAGTAATATGTGCGATACCGTTGATCGGGCAGTGCTCGACAAGCGCCAAAATCTGCTTCGCGTAAATTCTGGTGGGTGTCAGGAGAATCTCGCCGATGGTTCCATCAAGCTCCGGTAGGCGGCTGGTAACGGTCAACTTGGCTTGTTCAAACAGCACTCGCCGGGCCAAGGAGTAGCCGTTACTATGGAGGCCTGAAGAAGCCAAGCCGATGACCGCATCCCCGGACATAATGTTTCGACCATCGATGATCTTCGGGCGATCGACGGCGCCGACGGCAAAACCGGCCAGGTCATATTCTCCATCAGGATAGAATGACGGCATCTCGGCGGTTTCACCCCCGATCAGCGCACATCCGGCTTGGCGGCAACCTTCGGCGATGCCGGCGACCACTTCCTGAGCCTTCGATACGGATAACTTCCCGGTTGCAAAGTAATCCAAAAAAAACAGCGGCTCCGCACCGCTCACCGCAATATCATTGACACACATCGCCACCAAATCGATTCCGACGGTGTCGTGCTTATCCATCATGAAAGCGATCTTCAGTTTGGTCCCCACCCCGTCGGTTCCGGAGACGAGCACGGGTTCTTTGTATTTGCCGGCTTGGAGGCCGAAGAGGCCGCCGAAGCCTCCTAAGTCGGTCAGAACTTCTGGGCGAAACGTCGATCGAACAAGAGGCTTGATGCGATCGACAAGCTCATCGCCGGCATCGATATCGACTCCGGCTTCGCGGTAGGTGGTCATAGAGGAAATGTCTCGAATAGGTTAAGGTCGAGATTAAGGTTGAGCGAGAGCACTTCTGCGAGGTGTCTTCGGTCTAAACTAGACCTTAGCCTCAGCCTTTCTTCGGAGGGCGCATCTTAACGGAGGGTCCGACGGAGGTCAATGCACGTCATCCATCTTCTGTTCCGCTTTTTTCTTGCCGCCATGGGAATAAGTCCTATACTGTTATACGTATCTTCCTGAAATTCCTCGAGCGCACAAGCCTGCGAAGGAGAATCTGAGTGGCTATTTTGATCGTCGACGACTCCCCCGATGAGCGCCTCCTGCTGCATCATATCCTCAAGACTGCCGGCTATCGTGACTTGATCACCGTTTCTTCCGCCCGCGACGCCTTCACGCAATTGGATCTGGATCATGCCGGTGCCAACGGGGTCAAGATCGACGTCATTTTGCTGGATATCAAAATGCCGGACATGGACGGGGTTCAGGCCTGTCGCCGCATCAAGGCCATCGATGCGTTTGCAGGGATTCCAATCATCATCGTGACGGCACGAAACCAAAAGGACTGGCTCCAGGCGGCATTCGACGCCGGGGCGATGGACTACATCAGAAAACCGGTCGAACAAGTAGAACTCCTCGCACGAGTGAAATCTGCGTTCAAGCTCAAGCAAGAAACGGACGCAAGAAGGAGTTGGGAACAAGAGGTTACGAAAACCATCACTGACCTCGATAGCACGCTGCGCGACATCGCTGCATTACAACAACTGATACCCGTGTGCCCATCGTGTAGAAAATCTCATCCCGCCCACATGTCCGAAACCGCGCTGAACGAGTACGTGCAGGCCCACCCCGAGATGAAGTTTCAGGATCTCGTTTGCTCCACGTGCGCAGGGCGTTGATCCTGCTCTGTCTCCTCCAACAGGTTGTTGAAAAGCTATTTTAGTGCTCCACTCCTAAGCGACGAAGAATAGTCTTGGATAACCTACCAATCCCCGCAGGATGGTCAAAAAGTCCGTCCAGCGCGGCCGCAGCAAGCGAAGAGGCGAGGCGTACGCTTCGGTACGTTGAGCCTCTGAGCGATGCGAGAACAAAGCTGGCGGATTTTTTCAACATCCTGCTAACTCTCCGGGCGCATCTCCACATCGAGCAACTTGATCTTCCGATGAAGATGACTACGCTCGATCTTGAGATCTTCGGCGGTCCGTGAAATATTCCAGTGGTGTTCGCGAAGTTTACGACTGATGTATTCTTTTTCGAAGGCATTCCGGGCATCTCGAAGCGACTCGTATGATTTCGCAAGAAGCGAGTGCTGCGCCTGATTGCCCGTCGGTACTACACCGGCGGTTCGCCCCTGTAACGACAGAGTAGCCTGGGAAGCGTCGATCACAAACCCCGGCACCATGATCATGAGCCTCTCGATCAAATTCCTCAATTCCCGAATGTTCCCCGGCCATTCGTATTGCTGGAACACGGCCATCGCCTCCGGCGAGACGTCCTTCATCCGCAACCCTTGCTCCTCGACATGCGTCTTCATGAAATGTCGAACCAGGGCCGGAATATCTTCCCTCCTCTCCCGCAGTGGAGGCACAACGATCGGGACGACGTTGAGGCGATAGTACAGATCCTCCCGAAATTGTCCCTTGCCGATTTCTTTTTCCAAGTCCTTATTGGAAGCCGCCAGCACGCGCACGTCGACCTTCATCAGCTTGGTTCCGCCGACTCGCGTGAACTGCTGTTCCTGCAAAGCCCGCAACACTTTCGCCTGCGTACTGAGGCTCATGTCGCCGATTTCATCCAAAAACAGCGTGCCTCCATCGGCTTGCTCGAACTGACCGCGCTTCATGGATGTGGCTCCGGTGAAGGAGCCTCTTTCGTGACCGAACAATTCGCTCTCAATCAATGTCTCGGGGATGGCCGCACAATTGACCGCCACGAACGGATGATCCGCTCTGGTGCTGTGCATATGGATGGCTCGAGCGACCAACTCCTTCCCCGTTCCATTCTCACCCCCGATCAAGACCCGACTGTTCGTGGGGCCTGCCGTTTCGATGAGCTCCCGTAGCCGCTGCATGGCCGGAGATTGCCCGACCAATTCAAACTTTTGCTGAACTTTGGTCCGCAGCGACCGATTCTCTTGCGCCAAGCGGAACTGCTCCAACGCGTGCTTGACGCGGAGCGTGACATTTTCCAGCGACAAGGGTTTCTCAATGTAGTCATAGGCACCCAGTTTGATGGCTTTCACGGCCGTTTCGATGGAGCCATGCCCGGAGATCATCATGACCTGCGTCGTGGGTACAAATTCTTTCACTCGCCGTAAGGTTTCCAGCCCGTCCATCTCCGGCATCCAGATGTCCAGAATCATGAGATCCGGCGGGTCGGTGCCATATATTTTCAGCGCCTCGACCCCATTGGCGGCTACCGATACGTCATACCCTTCATCTTCCAGGATGCTTCGCAGTGATGTGCGAATCGCTTCTTCATCATCCACCACTAGAATCGATGCCGACATAACCCCTTTCTCCTTACCGCGTCCCCTTCACCGCGCTATCGTACTTACACCGGCAAATCGAACGTAAAGACGGCCCCCTTCGGGTGATTGTTCCCCACATGGATCTGTCCTTCGTGGTCTGTGATAATCCGGCGGACGATGGCCAACCCCAACCCGGTTCCCGTCTTCTTACGAGTAAAATACGGCACAAACAACCGTTCCTGATCCTCAGGCGCAATGCCGGGCCCTTCATCCGCCACGGTGACGACCACGCGACGGCGTTTCATATCATACTTCGTCCCGACCCACAGCCGCCCTTTCTGATTCATCGCTTGGACCGCGTTGTCGAAGAGATTGACGAACACACGTCTCAGTTGTTCCCGGTCGAAATTGATGGACGACAAATCCTCGTCCAAGTCCACGATCAGTTCAATATCCTTCTGGGCTTCACGATAGAGCGTGACCACTTCCCGTACCACATCGTGCAGGGATTGCCGCGTCATTTGCGGAGCAGGCAGGCGGGCAAATTTGGAAAATTCGTCCAGCATCTGTTTCAGGCTTCCGACTTCATTGATGATCACATTGGTCGCATCGTCGAACACCCGGTCAAGGTCGGGAGACTTCTCGAAGAACTTCTTGCGTAATCGTTGAGCCGATAATTGAATAGGGGTCAGCGGATTTTTGATTTCATGGGCGACGCGTTTCGCGACTTCCTGCCAAGCCGCAACCTTCTGCGCCTTGATCAACTCCGTCAGATCTTCAAAGACCAACACAAACCCCAAGTCTTTATTCGCCTCATCCCGCATCCGAGACCCTTTCAAACCGATCGTAATCAACATCCCTTGGATATCCAATTGTCCTTCCAGGTCCAAATCGTCGCGCTCATCGGCCAGCATACGGTCATAGGCGGTCTGGAATAAGTCGAGACCGAATTCCTTGAACACCTCATTGGCCGACCGTCCTCTGAACCGATCGGCAGCCAAACCAAGGATGCGCTCGGCCGATGGGTTGAAGGTGGTGATCGTTCCACTCCGATCGATCGACAACAGCCCGGCGGCGATCGTATCAACGACCGTTTCGATATAGGCGCGGCGGCGATCCAGCTCGACATTGGTGTTCCACAGAGTCAGGTTGGCCTCCTCAAGCTTCGATTTACTCCCCTGCAGATCTTGCGTCATCCGATTGAACGACTCGATGAGCGTGCCGATTTCATCGGTCGCTTTGGCATCGATCTGCACCGACAGATCGCCCTGGGCGACCGCTTCCGTCGCTTCAGCCAACCGTTGAATCGGAACGGTGATCCCGCGCGCCACATAGAAGCCGAACCACGTCGCGCTGAAGAGAATCAACACCGCCACGACGGCCACAAAAAGATACGCCCCGGCTTTAATAGGGTTTTTCATCGCTTTGATTTGCTTGTACGCCGTGTATTGGCGCCCGATCCCTTCCATCTTGGTCAACAGCGATTCAGGGACGTAGGTTTCCACGACCACGACCCCCTCGATCTCACCGCGTCGGCTTCCGGAGGCCACCGGAATAGCGGCGCGCACCAGCCTCCCCGTCTGAGCCTCTTGGACGGAGGTAAACTCTTGTTTGCCGTTAATGACTTGTAAAACCAGCTGACTGATCGGCAGATCCAACACCCCGGACGGAATGTCACTATCGAGGGCTTTTGTGAGGGTCTCCATCCTGCTCGAAAACACCTCGATCCCGGCGACGCCGTATTCCATCCGTTTTCGTGCCATCGCGGCGATCAAGAGATCGCGCTGTACCGGAGTCAGCAGGTCTTCGCGGAACAGTTCCTGGGAGATGGCTCGTGCGCTGTTGACCGCAAGCGCGACATGCCCCGCATGTTGCATACGAGCCACCTCATACGAGTCCTTCATGACACGCTCGATGTGCTCGCTGAACCATACATCGACTGCCTTATTGACCAGCCCACTTGCTACGAAGGCCAGGAGCAGCGTCGGAATCAATGAGAAACCGATAAACGCAGCGATGAGTTTGGTACGAAATCCTGATCCAACGAGACGGTGCCGGCGTTCGAAATAGGCCTTGATCAGATTCCTGGACAATAGGAGCACCAACACCACGAAGCCGATCAGGTCCAAATTGACCAGCAGGAGAACCAGCGCATAGCTGGTCGTCGGCAGGAAGGAGCCGTTCTCTTCAGAGCCAGGCGCAACAACTTGTGAGTAATAGAGCGTGAGGGCCACGCAGGGAACCAGGAGGATGAGCACGATCCAGACAGGGCGAAGATGAGGTGGTTTTCGCTCCGGTTTCTTGGATGGATCAGGGGGAGCCGTACGAACGTGTCTCCCCATCAGGACGGGTTGAACTTCCGCAAGTCCTCCGGAAGCCGGTCTTAACGCACCTGTGGGAGGATTGAGATCCGGCATTCACTTGTCCTCTAGGCCAGTCAACACAAGGAACAGCTGCCGCCTGTCTCACTATAGCCGACTTACAAGGCAGTCTCAAAGCTTGCCGCACAACGTGCAGCGTCCAGAGACCCGGCGGTACTCAGAACCGAAAGATGGGATACTACTTCGGTGATGCCAGCGTGACATACTTCATGCGAAGGGCATACAGCATATCACGCAGGACCGTTTGCTCATCAGAGGTCAGATTGCCTTTTGTCTTGTCTTCCAAGACAGACAACAAATCGATGATTTCCTTGGCTTGAGGCAGGTTGACGGGTATCGGTGCTTGGTGGGGGTCCAGTTGCTCACCCATAAACATGAGCGCCGACGAGCCCAGTGAGATGACAAAGGACGAGAACGTGACCGGAAGTGACGGAGGCGTTTGGGATGGTTCAGTCGGCGCGGCGGCCGAAGGCTTCGCCTCTGTTGAGGGTGATGCGGCTGCAGCGGCTTCGGCCCCTCCGCTTGCCCGCCGATCACGAATGACAAATCCTTGCTCTTCTCCCGCCATGTTCCCCTCTCCCCCGCATTCCGACGTGTGTGTTGCGTACCCTACCATAGGGTCTATCCGGTCGCAAGCCGTTGCTATTGAGGTTATTCTGCCCCCGCGCCGGCTCAAACTTTGTGCTCTTGACGAGCACGCCTATGGACGAGATATTCGGTGCACCGCCGCCTTGGTACCTCTGTAGGCAATTGCACGAAGATATGCGACGGCGATCAGCGTTGGAACACTGCATGAGACGCTATATTGAAAATCAGCGCGAGAGGTATTTTCATCCTTCTTTGCCCAACGGCCTGCAATTCCCGCACAGGGTTACCGGAATAAGCTGACCGGATGGAAGGCTACCAAAGAGAAGAGCCAGCGACGAGCCGCTGCCCGGACTGCTCTTAGGAGGAGATCCCGAGAGGCGCAATGTCTTGAAAGACTTCAAACGGAAGGGGCGTCGGGTTGCGGTGGTGTTCGATCTTGCGGGATCGGCATGGGCTTGCTGTAGTGGCTGCGCGGCTCCTGCGGCAGTGCTTTGGTCAACGGGTGAGTCGATTTTGCGTAGAACCAAAATAGCTCCGGTCCACGAGCTTCAGGCTCCGGCTGGGTGGTGAAGAAACAGATGCGGCAATCATAGCCAATTCGCGGATTAGGCCAATACCACACGCGGCACCAGTTTAGGTCTCGCCAGTATACAACGTGCATGTGCACATTCGTCTCCGGGTCGTCTTCGTGGCGCCGAGTTGCATCCAGGGGTTCGATCACATCCTCTTCGTCGGGTCTACCGAGAAAGAAGCGCGCTACGTGAAACGGTCCGTCGATATTGATCGAAGCCTTTACGTTGCTCCGCTCAACCATGATGGTTAGCAATAGGTCATGCCCAGGAACAAAAACGTTCTGAGCAAACCAATCGGCTGTCTCCTTGGCAACTAGATTCTTCATGGAGGTGATTCTACCAGCGAGTTGCTACGCGCTCAAGCGGGCTCACGTAGTAATCTCTTCTGTTTGCGACTTCTCGGACTGCAGAGACGACAGTGAAGGAGCTTGCCAGGAGCCGAAGTCCTTCGGACTATCTCAAGATCAGGCTCTGACGGGCACTGAGCAAAAACGCCGTGCCTGGGCGCAGGGCGCGGGAGGTTTTTATGCGAAGATGATCCGCTTTGCGTGACAGTCAGGACCAGATTTACGACTGACCCTAACGAGGACGTTCTGTCGCGGCTGCGGACGCACGCACGGTGCAACGCGTTCTTAATCGCAACGATCCCTGTGTTGGTCGTAGTATTCGAGCACAATCGACAGGGAGCTTGCGGTCCGCCTAACATGTGTAGGCCGATTCGCATACGAGCCGGATTCGCTCACTTCTGTCCGTGTAAGATGTCATCGCATTTTCTAGAAATAACGACATTACATTGTAATTTCAGTGATCCAAATCGGATCGGCCGGCAATATAAGTATCCGTCGTACGCAATGTTCATACGATGCAAGAACAAACCGGGCGCATCTTCTACCGATTCATGCCCACCGTCAAGTTGTGTTGTACTGAGACAGCCGCCGCCATTGAAGCAGCAGCCGTTCTCGGTATAGAGTGACAGTCACTGATCCTCTTCGACGATTATTGGATCTCTCGGCAACATCGATGTCAGAACGATTTACCAAGCTGGTTGATCTCATGGCCGCGCTTCGCGCGCAAAACGGATGTCCGTGGGATCGGAAGCAGACGCACGAGTCACTGAAACCCTATCTTCTCGAAGAGGCGTACGAAGTCATTGAGACCATTGATCAACGTGACGAGCAGAAGCTTCGGGAAGAACTTGGAGACGTGCTCTTACAGGTCCTCTTCCACAGCCAGATCGCCACCGAGGCCGGCTCCTTTACGGTTGAGGACGTGATCGAGACGCTCGCCACGAAACTGATCCGCAGACATCCTCATGTGTTCCGTACCGGCGACCAGGCCGGACAGGCGTCGAATAGTGAACAGGTCTTGGCTCAATGGGAAGACATCAAACGTGCGGAGCGAGAAGCCGCCGGCAACGCACAATCGGCTCTTGCCGGAGTGCCGAAGACCTTGCCGGCATTGCTGCGAGCGTATCAAATTCAGGCAAGGGCGGCCCGAGTCGGCTTCGATTGGCCGCAGAGTGACGCCGGTCTGGAACAGGTCTTCGCAAAGATCACTGAAGAAATCGGAGAGCTGCGCCAGGCGCTGATCTTAGATCAGGCAAGGCAAGCAAGGATGGAATCGGAATCCATCAACCGGCCCGGTGCCCGTGAGGAGATCGAGAACGAGTTGGGTGATCTTCTATTCTCCCTGGTCAACCTCGCCCGCTTTCTCAAGGCCAATCCTGAAGACGTGCTGCGCCGAGCTACGAACCGTTTCATCGATCGCTTTCATCTGGTGGAGGCACAAGCCTCAGAGAAAGGCCGGTCGTTGAGAGATATGACGCTGGTCGAAATGGACGAACTGTGGGACGAAGCCAAACGACAGTTACGGAGATCAGCCATCACCCCGCACGTCGGAGATCGTATTCCATGACGAAGAACCAAGAGCCTTACGAAGAAGGAAAACGTGCCGGGGCCCATCCGCTGGTGGTGGTATTCGGCATCCTTATCGGACTATGGTTGTTCGTCGCCCTGATCGTCCCCAGTTCGAGGAACAAACAGGCGACCGGCACTGAAGGTCCCACTGTTTCAGTCATTGAGGACCCGGAAGCCGCCCCTGTCATGTTCCAGGTCCAGACGACCATCCTGGATATGAACACCCTGGGGCTGGTCGTTCCCCCTCAAGCGACGGATAGCCAGATTGTTGCCCTTTTGAAACGTCTCAAGCAGGCTCGCTTGGACGGCACACTCGGTGAACAGCTCCCCTCGACCACACCCGGTCACAAACTCGGCGATCATGCCATCGCCGACATCTTTATCTTTTCAGACAAGCCCTACGCGGAAGCGGATACCATTCGTACGCTGGCGCAAGGAGCCCATGCGCCCGGAACGCTGTACCCGAATGCCGTTCCATTTGAGACGGCCATGGAGCACGTTCGTGGCCATTACCGTATCGACTTGAATGATACCGGCAGCCCGGACAAAGGGTCGCTTGGGTTCGCAGACGAGTCAGGCATCCATTCGAAACACTACAAACGAATCTTTTAAAAGCTCGCTAGGTGTCTTTTCCTGAAAAAATCAGATGCCGATACGCCTCCTCACTTCTTCCCGGATAGCCGATTGATCCGCCTCGATTAATATCTCCAACTTCGGGAATAGATGGGCCAGCGGCCCGATAAATGGCGCCAGCATCGTATCACGGCGTTCCGCCAACATACCCTCCTCTTCTGCCACCCGCATCTTCCGATCGGCAATCGTTTTGGAAAGTATGTTGCTCATCATCAATTGCTGACCAGGCGAGCCGACAACCATCCCGAAGAGACGACGCTTAAATACGTCCAGTTCATCGGGTATTGAGACCTTCACCCGCACACCATGGGGCGTCGCCCACGTAGACCGTTGAATCGAATAGTCGTAGGAGAAAACTTGCTCTCGCGGCTCACGAAAGGGACCGTTGATGTCCACGATCGTGAAGGTATGTTCAATTGATGGCATGGTTCGCTCGCTTTCCCGGATGACAATGACGTTCTATAGCGATCTACTATAAGAGCTTGAAGTTCTGAAGGACAAGAGGCTATTTATGATGGCAGCGCAACCCGTTGATACAAGGAAAGGGGGCGCTTGTTTGGTTCAGCATGACAGAACTCCGTGGTTTCTCCACCGCTGCAGCAGCGTGGAGATCTAGAGCACGAGACAGCTTTTTGACACACTGATATACTCCGACCGAGAGTTTCTTCGGGAGAAGGCATGGCCAAGAAAGGCTATCCTGGGCTCGTTTTGGTGCCACCCAGCGATCGAACGATCCTGAGACGCCGGTTACTTCGTGGGGCTTTGTTCATCATCGGGCTGATCTGGTGCGCATCGATCCTGCCCCTATGGCCACCCGCCTCCGACGACAGGGCGAACTGTCAAGCTGGTGTCAGGGATAAAAACTCGGACAGCTCCGTTGAAAACTGTGGTCAGCCGCAAGCAGTCACGGAGCCGCTCCCGCATCAGAAGAGCGAGTTCAGTTTTACGCCGATCTCACAGGCTGAAGGTTTGAGCGAATCCACGAATCCCCTGCCTGCACCTCCCCCTGATCCCGATCAGCTTGCAACTCAGAACAATCGCGCCCAAGACTCACAGCCGAAACCTTCCGGTTGGACCGACCATCCCTCTGACGAGAACGTAGCACCTTCGGGAAACGAGAAATCACCATCAAGTCTACCGGCCACAAAATCTTCCCAAAATCCGGATATCGACGTTCGCTTAGCCCAACAGGGCGATGCATTCGCCCAATATCGCCTCGGACGTTATTACGCACGACGGGACGGGCGACAGACGCCGGAGTCAGTCAGCTGGTACAAGAAAGCTTCTCCCGGTCTGCACCGCCTGGCGGAGACCGGTAATGGACAAGCGATGTACGTCCTGGGAGTCATGTACGCATATGGACGCGGTGTTGCGAGAGATACAAAGCAAGCGCGACGCTGGCTGACGCAAGCCGTGGAGCAGAAGGTCACAGCGGCTCAGCCCGTTCTCGCAAATCTTCAGGTTCTGTCTAGTACCGATCCTAAATCGAAGGCGAATGAAGAAGGCAGGAGATGATCCTGAAAGGATCTCCCTAATCCTCCGAGTTCCCTGTGGGCATCCACCAGTTGAACCGGCAGTTTACGGACGTCCGTGCTGCCTCGCTTTGACCCAGACCGAACCAGCCATACACACCAATACGCCGGTGGGATTTAGTGAAGTTATGCGGAAGACGCAGCGCCCTTCTCTTTTTTTGATGAAGTGAGCACTTGCGAGAAAGCGCCCAAGAGTGCGGGCAGCGCGCCCAGGAAGGCGAGCGTAATGGCCCGATATTGTTCCTGCGTCAACACTAAAAATACCATGATGAGCACCAAGCCGACTCCAATGGGTCTCCACACTTGGAACCACGCACTCGCCTTATCTTGCGCGATGCCTTCATCAAGACGTTCTTTCACGCCTGTCCGGAGAATGAAACGCCGGAAACTTTCATTCATGGGGCGTAGATTCAGATCCGCGACGATCAACCCGGTTTCCAATAAGGATTCGATATCCGGATTTTTGGTGTGCAGGAAGCCATCCCGTGCCAGATTGAACAATGACCGGCGCTGAGACTCTGTGCATTTGTTCCATATCTGCACATAATACTGTGTGACCTTCTCCAGGATTTCTTCAATGATTCGCTCCTTCACCCTGTCAACATCATCATTGGTCTCCTGTTTCAACATTTTCTCGCGAAAGGTCGGTTCGTCCGTCAAGCACAGTGTGTTGCGCAAGGCGGACATTTCTTTGGCGAATACGTTCCATGAGCCCGATGAGTCTCCGTCAGGTGGCTGAGAATCCCCGAGTATTCCGGCTTTCGAGCCGATTGAAGGGTGAGAAAAATCCAACAATAGGAGGCGCTGAGCGGCAAACGTCGGCAAGGCGTAATAGGCTCCGTAGAGTAAAAGACTGACTCCCAAAACTGCCAACGCTTCTCCGAGCAATCCGAACCAAAGAAACCCGCCAAGCACACAGACAGCGGCCGCGAATAGATGGATGTGTTTGACCTGGAACGCCACCAATGGAGCCAAGCCGCCAAGAACCACCAGCGAATAGAGCCATTGCGGGATGGGGGGAGGAAATCGTGATTGCAAGCTGATTGGAGACGTGGATCCCTCGGCCTTGTCTTCAAGCCGCTGCGTTCCCCATGGCTGTTCGTGCCACAGTTCAGGAGTTTCTAGGAACATATCGGTCTCGTATCCGCTCTGACCGATGCGAGGTATTAAAGCATGTACTGCTGCTCCTAACGAAGATAAGGTGTGGGGCTCGGTCCGGCTCTGGCCGATGCCGAGCTGATCGATGATTTGAGACAACCATCGAAGCAACGGTTCATTCCCTCGCCGGACTGCATTATCGAAAGGCGAGTCGCGATCCCGTTCTTCTCTCCAGCGGCTTTCAAACGGGAAATCGGCATAGACATGGTTTTGATCTGAAAATTTCCGGAAGAATTCTGATTGAATTTCACTCCTGTGGTGTATGTCATGGAATAACGTCGGACGATGGGATTTCCGAACCCCTTGGGCCTGAATCGCGCGGTCATGAACGAGATCAAACTGGGCAAATCTGACCAACAGACGCCATTCCATTTCGATCGCCACTCGAAAGATCACCAGTGTCGGCGTCACCACAAAAACCAGTAATACCAGTGTCATCACCAACATATAGGTCCGGCGATACATCTGCCGGGCCGACGGATCCGGCTTGTTGTTGTCGGCAGAATCAGCCTTTGTGTGAGTGACGGACAGCACCACCGCCGCCGCGGCAAGCGCCGGCAGCAGCCCCCACAACAACATATCGGGGTAAGGATGCGGACGGAGGTACCACATGCCCACTGCGACCAACGAGACCACCAGCAACCCGATGACGAGCCGATAGCGATGCAGATGCTCGGACTGCGGCCATACCCATCGAGGAGCCGACCCATTCGCACGCGAATACGTCCACCATCCCACGATTCCGATACTCACGACCATGAGCACATAGACCAAAAAAAGGGCGCCGCTCGAATAAAGGGAACGAAAATTTAAAGCACGCAGCATATCCGCGTCCCAGTAAGTCACCAGCGACCAGTGAACATCCGGAGATTCGACAATGGGTCCGGATCTTTTTCCGATGCTTGGTTCCAGAATCTCTGCCGGGAAAAGAGGAGCGATATGGAAATGCCGATCCTTTCCCCAATAGCGTCCATCGAATTCCGCGGTCGCGCGCGCAAACACCGCCTGTCGCAAGCGCTCGCCTCGATCAGTCTCCTCGAATAGATTCTCGCGCAGATTCCTTCGTGAATCCGAGTGGAACAGAACCTCGCCCTTCTGATCGATCACGGCAAACCCCAGCCCAGGAGGTACGCCGGCATCCGTCACCGACGGCAGCTTGACTTCCAGCGCCGCCACGATGGGTCGAACGAGATGTTGTCCCTCAAAGGCCGCGCTTTTCATCGAAAGCACGGCGGAGTTCTCGCCACTGGTCAAAGAGTAAATAGGCTGAACCCAAAATCTTTGCTGACCGCGTGTGAATGTTTCATCTTCCCACACACGACCGACATACTGTCGCTCTTTGAGATTCGCGTATTTCCATGGATCCGGCTCCCGTGACCGAAGGACCTTCATCTCTCCATTCGATCCGACCCAAAACATGGTCTTGACATCGCGATAGACGACGTCGGTAAGACTATGCTTGTGTTTATCATCCGAGCAATTGTCCGATTTCGTCGAGAAGAAAGAAAACCCTTTCTCTATACCGCCCTCATTCACCCCTATGCACAAGCGCTCCGACAAATGATAGGGACTGGAATCTTTCAAGCGATTCGAGCACTCCTCATCGTTCCGGCACGATTGATCGAACATCGCGAGTTGCTCTAAGCCCAATTGCACATTGTCATTGAACCGCTCCCGAATTTCTTCCGAGACAACTTTTAATTGCCGATTCAGGTGTTGCTCCACATTGTGGTACGTCGCAATATCGGCCAGACCGAACGTCAGCAAAGCGGTTCCAAAGACAGTCGAAATGATCAGAACAGCGACGGAAATGGGAGTCAGTCGTTCAGTAAACATGTTGGTTTGCAGCTTGACGTACGGGTGCACGAAGAAGAGGATGAGCAAGATCCCCGCTATGAGCAGAAGATAATTGAGCGGTATGGCGCGAGCTTCTGCATAGAATTTCCCGGCGGGAACGATACCGACGAGAATTAATGTTTGAGCTGTCCCCCCTTCAGCAAGGATGTCCGTCGCCTGGGCAAATACCGTATGAGATATCCCGCCGATCGGCGCCTCGTTGAACAGCGGAAGTCTTGAAACCAAATTGTCTTTTCTTCCTGTCTCAGCTTCATCCGTGACGCCGTCTTTCGACTCCGGATCATTGTGCCTCTGCAGAAGAAGTGAGACATCCACGAACTCGAACCCGAAAGGATCGTCGGCGGACTGATAATGATAAAGAACTCTGCCCATGCGATCCGCCAACAAGACATCTGAAAAAATGTCCTCGGTCACCAATTGCCGCATGATCCTGCTGAGATCAACGACCGCTGTCACCTTCCATCTGCTCTTTGTCATTGCGCGATCTTGATGCACGTACGTCAATTTGATGGCGGAGGTACCGTTTTGAGTGACAAACCTCACTGCGAATCCATCAAGATCCTCCATCGCTTCGGCAACCCTCACGTGCTTAAGGCCGGGAAGCGCCTCGATAGCATCCTTATAGGCTTGGCTGCGAGTGACCTTGTCCGAACAGGATGGCCCGCCCTCCATGCTGCAGGGTGGTTCGCCCTCGATCACTGACTTGAAGACGGTCGCATAATTGGCCACCATCGCTCCTAACGCGCGACTGGTGACCGTCAGCACACGAAAATTGCGCTCTTGCAAGTGCAGGCTCTGTGTTGCAACATGTTTCCAATACAAGATTCCGCAGAATCCCAGCGCAAGAAGAACCGCTCCAAACACAACAGTCGTCGAAGGCAATTTGTTGAGTGCTCGCATCATACGCCGCTTCGCTTATTATGTATGTGGCCCTAGTGGAGCGATCGATAGGATGGTGCTAAGGGCAATTCTTATACCACGTTGAACTACGTAGGGATAGACGTGGAAAATACAGAATTTCACGCAGGTGCAGTCTCTATCCGACAAACGAAGCGTCTCAGCCTATTGTGCTGTATCGGTTCCGATACCATCTGTATCACTTCTGATTCACCTTTTTGGCTCCCATCCCCATGTTGCAGCTGTGCCGCCATCTTCCCGCTCCGACTCCCGACACCTGCATTTTTATCTGCGGCCCTCCGCCGATGGTCGAGCCATTGGAAGGCGTGCTGAAAGAACTCGGCTATCCCACCAAGCCATCATTCTCCCCCTGAGGAACCTCCTAGTTCTTCCCTCGCCGTTATCCGATTATTTTAAATTTCACAGATCTGTAGTGGATTGAATGGATATATTCTGCATAGTACTCGAAGAACGTACAGCGGTATTGTCGCGTGCGCTGCATGGTCCCCTCGACAATACCCGCGTAAAAGGACGAACGAAAAAATAATACTTCGCACCTCTTTGGCATAAAGATATTTTCGGCGCTCGCTTGAACCGAATCCATGGAAAGGCTGTAGGTATTCTAAGGCGCAGCCTCCAACGAATACCTGCATTCAAGCAAGAATCGCAGGTTCCAACCCAAAGGAGGGTGACATGTCTCAGGGCAGTCTCGTCTCGCAGGCATCGCGACAGATTGCGGGTACGGTGCTGAATCATGGCATTCGACGGCTGGCGGAAAGAGTCCGATCAAACGGCGGCCAACCCCTTGACCTCATTCTTCCCGACGGTTCGCGCCTCAATTTCGGCCAGGAACCTCGTGTGGTACTCGCAATCCGCGATCCAACCTTGCTGCCGGCATTAACCCATCCCACGCTCGGATCGCTCGGAGAGGCATTCGTCGATGGGCGCATCGATATCGACGGCGATATCATATCCGTGATCGCCAGCGCTGAGCGCCTCGTGGAGGCAGGTGGCTCACCGGCGACGGCTCGAATCCCCGCGTCGTCGGCATGCCACACTCCCCAACAGGATCTCGACGATATTAAACATCACTACGACGTCAGCAACGATTTTTACCGGCTCTGGCTGGATGAACGTATGATCTATTCTTGCGCGTATTTCCAAACCGGAGAGGAAACGATCGATGCCGCGCAAGAAGCCAAGCTTGATCATATCTGCCGCAAGCTCCGCCTTAAACCCGGTGAACGGTTCCTCGACATCGGCTGCGGCTGGGGTGGGCTGATTGTTCATGCCGCCCGACGCTACGGGGTCCATGCGGTCGGGATCACGCTCTCGGACAATCAGTTCGCGTTGGCCAAGGAGCGTGTCAAGGCGGCAGGCCTTGAACGACAGATCGAGGTACTCCTGCTGGATTATCGCGACGCGCCGGAAAGATTAGGGGAGAGCACCTTCGACAAAATTTCCAGTATCGGCATGTTCGAACATGTCGGCCGGAACAATTTCCACCTCTACTTCGGCACTGTTCGGCGCCTATTGCGCGATCGAGGGTTGTTTATGAACCACGGCATCACCTCACCCGATGCCGACGGGCGCACGGTCGGCTCCGGAGTGAGCGAGTTTATGGACAAGTACGTGTTCCCGCATACCGAACTTCCCCATCTCCATGTGGTGATCGCAGAGATGGCGAGACAGAACTTTGAAATCTATGACGTCGAAAGTCTACGGCCGCACTATGCTCGGACGCTCGCACACTGGTCACGCAGACTGGAAAGAGAACTCGTCGCAGCTCGTAACATGGTCGGTGAACGGACGCTCCGTATATGGCGCACCTATCTCGCAGGTTCCTCTCTGGCGTTTTCGCAAGGCTGGCTGACCGTCTATCAGGTGTTGGCCAGCCGCCAAGAAGCCGGCGGCCCGACCGAACTCCCGTTGACCCGGGCATGGATGTATCACTGATTAGGATTTTAGAGGTCAAGGCTAAGGTTGAGGTGAAGGCTGAAGAGTTCACTGTCTCTCGACCTTAACCTCAGCCTGTCTTTCCCTAGTGCCCAAAAGATACTGCATGACCCGCTCGCCTGCCACAGATCCGTTACAAATGCAGTCGGGTATGCCGACTCCGCGATAACCAGCCCCGGTTAGAACGAGTCCCGGATAGCGGCTCACGGCCGTTTCCAGTTGTGCCAATCGATCCAGATGGCCGAGCGTGTACTGCGGCATTGCTTTCCACCATCGATTCACTTCCGCATACCTGGGTTCGACTCTGATACCGCATACAGCGGCAAGTTCCTCTCTGACTGTTACCGTCAGCGCATCATCATCCAGCTGGAGAATGTTCTCTCGCCCTACTCCACCGACATAGCAGCGTACCAACAGCTGATCCGCCGGAGCGCGATACGGCCACTTGAGCGACGTCCACGTTGCGGCTATCAGCTGACGCTGCTCCGTTCGCGGCACGACAAATCCGAATCCTTCGATGGCACTCGTCAGAGTTCGTGGAAACGCCATTGCAACGGTGGCAGTCGACGCATAGGGAATCATGTCCAGGAGTCCACCGGCTATCGGCGTCAATGGACGCAACAGCCCTGCTGAAACATACGCCGGTGTGGCAAGCACGACGCCGTCAGCGGAAAGCGCCGACCCATCTTGCAAAATAAGATCGTACATCCAGCGGCCGAGCTCATGAGACCTCACTCTGAGGGCCTCGGCTCGAGCACCCACACGGAGCTCGACCCCCTGCTGCGACAGCCGATTCGTCAGGGCGGTCACCAAATCACCGAGACCATTCTTTAAACTGACGAACATCGTCCGTCTTGGTTGAACGGTCGAAAGCTGCGAGGCGGCTTTCTTCGCGGCCATCATGCCGCGAACGATGCTGCCATGCTGTTGCTCCAACTCAAAAAACCGCGGGAACGTGGCTCGTAGGCTCATCTGCTCGGCATCTCCCGCGTAAATTCCGGCCATCAGCGGTTCCAAGACTCGCTCAAATGCTTGCACTCCAAACCGACGGCGAAGAAAGGCCGCCAGCGATTCATCACTCGTTGCGGGGCCTGGTGGAACAGCCGTCTCCAGCCCCATCCGAGCCAGGCCTGTCCAGGTAAGCAGACCACTCCGAAAGAAAGACCCCAGTTGTTTCGGAACAAAGGAGAGCAGTCCTTCGGGTAAATCGTGCAGTCGTCCCTTATACAGCACACAGGCCTTCTTGCCTGTTTCATTGGTATTGATGAGCTGATCGGCAAGGCCGAGCTTCACGCAGAGATCGAGGCCGGCCTGTTTTTGGGAAAGGAAGGAGTCCGGTCCGGCTTCAGTCACCATCCCGCCGACTCGGTGCGTGACGATCTTTCCTCCCCAGGACGAGTCGGATTCGAGAATCGTGCAGCGAACGGGAAGACCGGCCTTGGTCGCCTTCTCTTGGAGTGAAAAAGCTGCGACCAGGCCGGAAATGCCTCCCCCCACTATCACGACTGTAGGGGGTCGAGTCACGGCTGAATGCAGAAAGAGGATTCGTGTGTCGTCAAGACGTCGAGCAACGTCTCGATGAGTGCAGGCGAGTCATTCAGCATGGCAATACGCTCAAGGCGCATGCCTTTACCGGCAGCCAATTGCTTGAGTTCTATATCGATATCAAAGAGGGTTTCCACGTGGTCGCAAAGAAACCCAATGGGCGCCACCAGCACATGCCGGTGTCCAGCCTGCTGAATGGTTTCCAACATGGATTCCACGGCGGGTCCCAGCCATGGCTCGTTTGATCGTCCCTGACTTTGGTAGGCAAAGTAGATCGGTTGGTTGCCTAGAAACCGTGTCACCTCTTCGACCGTACCGTTTACTTCGTCAGGATAGGGATCCTTCATGGCTACGATCCGTTCCGGCAGACTATGCGCAGTAAACAACACCGCCACCGTTGCGCGCACGTCGGACGGAAACGCGAGGAGCCCTAATCGGATATTATCCACGAGAGCGGCAATCAATCGAGGATGCCGGTTCCAACTGCCGACATATGTCACATCGGTCCGATCTCCACATTCGGCACGGGCTTCTTCGACTTTTCTCCGATAGGCTCCCGTACTCAGAGAGGATTGTTGGGGAGCCATACAGACCCCGATGATCTGTTCCGGTGATTCTTTCAACAGTTCGGCGTATGTTTCTTTGATGAAGGGATGCCAATGCCGCAAACCGACGTACACCTTATAGCGATAGCGTCTGTGAGTTGCTACATTCAATCGTCGCTCGAGTTTCTTCGCGACCTCCTGCGTAATGGAGACAGCCGGTGATTTGCCACCGGTGACTCGGTATCGCTCACGAATCTCGTCCACGAGCGCTGGAGGTGTCGGTCGGCCTCCTCGAACATCGCGCAAAAACGGCTCGACGTTCTCCAGGCAATCGGGTCCTCCCATGGCCATGAGCAGCACCGCAGTATGACGTTGCGATTCAGGCATAGGTTCATGGAAACTGATGGTCGATGGTTGATGGTGGATGACTAGAAAAACAATGCCGCTGACCGGATGTCTTTCCCATTAACCATATGCCCCATTTACCATGCGCGTTTGTTCTAGCGTTGGCTGAGCTTATGCACCATGTCGATCGCCGCGGCCACGTGTTCGACCGGTGTCGTGGGCAGAATACCGTGACCGAGGTTGAAGATGTGTCCGGGACGTCTACCGGCTCGTCGCAAGATATCTTCCACGCGGCGCTCGATTTCATGGAGCGGCGCAAACAATACGAGCGGATCGAGGTTGCCTTGCACGGCGCGATCATGTCCGACCATGGTCCATGCCTCATCCAGGTGAACCCGCCAGTCGATTCCAATGACATCCCCGCCTGCCTCGCGCATCTGCCGCAGAATGGCCGTGGTGCCGGTGCCGAAATGAATCATCGGCACCCCTTCCCGCTTGAGCCCATCGAAAATCCGCTGGACGTGCGGCATCACATATTCGGCATAATCACCGGCCGAGAGGCAGCCGACCCAGCTATCAAAGAGTTGAATCGCCTGAGCTCCCGCCTGGATCTGCCGCCGAAGATATCCGGTGAGCACCCGCGCAAACTTGTCCATGAGACGATGCCAAGCAGTGGGGTCGCCATACATCATCTGCTTGGTGTGCAGATAGTTGCGTGATCCTCCGCCCTCAATGGCGTAGCTTGCGAGCGTGAACGGCGCACCGGCAAACCCGATCAGCGGTACTCGTCCGTCAAGAGCACGTCGAGCGTGGCGGATAGCCTCGGCCACATACTCCAGTTCGTCACCGTCAATCACTTTCAGGCGATCCACCGCAGCTCGGTCGCGGACCGGATTGTGAATGACGGGTCCCTCCCCTGCGGCAAACTCAAGACTGATCCCCATTGGTTCCAATGGCAACAGGATGTCGGCAAAAATAATGGCGGCATCCAACGGAAATCGGTGAATCGGCTGAAGAGTCACTTGAGCTGCAAGCTCAGGCGTCTTGCACATTTCGAGGATCGAATGTTTTGCACGCAATGTCCGATATTCGGACATGTAGCGTCCTGCCTGGCGCATAAACCACACGGGCGTGCAATCGACGGGTTCGCGGCGACAGGCTCGGAGGAATCGGTCGTTCATCGTAGCGGCATTCTAGAGACGCACCGGAGCCCTGTCAAACAGGCACGCGAATGTCCGCTCTATTCTGGAAACTCGTTTAAATGAATGGACAGCAGACGCCTGTTCGGTATAATCAAGCCGCAGGGGCCATGCAAAAAATCAAGTTTCACTTTCCCGCCGTTCTCTGTATAATGACGACCCAGCCTATTCTGCACGAGCAATCAGCTTAATCGGGACCCCGGCTCCCTGTCCCCCACCACAGTGACTTTGCCGATCCCCTGACTTAGAGGAGAATTGTATGTCCGACGTGCCAACGATGAGCCAGACAAAAGCCCAGGACTTTTGGTATTCATTTCTTCGCTGGTTTGACTCCTGGGCAGGCCTTGAACACACGAAAATAGAAGGGCCTCCCAAGGTAGACTGGGTTCGGAGTGTCCCCTTTATTGTTGTGCATCTGATGTGTTTGGGCGTGTTGTGGGTAGGATGGAGCTGGACTGCTGTCGCCGTCGCGATCGCCTTCTATTTCATCCGCATGTTCGCGATTACCGGATGGTACCATCGCTACTTCTCGCACCGCACGTTCAAAACTTCGCGCACCGTCCAATTCCTCTTTGCATTGTTAGGCAGTTCCTGCGCTCAACGTGGCCCCTTATGGTGGGCGGGCCATCATCGTCATCACCACATCGCATCCGACACGCCGGACGATGTGCATTCCCCGCGTCAAGGGGGATTCCTCTGGTCACACATGGGCTGGGTCATGTCGCAAACGCATTATGCTCCACGACTCAAAGGGATTGCCGATTTCGCGAAGTTTCCTGAGCTGCGGTTTCTCGACCGATTTGATGTCCTCGTTCCCACCGTAACCGGGTTCGGAATGTTCGGATTCGGCAAGCTGCTGGAAGCCTACGCACCAGAGCTCGGCACCAACGGCCCCCAGATGCTGATTTGGGGATTTTTCATCTCGACGGTGGCATTGTTCCATGGAACCTGCACCATCAATTCCTTGTCCCATGTCTATGGCTCACAACGGTACGAGACCGGTGACGATAGCCGAAACAACTTTTTCTTGGCCCTCGTGACTATGGGAGAAGGGTGGCACAATAACCACCATTATTATCCAGCCGCGACCAGGCAAGGCTTCTATTGGTGGGAAATCGATATGACCTATTATTGCCTGAAAGGGCTCGAATGGATGGGATTGGTGTGGGATATCCGTGGAGTCCCCGGGTATGTGCGTGAGGGAAAAACCAAGCATGATTCAGACCGCAGCGTCCTCAAAAAGAAGATTGAAGCAGCGGTGAAAGCGACGGAACTGCCAGCGCCTCAGCCTCAACTTGAGCTGACCCCTCCCTAACAGGATGTTGAAAAAGTCCGCCAGCGGCGTTCTCGCATCGCGCAACGGCTCAACGTACCACCGGGTAAGAGCTGCGAGAGCAGCTCAGGGCGGGTGGGTAAGAAAAGTTTACGCCTCCCTCTAGGACACAGGGCGCTCACCGACCCGCTCGCCTCGCGGCGAAGCCGAGGGCACCCGTCCGCAAACGTGAAGAGAGTCGGACACCGCCGGCTCACCGACTCGCCGGCGCGCACAAACGTGGTGCTCTTTATTCATCGCACCGTGCGCCTCATTATTCTTCGCGTCGCGGACCTCGCTGTGGCCTTGCTGGACGGGCTTTTTGAACATCCTGAGGCGTCCTGTTCGAAATAGTTTTGACATCCTGCTAAACCCACTCTGAATCATCGTCAGACCTTGGCCGATCGATTACGCGATCGGCCAAGGTCTCCCTGATTCGTCGACTTTCCCCATCGATCGTCTTTCGCTCCTCATCGGACAGTACCCACGCATCGCCAGGACTCAGCTCGAAGCGATAGTGATCCTTGCTGAATGTAAACCACTCAACGTAGGGGTGCGGCTCAAGGTTCGGGTGCGGATCCAGCGAAATGAGATTCACCGTTCCGACCTGCGGATTTGCCATGTCGCCGATGACTTGTCCGGCCATGTCGTCATCTTCAAACCGGCTGTTGCGGAATCGAATCACCTCTCCTGCGATATCCGGCTTGAAATTACCGCGTAAATAAAAATCCACCGGCCCGATCACGGCAAAGACGACCTGCCCCACCACCGTTCCATCGACGCGATTATCCAAAAATCCTTCATGCACCCACCGTCCATTGCCGAACTTCTGCGCCATAGAATTCCTCCGTATGAGAATGATCAACCGCCGAACGCGCCGATCATCACTGCCAATAGGATCAACGCGCTCCCGATCCATCCTTGCACATCCAACGTCTCCCCAAGAAAGTACCAGGACAACCAGGCCGCGTGGGCCGGTTCGGATGCAAACAATAACGCCACCTGTTGAGCAGGCACCAGCCGCTGAGCCCACATCTGGATGGCAAATGCCAGCGTGGCCAGAACGCCCGTCACGCCAAGGCCGATCAGCAAGACGGTCGTCGGCAAAAAGTCGCTCAGAATCGTCTCTTCCCACCATGGAGCCGGAAGAAACAACACCGTCATCGCCACCATTTGCCACACCAATAGCGACGGAGCATCGACCCGCCTGGTGAACCGCTCAAGACAAATGATATGCCCGGCAAATGCCACGGCGCACCCGAGCGTCATGACATCTCCCATATTCATAGAGGTGTCGGGTTTGACCAATAGCCAGAGTCCAACCACTGCAATCGCCGTAGCCGACACCACCCGCCTGTCGACCCGCATGAGAATCATCGGCACAAAGATCACGTACAAGGCGGTCAGAAAGGCTGAGTTGGAGGCACTCGTATGGCTGAGCCCAACCGTTTGCAACAGATATCCGAGAAAGAGGAAGACGGTCGTAAGCGCGCTCGCTCCCAATACGGCACGATCATGGTGCAGCCGACGGCGGCACATGACAAACCACAGAAGCACCAGCAGCGTGCCGAGGAGGAACCGAAGCAACAAGAAAGAGAGCGGGGGGATCTGCTCAAGCGCTGCTTTAGTCGCGGGAAATGTCGCACCCCAGATGACCGTGGTCAGTAGAAGGGCGAGTCGGGGCATGGGGGAAAAGTGCTCGGTGCTGAGCGTTGAGTTCTGAGTGAACCCAACCTAAAGCCTCAGCACCGAGCACTCAGCACTTCCTATTTCTAGGGTTTGCACAGTGGGCACATCCGTTGCCGATCGACTCCGGCCTGTTCCATAGCACGGAGCGCCCGTTCCTTGTCCGGATAGTCGAACCATCCACCCTCCCAGAAATCGCTGGAGGTCGCAGTGGAGGGAACTTCTGAACACCGGTCTCGGTGAAGGGTCACACGATCAATCCCACGTGCAATGTGAAGCCAGTAAATCATGGCAGACCGGTCAGGGTCGAACGGACAGTGAAGGGCTATCGGAACAATGGCAGGTTATCCGGTTATCCTGCACTTGTCACTCCGTTACCGATTCATGGGAGGAGTTGCCACTCATCCTTTTCAATAAAGACCTTCACGCCGGTCCCCAACTTTTTGACGTCGTCTTTTTCGAAGAGCCTCATGTAGCGCTCGATTCGATCATCGTCGTCGATTCGTTCTTCCTGCATCATACCGTTATTGCCTTTGTACCGCCGAATCAGCACTGGCATCGAAACCCTCCTATAAAGCTGGCAGTTTAGTTGCGTCTGTTGCTAGAATAAACGTATCGTTGCGAGCCGGTCAAGATCACTTGAGAAAGGTGGTCTTGTCAAGTCCCGAATCGAGTTGTGGATGACATCTCTGCAATAAGAGACACAGAAAGGAATCAATTCCGTGCCACTCTACGAGTACCGTTGTGGACAGTGCGAAAAACAATTCGAGATCAGTCAGTCCGTGTATGCCAGGGTCGAGGATACAGAATGTCCATTTTGTCAGACCCGCCAGGCAACCCGACTCATGTCTTCGTTTTCGTCCAATGTCGTCGGTGATCGCAAACCCGGCTTTACTGAACTGAAAGCCAGGGCCATGGCTGAGGAACGGATGAAGAGCTTCGCTAAATTGCCGCCGCTGAACATCAGGCCCAACATGTCATCCCCGAATGTCACATCAGAATCAGAGCCTATGTCGACAGAAGGATCGACCTCTTGAGCGCCCAATACCGGTATCAGCTCGGCCGTGACCTCCTGTGGGAACAGGCCCTTCGATGACCCTGGGACGGTTCGTAACCAGGCTGCTCGTCGGACTGGCCCTTTGTGTTTCCCATACCGACATCTTGGCTCAAACAGCCGGAAGCCTGGTCATTGTCGGTAATGGGCCGGAGCAAACAACTATCGAAGCCTTGGCTCGAGCCTTTGAAAAGGCCAATCCCCGTGCCTATGTCGACATCATGTGGGATGAGGATTCCAATCCTATCCAATCGGTCAAAACAGGCCAGGCTCAGATCGCCATCACAGGGGCTGAAGATCCGGCTTTATCGCAGACGCAGATAGGGTGGGATGGAATCGGCATTGTGGTCCATTTATCCAACTTCACCAAAGAAGTGACCAAGCAGCAAGCCGCCGACATTTTTTCGGGAAAGATCAAGGAGTGGTCGGATTTAGGCGGGCCCGAGACAAAGATTCTCCTGATCGATAGGCCGCGTAACCAGAACGTTCGTGAAGCCTTTGAAACCCAACTCGGGATAGCGGGCAAAATTCCAGATTCCGCCAAAGTGATCGGCCTTGATGAGGCCGTCGTGAAGACTGTTGTCGGTACCCTGCCACCCCTCTCCGCAACGTCCTATATTTCATTGAGTACCGGCCTCTCAGCCGTCTCGGGCGGCGTCGCCGTCCGCTTATTGCCGGTGGATAAGGTCGAACCGGAAGTGCCGACCGTGAAGGACGGCCGCTACAGCCTCCGTCGCCCTCTGTTGCTCCTTTCGAAAAATGAACCGAACACGCTGGTTGAGGCCTTTGCAAAGTTTGCGCTCTCCCCTCCCGGACAAGCGATTATCGGAGAAATCTATGTTCCAATGCCGAACCAGTAATTCTCCATCGAAGGAGGTCATGATGTCTCCCCGATTCCTGTTGTTCTTTCTCATGGTCTCATTATCCGGACTCGCTTGCTTTCCCTTACACTCGGCTGCCGAAGAGGGACTGATCGTCGACGGAGCGGGCTACACACTGCACGACACAGAATCGATCAAAGGCCACGATGAACAGAAAGTTGCCAAAGACCCCGTTTGCGACAACAGCAGAAGACCAAAGATTGTGCAGGTGGAACCGGACGAGGCCAAGCCTGGTCGCACGATCATCGTCAAGGGAGAGAATTTTGGCACGAAAGATTGCTTCCGCGGTGTGGCATTCAGCGCGGCCGGCCCTGCCAAGATCGACTACAAGTTCGTAAACGACACCACCATCGAAGTGATCGTTCCCGATGTCCAGCCCGGCATGTCATTCATTGATGTCGTCGCCGCCGGCGGCAATGCCCGCTCAAAAGCCTTTTTGGTGCAGACGAAATAGCGACTCGACAATAGTATCTCGCATCATGTACTTTATGGGCGGCATACATTTCCTTCTCTTGGGAGTTCATTTCATGCAAACACTCCGGTGCCGACGAGCTGTTCCGGTCGTACTCATGATCGTGAGTCTTTCCGTTTCCCTCCCGGCTTCAGCAAACCCACCCACCAAAGAACGACTTCCCTTGATGCTCAGCGGATCCGGCTGCGTCACCAAGGAAGTTGAGATGAACAATGTCTTGCAAGCCATTCCGGGCGTGACCGGCGTCTACTTCAACCGTATCCCTGACCATGTGCTCGTGGATATTACCACCGGCGCCGTGAAGCCGGCGGATGTGGTCCACCGTGTCAACGACGCGGCTATCTCGTGGCAATGCAAAGTTGAACTCATGCAGTCCTGCATCACCGCGGACATGCCGTCCGCATCGACAGCCCCGCATCATAGTGAATAATAGCGTATGTGCGATTAAGTCCACCTTCATTGTTTGGATACGCCTCCAATAAGATTTCGTAATGGCCTGACCTTGGATCTCACCTCCGGTAGCGTTACGACTGCGGTATTTTGAAAACCTGCTGGTGCCTCGGATGTACAAACACGACGTCGCCTTCGCGAAGAATAAGCTCTCGATACCGCTCCTTGGTCAGTTCGACCTCGATGGTCTTGGAGTCTTGGGCCATCAATTCGACTCGCACTCGCGACCCGGCGGTGAGAACATATTGCACAGTGGCCTCAAACTGCTCGGGATTTGTCCGGAATCGATTGAGTTCTAAGTCATGAGGACGAACGAACGTGACTTCGTGTTCATCCATCGCGTCTGCCGATACAATAGGATCTACCTCCGGCAACGGCGGTATGTCCGCGAAGGTCCGGTCCTGTACCGCACGTCCATGAAACACATTGACGTCGCCAAGAAATTGATACACGAACGGGGACGCAGGATGTTCATAGACTTCTTCCGGCGTACCGACCTGCTCAATATTTCCCTGATGCATCACCACCACACAATCAGCCACTTCTAACGCCTCTTCCTGGTCATGGGTGACGAGAATGCCGGTAATGTGCAACTCGTCATGGAGCCGCCGCAGCCAGCGGCGGAGCTCTTTGCGGACTTTTGCGTCCAATGCCCCAAAAGGCTCATCCAACAATAGAAGCTTCGGTTCCACCGCCAACGCTCTGGCCAGCGCCACCCGCTGTCGCTGCCCCCCCGACAGCTGGCTGGGATAGCGATCAGCCATCGCCTGCAACTGCACCAGCCTGAGCAGTTCATGAACTTTCTCCTGTATGCACACGGCAGAAGGGCGTTGTGCTCGGGGCAGCACGTTCAGTCCGAACGCCACATTATCCGCCACGGTCATATGGCGGAACAGTGCGTAATGTTGAAAGACGAATCCCACGCGGCGTTCGGTGATTCGCCGATCCGTCACCTCCGTGCCATGTAGAAAGATGCGCCCCTGGTCTGGCCGTTCCAATCCGGCGAGAATTCTCAGCAACGTCGTCTTGCCGCACCCCGACGGGCCGAGGAGCGCAACGAGTTCCCCCGACTCGACCTGGAGATTGACATCGTTCAATACCGTGAACGTTCCGAACCGTTTGGTGACATGTTCAACGTGAATGCTCATGATGAACTCCTCGTTATTTGCCCTGACCCACTTGCCGCTGGCTCCTGAGCTGAATAGCCGAGGCGGTTTTCCGTTCGATCAGCGTCTTCGCCGAGAGCGTCACGATCGCCAGCAAGGTCAGGAGCGAGGCCACGGCGAATGCCGACACGGCGTTGTACTCGTTGTAGAGAATTTCCACATGCAGCGGCAGCGTATTCGTCAGTCCGCGGATATGGCCGGAGACGACCGACACCGCACCGAACTCTCCCATCGCACGCGCATTGCACAGGATCACTCCATAGAGGAGGCTCCATTTGATATTCGGCAGCGTCACACGCACGAACATCTGCCAGCCCGAGGCTCCGAGTGTGATAGCCGCTTCCTCCTCCTCCCGTCCTTGCGATTGCATCAGGGGAATGAGTTCACGGGCGACAAACGGAACAGTGACAAAGATCGTCGCGAGGAGGATGCCGGGCAATGCAAAAATAATCTTGATGTCATGTTCCGCCAGCCATGGGCCCAGCCAGCCTTGAGCTCCGAACAGCAGCACGTAGATCAATCCCGAGATCACCGGAGAGACGGCCAACGGCATATCGATCAGAGTAATAAGCGCCTGTTTGCCCACGAACTCGAACTTGGCGATGGCCCAAGCTGCCGCCACTCCAAACACGGCATTCAGCGGCACAGCCACCGCCGCAACGAGGAGGGTCAAACGAATAGCTGCGAGGGCATCTTCATTGAGAAACGAATCGATGTAACCGGATAATCCGTGTTTCAACGCCTCGGTAAAGATGGCGACAAGAGGAATGAACAAAAAGAGCGTGAGGTACAACAAAGCGGCGGAAAGAAGCAATCGGCGGACAAGCGCGCTTTCAGTGGTGAGCGATTCTTTCCACTGTACATCCTTATCGGCGATAATTGTGACGGAGTCCATACGTTCCTATTGATGCATGTGGCGGGTACTGCTCCACCACTGAAGGAGGTTGATCGCCAAGGCCAGGACGAACGATACCACCAGCATCACAACGCCCAGCGCCGTGGCTCCCGAATAATCGTACTGCTCCAACTTCGTCATGATCAGGAGTGGGGTAATTTCCGATTTCAGCGGCATATTACCCGCGATGAAAATGACCGACCCGTATTCCCCGACGGCACGCGCGAATGCCATCGCGATCCCGGTCAGAAGGGCTGGCCAGAGTTCTGGGACGATGACCGCTCGAAACGTTTGCCATCGATTAGCCCCCAGCGTGGTGGCGGCCTCTTCAACTTCTTTATCCAAATCCTGCAACACGGGCTGCACGGTACGGACGACGAACGGCAACCCGATGAAGGTCAATGCGATAAGGACTCCCAACGGGGTGAAGGCCACCTTGATACCCAACGGCTCCAGATATCGCCCGATCCACCCGTTCGGCGCATAGATTGCCGTCAACGTAATACCGGCGACCGCAGTCGGCAGGGCAAACGGAAGATCGACGAGCGCATCAATAAGAGAACGGCCCGAGAAACGGTACCGCACCAATACCCACGCAATGATCGACCCAAACACCCCATTGACGAGCGCTCCGACCAACGAAGCACCGAACGTCAGCTGGTAGGAGGCCATCGCCCGTGGATTGGTGACGATGTCCCAGAATTGTTCCCACGATAAGGTACTGGTCTTCACAAAGAGCCCGCTGAGAGGAATCAGCACGATGAGACTGAAATAAAAGAGAGCAAACCCTAAAGTCAGGCCGAATCCGGGAAGAACGCTGGGCTGTTTCAGCAAAAGGTGCATCCTGTTCCTGTCCCTATCAGGCTGTCGTCAACATTCGACATTTCGACGATGCGAAATGCGGATTGGTCTCCATTGTTCCCCGACATGTCTCATCGAGGGGTCTTACTGAGCTGCAAATAGACCTGATCGAAGGTCCCCCCATCGGCGAAATGAATCTTATTCGCCTTCTGCCAATCCCCGAAAAACTCCTGCAATGTGAACAGTTCCAACTTTGGGAACTTGGTGTGTCGCGTGGCAACCGACGAAAGGCGAGGGCGATAATAATGCCTCGCGGCAATTTCCTGACCTTCTTCTGAATACAGATACTCGAGGTACGCTTGAGCGACGGTCCGAGTGCCTCTCTTGTCGACAACCTTATCGACGAGGCTCACGGTGGGTTCCGCCAGGATACTGATGGGCGGTACCACAATATCGAACTTGTCTTTTCCGAGATCTTCCCCGCCCAACAAAATTTCATTTTCCCAATTGATCAGGACATCACCGATGCCACGCTCCACGAACGTCGTCGTCGCACCGCGTGCTCCCGAATCGAGAACCGGCACGTTCTTGAACAGCTGAGTGATAAACTCCTTGGCTTTGGCGTCGCCGCCGCCTGATTGCTTCAGTGCGTACCCCCACGCTGCCAAATAATTCCAACGCGCGACTCCCGACGTCTTGGGATTCGGAGTGATGACCGAAACTCCCGGTTTGATCAAATCGCCCCAATCCGTGATGTTTTTTGGATTGCCTTTGCGGACCAGGAATGCAATCGTCGATGTGTAGGGCGCGCTGTTATGGGGAAACCGTGTTTGCCAGGCTGCCGGCAGAAGCGACGTTTTTTCGGAGATCGCATCGATATCATACGCCAAGGCCAATGTCACCACATCCGCTTCCAAGCCGTCGATGACTGCGCGAGCCTGCTTGCTCGACCCTCCATGAGACTGCTTAATCGTCACCTGTTGACCGGTCTTCGCCAACCAATGTCTGGCAAATGCCGCGTTGAACTCCTGATACAGTTCCCGCGTCGGATCATATGACACATTGAGAATGACCACCGGCTCAGCGGCATGGGTCGACGAAACCCACCAAAGGAAGCCGGTCAACAATACCGTTATAGATACGGAAGCCACCTGTTTTATTCTCACAACATGCTCCTTTCCCTTCTCTCTGCTCATGACCGATAGACATCATTGGTATCCACCAACGCGGTTGTTGGCCCGAGGGTCCATGCTTCGTCGGCTTCTTGAGGAATTCCCGAATTCGGCGTTCGCTCCCGAGGATGGTCCAGCGCGGCCTGCGCCAACAGGCTCGTCGAGCTCAACAGCGGAAGCGCCGCCTGTTCCTCGGAGAGAAGCAGAGGGAGTTCAGTGCAACCGAGAATCACCACCTCCACTCCGTCCGCCGCCATCTCTGCAATCACGTTCTGCAGAAACCGCCGAGATTGGGCTGTGAACAGTCCCGCGATAAGTTCGGCTCTGATGATGTGTTGAATCCGAACGCGGTCATCCTTCCCCGGAATCACCGCATTGATGCCCGACCGCTTCAACCTCAGAGAATAGATCGATCCCTCCATAACGACCTGTGTTCCGAGAATTCCGACTCGCCGCCATCCGCGCCGCGCAATTTCTTTCACAACCGGCTCGGCGATATGCAGCCATGGAACCGATGACTCAACGAGATCGAAGGCTTTGTGTAGCGTATTATTCGGGCAAACAATGACGTCAGCGCCCGCTCGTACCAGCTTGGCTGCCGAATGAGACATTAAAGCGGCGACACTCGCCCAGTCATCCAGGTCGATCGCATCCAGATACAAGCGAAGTGGGAGCGCGTGCAACGTGATTTCGGGATGCATGTTGTGCCCTATGACTTCATCTGCCTTTCGACACAAGGTTCGGTAGCACAGCGCCGCGCCTTCGGACGTGCCGGCCACGATACCGATGTGGAAAGCTCTCAAGTCATCTGTCGTCATACGTCCTCCGAAACCGAAATGGATACAGCGAGCCTGGTACAGTCTGAGCGCCTGCATCAATCCGGCGGCCTCGTTTCCGGTAATAGACGGGAAGACCACGTCGTGAGGCTTCTCTCCCTACCCTTTTCATCAATGCATGATTCACCTGGTCCAATACCACTATGATTGCCTCGGTGGCTTTGGGAATGGACCGTACCAAATCACGAGGCTTGCGCCCCGTCCAATGTTCCACATGTATTCGAGCTTTGGCAGCCCGCCGCCGGAATATTTCCGCCGAGTCACCGCCCACAACTAGAATGGCCATACATCACCTCAAGCTTCGATAACCGGCGACGACAATCTGCTCATGGCCGGCGGACTGTTCATTCACGACCTCGGCGCTTTTGTCAGTGCCTCCAGCGCGTCACGATACCGAATCTGGAGTTCCTCTCGTTGGTTGGTCGTGAATAGCTTCCAACCGGAACGTACTCTGTGTAGGTACTCTTCCGGCTCAAACGTCGCATGAAAGGAGGGAGCCTCTTCCGGCACATTGGGCATCTCACGGTCGTACTTGCTGATGTCCGGCCCGGGACCATGCCGATCATGGACCTCGCTCAAGTCGAGATAAAGCAGATTGCCCCTAATGGACAGCCACCCGGTCGTGGTTTCCTCCTGTCCATAGTCAGTCACGTGACTCAGGTGAAAAGACACTCGCTGGTCAGCTGAGGCGATTTCCAAGGCTTTTGAAAGTACCGGCGCAAGCTCGGCCACCTCCTCATTACGAAATGCCCTCGTCCTCTCAGGCTCGCCGGAATAGAGCCGGTGAAAAATATTGCGGTGTTTCCAAACACGAACCCCTCGTAGCAACGAACCGATCTCGCTCGGCGTCAATTGTGTCGGATGGTCGTTTGAGCTTGAATCAGGATCTGTCTCAAGATACACATGGTTTAATCCTGACTTATAAATCGTGGTTTGCGGTCCAACCGGAGTACTGGCGCAACCGATCGTCAAACCAAGGCCTAAAACAAGCACTGCACGGACAGACCATGCGACCGACTGATTGTCGGTGATATTTCGTCGGTTCATGGCTGGACCTCCCGCCGCTGCGTGAAGCTGACATCGGAGCTTGCTCGCTCAAATCCATATTTCTTCAGTTCTGTTTGAACCGGGGCGGACATCAAGAAGGAAATCAATTCTCGGGCCCCCGCAATGTTTTGCGCGGTCCATGGAGCCGCAATTCCGTAGGCCATCGGCCTATGGTTGTCGGCAGGAGCCGTATCGACGATGCGTACACGTTTTGCCGTGAGCGCATCGGTTTGATAGACAATTCCGAGTTCCGCTTCCCCCTTTGAAACGAGATCAAGTACCGCCCGGGAATGTTCCCCATAGATGAACTGCGATCTCAGTCGAGGTTCGAGTTTTTCCTGTCTCAGGAATTGAATCGTATCTTTTCCGACCGCGGAAGCCGCGGGATCCCCGATGGCAATGCGCCTGACCGGAGTGGTCTCAAGATCCTGAATCGAGCCGACCGATGCAGGGAAAGCGGCATTGGTGATCAAGACGAGGGTGGTGCGAGCGTAGATGCGTTTCGTGTCTTGAAGGATGAGCCCATTCTTTTCCAGTTGGTCGATATCCTCGAATTGTGCAGGAAGCAACACATCCACCGGCGCACCTTCCTCGATTTGTTTGACGAGTGTTTTAGGTTGGGCATAGATGACCCGCACGGAAATATCGGGGTTTTGCGCTTCAAAGAGCGGCAATATTTTTCGGAACACGTCTTTTAGGCTGCTGGCCGCCGCGACAGTGAGGACTTCGGATTGGGCATGGGCGGAAGGAACCGCCGATCCTGTGAAAACGACGATACCGGCTAAAACAATCATGCGGCTAACAGTTTGCGTGAATATCATGGGAACCTCCTTGTGTCTCTACCGTTCCATGTACGGTTAGAAGAAAAACTGGTACTGCACGTTGAACCGGTTTTCGACGAGGTCCAGACCGAACCCCGGCAAGTTCTCGAAGGGGAACCGATCCGGGGCCCGCCCGCCACTTCCCATTGTGATATTCGAGTAATCGATAATGAGTCGATTATTGTAGGTGCCATCGAAGCTGTAGCTGACCGCAACGCCTAGTTCCTTGGTCAAGTCCTGTTTTTGTCTGATCGAAGGATCAAGGATGCCGTATCGCACCGCAACTTCGAGTTTGCGTGGAATCACGTACTTTCCCACTTGCACATACCAACCCCACGCATCACCCAGCGACACTGGGGGACCGACGGCGAGCGGACTCGTCGGGATGGTTCCCAGATCGAACGGCTTGGTTTGGCTATCCCCGTTCCGTACAATTTGGTCCCTAAAAAATCCTTCGACTTGAATCGACCAACCGCGGTATTTCGCGATGAAATCCAGTTCGTAGGTGTGAAAGTCATAGATACCGCCTCCGAGCAACCGGCCGTTATAGGCCTTGACCACTCGCTGGCGGAATGCCCGATCGACGATGTCGGATCGAATCGAGCTCAGATAGTTTTGAGCCGGATCGTAGGCATAGCCGAACGCGACGGCTGCCTGCGGAGTACGTGAATTGAGAATATCTCCCTGACCGTACCCAGGATTACCCGCGATTTTATAGAGCAATCTGATCGTGTACATCATTTCGCCCGTCAGGAAACGGGTATCATAGTTGTATGTTCTTGTGGTTCCGGCATTTGGACCTCCCCCGCCGGTGGGAGGCAACACATTCTGACTGACTGCCGTACCCTCTCTCGTCAGATTTGCGCCGACTCCTCCCCAAATGCCGAAGGCATAGTTGAACCTGTATTTCTCCTCATCGCTCAATATGGTGACTCCCACGTCGCGGCTACCCTGCAGGTTGGATGCAAACACACTTTGCACAACCATGGGGTCTGCAAAAGAAGTAGTGGCATTGGAACTGATCAGGGCACGATTGAACCAGACCCGCTGTTGGCCCGCCTGCACGGTCGCCCAGGGAATGTGCCACGAAGCGATGTAGGCATCGAGCAGGTTGGCTCGTCCGCTGCCGCCCTCTTGGTCCCATTCCGTCTGATTCAACGCCACGGAAACGTTGTAACGAAAATCAGGGTCGAAGGCATGGCCCATGAATTGGAGTTGAACACGGGGGGCTGAAAATGTACTCGAATCGCTCTGATGCCGGAACGCGCGATATTCTACTTGGCCACCGAGAATCTCAGGATTCCTGGAATCTCCAATCGTTCCCCAGGCTTCGTTGTACCGGCTGTAGCTATACCGGACTTGCGTAAGGAGACGAAGTTTAAGCAGAAACTTTTCCCCGACACGGAAGTTCAATCCATTGTTCACATCGATGGTGAAGTTGGGCTTCGTGAGCCGCTCCTTGGTTTCGATGACTTTCAGGCCTTTGCTGTACTCTTCTTCGGTGATCAATCCTTTCAGGTAGAGATACTTCAAGCCGGGGTCTTCCCCTGAATAGAATTCCCACTTGCCATCCTTCTTAACGAATTGTCCCTCCTCTACAGCCCAAGCAGACGAAATGTATGTAAGGGAGATCATCATGATCGCAAACAAGACACTTGAACCGGAAATTCTCATGTCGCATTCCTCCATGACATGGGAACTTCCGGTAGCCCGGTCAGTTCTTAGTTGAACAGGTTAAGAGAACTCTCGCACGTCCAGTCGTCTGGACGACTCAGGTCATCATGTGAATACTCCCGTCACAATACTTCTGAGCCGCTGTCGCCGACTCATCGAATTGGACGGGAAAGTGTGCCGTCAAAGCGCGTCTTTTCTTTTCGTTCAATCTGCACCACTTTGGAGTCGTGAACGATGATCTCGACGGACCCAAATCGAATCCCTTTCAGCGCGAGCAAGATGGCTTGCTCGACAATTCGATCTAAGGAGGGATTTGCTATGCCTTGATTCATCTAGACATCCCTTCTGACTCCTACTTTGCAATGGTTCAACTAATCTTTACATTACCGATCGTAATTAATAATTCATTTTATACTAAAACTTAAGTTTATTTGTCAACAAAATAAAATTGGAGTTTACATAACCATTTTTAATTAGGGCTGGCTGGTGAGCTGGTGAGATGGAAGCCGACGAGAGTTACTTTGGTGGCGTACGCCAAGGCCGCAGGGGGCCACGGCGCAACGGGGAAAGCGTCCATCTTTGGCTTATTCAAGCGAGGCGGTGTATACGGCCATTATTCCGGACGCCATCTGCGGCGCTTCAATGGCGGTGACCATAAAGCGCTGTTACAGCAGCTCAGAGTCTGGTATCACTTCAGAATCAACATGCCTTAACTATCCCCCGGCCCCATTTTATGAGCACTATTTTGTAGTACATTGATAAATGTTATAAATTATAAATTACACATAACATTTTAAATTGATACACCGCCTCCGCGCGGACACAGGAGCCAATACAAACACGTGGTTCAGTTTTCCAATCAGTTGAAATCGGCCCGTACGAAGCAAGGTTTCTCGCAAGGCGAACTCGCGAATTGGGCGGCATGATGCGGCAGGCCACCTCTGCCTTTGAATTCAACCTGTATTTGCCGACTACCGCCATTGCGCTCTGATTGGCTCCCGTCCTCGCGTGCCGCGTCGAGGATTTCCATCTTATCCCGGTAGAGACGTCATTGAAGGCACCTTGATCGGCTGGCTCCCTCGCGGCGATGCGCACCCGTCTCGATTCGCGTCAAGGTGTCGACCGTGGAAAGCGAACGATCGTGCGGCCGGTCGCCGATCTAGGGGAGCAGCTGTGCTTCGCCGTGCCGGCCGTGGCTCTGGGGCAAGACTCCTGCTCGATCAACGCTTGCGAGCCGCTGGAGTCGAGTCAACCCAGATTCATGGATACGACGGATTGTGTTTTCATATTTTGGAGTGGCACGAGCCATCCAGGGCTGGCAGCTGACGTGGGCCTGGGAATCTGCTCGGCGGCGCAGCTATTTGACCTCGACTCCGTCCCCTGCAAGCCGCTCGCTACGATCTGGTCGTCCCGAAGCCGTATCTGAAATCTACCCGACATTACCCCGCTTCTCCGCCCTCAAGAAAAACAGGGAGTATCAGGAACAGGCAGCCATCGACGATATCGTCAGAGCTATCAATGATTATGGGTTTTGCTATAAGGCTCCTATTTCGACAGTCCCGCCATCCGGCCCAAATGCCGACCGGCGGGAACAAAAAGTGATTACTTCTATTTTCAAGTGCGAGTCCGAATTTAGAAAGGATGGGTCATGATACAAAGGCTTCTTCCATGATGGCCGTTATCATGGCGCATAGTTGTGGCGCCGGCTTTCGCCGGGCAAGTCTTCGTGGCCATCGTTGCCGATTTTGTCCCGCCGTTCCGCGAAGTGCGCTGGACTTCGAAAAGACAACCGGCATCTTGCTATCGCCTCCTCTGGAAATCTCTATTTTATAATCACAACGGCGGCCCCTTTGACGTATTATTTACGCCGAACGTCGAGCGTCCGAAATTGTTAGAAGAGGAAGGATCAGGAACCACATGTGCTGCCGGACATCTGGCTCTCTGTAGTTCCACTCCTGATCACATAAGAAGAAGAACGCACGCTCAGCTCTAAGGAGTTTCGATGTCGAAGAGAAATTGCGTCCTCTTGTGCGCTGCGCTCTTCCTTGCAGGAGCCGGTTCAGTGAATGCCGTCGAGTATGGGGAGGTGGTACAGAAGGACGGGAAATGGATGTTCAGGAATACGGAAGACCCAGTCTTTAAGCTCATGCGAGATGCTGGATGGATTACAAATGAGCGATATTTCCAAGTTTCGCAACGCACCGGACAGAACTGGATCGAGCCGGCCGATGCACTCCTCAATCGACGACGGCAGATCGAATGGAATCGATACCTCAAAACCGGGCTGCACCTTCCTGACTGGATCGACCTGGGGCTCGAGCAACGCACACGATTCGAGTCGTATGACCATCCCTGGCGGTCGAATCAGGCAATCGGAAACGGGCGGACGGATGCACAAATTCTTATGCGGTCGAGGCTCCGTTTCGGGCTTGGCGGAAATGGTCCGTTAAGATTCTTCTTTGAAGGTCAGGACGCACGTGCCTTCCTAAATGGATCACCAGGCGCCTTCCGTGATAACACGACGGTCAATGAATTCGATATTTTACAAGTATTCGGATCATTGACCTTAAAGAATGTCATGGGAACCGGGTTGCGAACCGATTTCCATTTCGGACGCATGACTATGGATGTCGGCAACCGACGGCTCATTGGGCGAAATGATTTCCGAAACACCACCAATTCATTCGATGGGTTCGATTGGCAGATCAGTCAGGACAAGACCTGGCGGCTCAGGGCATTCATTCTGGAGCCGGTTATCCGAGACGAGGAGAGACTCGATACACAGAGCAACAAATCGATCTTTTGGGGGACCTATTTTGAGAGTAAGCATTTCCCCTGGTTTCAGATAGACGCCTACTACCTGGGACTGAATGATCGGCATGTGGCCAATATGGCGAACCATCGTACCTATTCCACGTTCGGAGGCCGCCTCTTTAAAGATCCCAGGCCGGGTAAACTGGAGTATGAGATTGAGACCACCTGGCAGATCGGGACCCGGGGCATGATCGACCACTTCGCCTATTTGCAGCATTTGGGTCTCGGATATACGTTCAACCTCCGCTGGACGCCAAGACTAATCTTCCAATACGACTATGCCAGCGGCGATCGGCAGCCCGGCGACAGTCAGGATGGGAGCTTCGACACCTTGTTTGGATCCAGAAATTTCGAATACACGCGGACTAGCATTTGGGGTCCATTTTCCAGGACGAACCTTATCTCACCTGGTTGGCGAGTGATCGTCACACCCACACCAGGCTTGACACTTGAAGTCAAACATCGAGTCTGGTATCTCGCGCAGAGCAAAGATTTCTTCAGCAGTTCCGGCCTCCGAGATCCCACAGGGAATGCCGGCACTTCGCTCGGGCATGACGTAGAACTTCGTGCGCTATGGGTAATCAACGCAAATTTGGACTTTGAAGCAGGATATGACCATTGGTTCAAGGGCTCCTATTTCGACAGCCCCGTCATTCTTGCTCAAATGCCGACCGGCGGAAACAAAGACAGTGATTATTTTTATGCTTCAGTGCGAGTCAGGATCTAGAAAGGGTCAGCTATGATACTGAGGCTTCTTATATCGTGTGTGTTTGTCCTTGTGACACTGGCGGTGACCCCGGTCTTTGCCGAGCCAGTGTTGGTGGCGGTGGCGGCGAATTTTGTTCCACCGTTTCGGGAAGTATCGATCGAGTTCGAAAAATCGACAGGACATCACGTACAGGTTACTGCGGGTTCCTCCGGGAATTTCTATTCACAAATCAAAAACGGCGCCCCGTTCGATGTGTTCTTCTCTGCCGATAGTGAACGACCCAGGAAATTGGAAGAGGAAGGGTTTGGGATCAAGAACTCCCGCTTTACCTATGCCATTGGACGTCTCGTGCTCTGGAGTCCAAATGCCGATCTGGTCAAGGGAGAAGAGACGTTATACTCTAAAAATTACACACGCTTGGCCATTACGAACCCGAAAAACGCGCCTTATGGCCTTGCGGCGATGCAGGCCATGCAAAAACTGAAAATATGGGACAAGCTGCAGCCCCAGCACATCATCATTATGGGGGAGAATATCGGCCAGACCATGGGATTTGTTGAGTCCGGTAAGGCCGAGTTGGGTTTCGTGGCCTTGTCTCAAATCATGGATCCGAAAATCCAAGGGAAGGGCAGTCGCTGGGATGTCCCGAACAATCTTCACGAACCGATCAAACAAGACGTGATCTTGCTGACGAAGGGAAAGGATAACGCGGGAGCCAAAGCCCTCTTGGAGTTCATGGGCGGCCCGCAAGCCAGGGCGATCATCGAACGCTATGGCTATGAGCTGAAGTAGCAGGATACCGGACTACCGTCTTGGATCGCCTTCCGTGAAGGTGTTTTCTTTTACGAGACGGACTGTTGAAGAAGTCGGCAACCAATGTACGCGCCATACTCCATACCTATGGAGAAATGGCGTTCACCGGAGAGCACACATGGAAGCTTTGACAGACTTGGATTGTGCTGGGGTTCGCACATACGATGGGTGAATTTGGGGTGGTGCTCATGGTCGGCGGCTCGATTCCGGGACACACGCGTGTCTTGTCCACGACCATCTTTGAACATGTCGAGGCGATGGAATATGCGCAGGCGCATGCGATCTCGGCTTTCATGCTGCTCGCTTCGTTTCTGGTGTTGTTGACCGTGTATATCGTGAATCGCCGATTTCCCATCCATGCGTCATGAGCCGGTTGCGGGCCCGCTTTGCGGTGCGATTTCCGGCGTTTCATCTGAACGTTGAGATGGAGGTGCCCCTGTCGGGCATTACCGCCATCTTCGGACCATCGGGCTCGGGCAAGACGACGCTCTTGAGATGCCTGGCCGGCCTTGAGCGGGCTCCCCATGGCTTTCTCCAGGTCGGCGAGGAGGTCTGGCAGGACGAAGCGGTCGGTTTGTGCCGACCGCTCTCGCACCGTCCAATCGGCTATGTGTTCCATGAACCGCGCTTGTTTCCCCATTACAATGTCCGCGCGAATCTTCTGTACGGCTACAAACGCATTCCTGCGGAAGCACGCCGCCTGGCGCTGGAGCAGGTCGTGGAGATCTTAGGCATCGGCCATTTGCTTGCACGCCGCATTCACCACCTCTCCGGCGGGGAGCAACAGCGGGTCGCGATCGGGCGGGCGCTGCTGACCAGTCCCCAATTGCTCTTGCTGGACGAACCGCTCGCCTCGCTCGATGTGCACCGCAAACAAGAACTCCTTCCGTTCATCCGTCGCCTGCATGAGGAGTTACACATTCCCGTGATGTACGTCAGCCATGCGGTCGCCGAAATTCTTCACCTGGCCGACCGTGTCGTGCTTCTACAAGAAGGCCAGGTCGTGGGCGTCGGTACGCTCAATGAAATGTTCACGTCTCTCACATTCCGCGGACAGTTCGGCGCCCATCGCATCGGCGCCATCTTGGATACTCATGTGACGGCGCATGACGCGGAATACGGCCTGACCCGACTGGAATTCAACGGCCACTCCCTCTTTGTGCCGCTTCAAGCTGTCGCGGTCGGACAGGGCCTGCGCGTCCACATGCTTTCCAGCGACGTCAGTCTCGTCGGAGGGAACACCATGGCGCCGACCAGTGTGTTGAATGTTCTGGAGGCCACAATTAGAGAAATCCGGGAAGTGGATCAGACGTCAGTAGACGTATTGTTGGATATCGGCGCGCCTCTCGTGGCTAGCATCACGCGCAAATCGCTGAGCATGCTGGGATTGACGCCGGGGCGCGAGTCTTCGCGCATATCAAAGCCCTCGCCCTGAATGAAGAGTTGACGGCATAGGAGGTACGGTGAAGAGCTGAGTTCAAATTCATTCTCCCCAGTTTCTGTGGATAAATCTGTGCGCAACTCTCTTCCCAATGCGAAATTAGGTGAAATGCGCCTTGAGAGACCTTTTTGCCTATTTTTTAATCATTGCATAGGAATGATGACGACGTACTACATCTAGTGGATTTTGATTCCTTCTAAGATGTTTACCTACCCTAACCGAGAATCTCCTTCCAGCTGAAAATTTATACACAGGCTTCTCACATTACCCCCCAAATTCCATTGACAGACAACATCAAGAATGTTACCAATGGATACATTATGAAATCGCATGACCTCAAACGCATTCGAGAAGAGCTACGCCTCACACAGCAACAACTTGCCGAAGCCTTACACACGACTCGGGTGTCTGTGGCACGTTATGAAGCCGGTATGCGAAGGATTCCCGGTGTCGTATCGGTGATGCTGAATCAATTACGACACAAGACTTCCATTCCAATGGCCGGCCTTGTTGCAGCCGGTTCCCCGATCGAGCCGGTACCGCAATCAGAACTCGTCGAGGTCCCTCCGAGCATGTTGCGAGGTGGAGATTCCTTTGCATTAAAGATCAAAGGGAAGTCGATGAAAGACGAGGGGATTTTGCCCGATGATCTTGTGGTGGTGCGCAAACAAGGCATGGCCAAAAATGGGCAGACCATCATTGCCCTGCTCAATGGCGAGGCCACGATCAAGACCTATTTCAAGAGGAATACACACATCGAACTTCGCCCAGCCAATGAAACGATGCAGCCGATTATCGTCCAGTCGTCGGACGAGTTCCATATCGAAGGAATTGTCATCGGTGTCATTCGTCATTGCGCTGTCTAACATTCGAAAGGAGAGAACGATGATCGCGATGGAGCGAACCCTAACGAGAGACCGCTTGATGAATTTGGAAAGAATGGTGACAGCGCTGGACAACCGATTGCAGAGCATCCAGTGGGGCTTGCAACGAATCGCTGGAGGTTCACTGGTGAAACGCGTTCGAAGCATAATGCGGTCCAAGCAGAGAAGCCGCTTCATGTCGACAGTCTGCAATCAACATATACGTTCAAATACAAAGCGGGCGAGTTATGGCGGTCCAAGAGCATAGTGCACCATCAGTGACAGCAGGCCCCTGTTCCGATTGTGGCATAGTTGTCGAGCAGCGAATGAAATCGATCGACTGCTTTACGCACTCTACATTCACTTCTGCTCAGTTTGTTGGAATGCCTATCGCGACAAGTCTTCACTGGTGGATGCTGCGACTAGGCTACGGTATGGTGGGCACAGAAGGCGAGAAGCAACTAGCCAATTGTCGCTCTCAAGTATAGAGATTTTCAGCCGCAGGTCAGCTCCTTGGTCCCCCCTGAAAGAAGGAATGAAAGATTCGGCTCACCATATCGTTTCACTGAATTTATCTGATGGGCCTTCAGCACGCGGCAATTGGAAAGCTGATGCCCAGTGTTGTCCGGCGTGATGTAGAATCGCTCACGGCACAATGCAAATCCCGGAAAGTTTGCGGCGTAATATTTTTACCGAAGTAGCAACTGTCATTTCCATTGCAGCCAGACGACTCTTCACCGTGGGTTGATCAACGAAAAGTCATTAGCAAAATCTTTGACCAAAGGCTCGACACCATCGGCGATAATTTGGCCCACATTCGTCTCTCCCACCGCTCCGACGACACTCGCTGACCAGGTGGCCCCCCAGGCCTGCGTGCCCTTCTTCGACAACAACCTCACGATTTGCTTGAAATCCACGTTTACCGCATAGACATACAGCCCTAGCTCTTCCTTCAGCGTATTGACATTGATGTAGAGATACGGTGTTGATCCCAAACGCGTTCTCTCTATGTTCGTGAGGATTCTAATCCCCTTGGAGCGGAGAATCACCTCAGCCGCCGCTCGGATCGCATCTTGCGAGAGACCATCCGTTGAGGCATCAGAACTGATGTCCTCTACGACTATCCCCACTCCTGAGATCCCTCGTAAGGATTCCCGGCTCCCGGCATCAAGCGCGTGGACCACCTCCATATTTCCCCAGACCAAGGTCAAGACCATCAACTGCAGCACGTATCGCATAAGACCTCCAGGTACACATCACCTACTCTTGCACTCCTCCGTCCTTCCTGACCGCTGGACCGGCCTTTGAGTCGGCCCACCACTGTTCTTGACTTCCTGTGCATCCTTTTCCAGTGCTTCGACCTCCATGCTTACGGTACCACCAGCGGCAACCCTCTTTCACCATTCCTGATTGACACTGGTCCCCTATCCGCGAGTAGGACATCGGCAAGGATGTGTCCATACTTGTCTCAGCCATGGGAATCTGAGGCGTGACTTCAGCTCTCCAGCTGGAAATTATTCAACGCTGGCGACTGAAACCGTGAATTGAACGGGGTTGACAGGGAGCTCCTAAACCAACCAGAGATAAACGCCTCCTGTAACCTTCAAGGGATTTTTATTGCCTCGCTAACTCGTAGTGGGTGGAGGTCTAGAGTCGCACACGGACACATTTACGGGAACAGTGGGAGGTGGCAACGTTGCGGTGTCCCAACTAAACCTCTTACAGGGTCGTCTAGTATTCCTCTCTATTCGATGACATGCCGGAACACAGGCCTTTTAGCCTATGCGCAGTAGTTGCATCATTCATTTACCAGTAAGTCTCGCTTTATTGGTTATGGGGCTAAGTTCATAGTTACTGATAGACATCAGTGCGAGTCTGGGCGATCATGTGAGGAGATGCTCAGTAGATTGACGACAACGGGTGGTGGATTTTGTGCGAAGCGGTGGAAGCAAGGCAGCAGCGGCTCGGCGGTTCAAGGGGGGTGAGGCCAGCGTGTACCGCTGGCTCAACCCTGGTGGGCTGGCGCACAAGCGCCCCGGCCCTCACAAGCCCCGCACGCTGGATTGGGAACAATTACACCGTCAGGTTGAAGAACACAGCGATATGACACAAGCCGAACGGGCCCAGCATTTCCACGTCTCCCGGCATGGCATCTGGCACGCACTGCATAAATTGGCGGTGACCCGTAAAAAGGATGAGCTACCAATAACGCGACCCTCGGCAACGCCGACGGGTTCCTGTGCCTTCGCGAGCGGTTCGTTCGCCGCGGCAAACAGCCCGTCCATCTCGATGAATGCGGCGTTGTGCCTTCGACAGCGCGGCGGTATGGGTATGCCCCAAGGGCCGACGCGTGGACGGCCTGGTTTCCGGGCATCGGCGGCCACGCACCTCATTGATCGCCGCCCGCATGGACGGGCGACTCGAAGAACCGTTTCTGTTCGAAGGGACGTGCGATACGGAGGTGTTCAACTCCTGGCTCAGACCCAGGCTGTGCCCGCGGCTGACCAGCGACCACCTGGTCATCATGGACAATGCGGCCTTTCACAAATCATCGGAAATGGTCCCGCTCATTGAGGAAACCGGCGCGGCACTTCTCTTTCTACCGCTGTATTCGCCCGACCTGAACCCCCATTGAGCACGACTTCGCTGCGCTCAAGAAACACCGGGAATATCAGGAAATCGCTTCCATCGACCAGATCGTGTAAGCCTATCAATGATTATGGGTTTGGCTTATAACACCGCAATAGCGTCGCTTAGGTGCTGTCCCTTCGTTGGCCATCCACCCCTCTTCCGACGTAGTTCTTTCAGATCTGGTCCGAATCGCCATCCCTGATACGATTCACTCAGACACGACGCAATCACCACATGGAGGACTATGATGACAACCTGTTCACGCTGTCAGGGACTGATGCTGGAAGAGCACATGATCGATTTGGAAGCGGGCTATGGCGAGATGTGGAGTCGCAGCTGGCGTTGTTTCAATTGTGGCCACCGCGATGACGCTGTTATCCAGCACCATCGTCAGGTACACGCCAGGTCGATGGCGGTCAGCCCCCAGACTGTGATGGTTCCCAAAACCGTGGAGCTGTCCTGGGAATCCGAGGAGGAGGCTCCGCTGGCGGCGTAAGAGGCGACCTCCTGAGGGGGATCTTTGAGTGAGAAAAGGGACAACTTGATGAAGCCGCCCACTATCTTACTCATTGAGGATCACACCTCAGTGCGCACGCTGCTGGCACGGGTGCTTGAAGATGCCGGGTATCAGGTCTTCGAGGCCGCCAATGGCCGACAGGGACTCGAACGGTTCTACGCCCAACTGGTGGATCTTGTCCTTACGGATCTGGAGATGCCGGAGATGAACGGGCTGGAGGTCATCTTGGAATTGACCCGTGCCTTCTTGGACGTGAAGGTCATTGCCATGAGCGGGCGTTCCGCCGACGAACTCCAGAAGGCCAAGCTCCTCGGGGCTCGGCGGACTTTACAGAAACCGATTAATCTGGACGAGTTGCTTCGAGCCATTCAGTATGAGTTGCAACATTAGCCATAAGGAGTCTCATGCCACACAATGACGCCGCGATACCACATCTTACAATCGCGATTCTGAGCCATCAATGTTGCGTCTGGATAGGGTTGCAGAAAATACTCGTGAGCAGCACGACCCCTCCGATGATCGTGCACCCTTATCCCAGCAGACCCGCTGAGCTGCTCCGCTCTGACAGCCGACCCGACGTATTTATCCTAGATCTGGAGACCGTGCACGACGCCCTCGGCACCATCACTCAGATTCGGGAAGCGGCCTCGACCAGTAAGATTGTGTTGTTGTGCGGGTTCGAAGACCAGATCCGCACGCGTGAGGCGTTTGCCGCTGGTGTCGACGGCATCATCCTCAAGGTTCAACCGCCTGAAGTCGTGCTCGCGGTGATCGAGGCGCTATATACTTCCGCGATGCCTCAGATTCCCGTGGAACTGAATGCTACGAGCAGAATAGGCCTTACGAAAAAGGTGGAATCCCTCTCCTCGCCAGCGTGGCCGGAAGCCTTGACGGAACGGGAACGCGAGATTATCCGCTTGGTGGAGGAGGGGCTTTCTAATAAAGACATTGCGTACCGGTTGTCGATTAGTGACAGCACGGTCCGCCATCACATGACAAGCATTTTTGACAAGGTCGGCGTGCCGAATCGACAAAAGCTCCTGGTCCATGCACATCATTTCCGCTCCACAGCTGGCTAACTATCGAAAACAACGAAGCTGCGCCTCCATAGTTTGTTCCATCGCACCATTTGCATCAGCATCTCGCGATGTGAGACAGCGCGAGAAACCTCCATCACAGGTCTAGGCGGCAGGCGAACCGCCGTAGGTAGCGAAAGCTCTCGGAAAAGGGACGATGATGAACGAAGCGGGGCCACAATTGATTCACTAAGCCAGAGATCATTCCCGCTATCGGCTTTTTATGCGAGAGACCCCAGCGCTTCACCGGCTGGCGAGCTGCAACATGGCGTACAACACTCCCAATATAGCGGCCACTATGCACACTTCAATAAGGAAAGTCATGATGCGTTAATTTAAATTATATTACCTAACTAATACACCTTTTTGTATAAAGGCGCTATGGAAAGATCGTGAAAAGCTCCTCATAAAATATGCTCTTCCCCTTATCATTTCGGCAGCTGAGCAACCCAACGAACTAGCATCTATTGAAGACTCGTCAAACGAACCACATTAAGTAGCCACACCAAGTTAAACCGTTACAAACCATCACATCACTTTCAACAGTTGCAGCGGACTTGAATGGGTGGATCGTTGAAGTGGATCGAAAACTATGGCAGAGGAATCTCAACCGCAAAAAACTATTTTACGAAGCCATCCTTCATTGATGTGTGGGAGCATTTATCAATCTCTTCTTATCCCACCATTTCACAAATAACCCTTTAAGGCCCCCTCGGAAGCTTGCTCTTTGAAGCCAAGAGACTGTGCCGAATCTTCAGGCTTGAAGGATATGAAATGGCCCCTCTAGCAGGTGGATGTAGGTTTTTCAAGTCGAACGTTCAGGGCGATTCTTCAACTTTGCCGGTCTTCATCCAGGAAGTCGGTAATATGTCACAATTGAGCGCTGTCCGCATTTCTCGCACGTTCCTTCCTCACTGGTAGGACCATAGTCAGTGGCCGGTCGAGGTGCGAAGGTATAGGCATTAAGGAACTGTTTCTCTTTCTCCGTCTTCGCTGTCGCCGGAAATAACTTGTCCATGCATGCTTGGCAGTATTTGGCCGTTTCAATCATGATAGATTCTCTTTTACGTTATCTGAAATTTCAGCCCATCGGGCTATAGCTTTAGTAGCGATGGGTACATCAATGGTTTTGTGCCCCAAGTTGTTGTGCAAAAAGTGAACAAATGATATAGCAGTATTATTCATGGGTCTAGGGCAGCTCCGAACCGCCGCATCTTGACGGCATGACCGCCCCTTTCCGACGCTCCACAGATACGGTGACAATTCCAGCCGAAATAGCTGACACCACCCTTGTAAGTATGCGATAGTAGAGCCATGCCCCCGTAGCTCAGTTGGATAGAGCAGCGGTTTCCTAAACCGCGGGTCGTACGTTCAATTCGTATCGGGGGCACCATACCAAGCTCGCTCGTACCGGCGTCTCTTCAGGCAGAGCCTTTCTCTTTGTGCCGACGGTAAACATTTCAGCATTTTCGTTGTTGGATACTGCGCTTGTGCGTACCGCCGATTTTCTGAGTTTTTAAGTAATTGATGCCAGCGAATGAGCACCTCCCGTATTGTCCCTTTGAAATACCAATTTTTCGAATAGCGTGCGATCTTCATCGCCTTATAGTGATTATGGCGCATGGATAAACCTCAGAATGCTAGCTTGTGGACAATTGGCTTGCAGAGCATGGGAGAAGGCAGCGAGCACTCTTGATGAGCTACTGAGAAGGTCGAGGGCAAGGTTGATTCCGTATTTTTACACCATGTAGGATTCAGGATCCAATCCCAATAGTTTCCTGGTGTAGCTGAATATCGTATGGCCCGTCCACCTCTTATTTTGACTGTGAGACGAGTCCAATTCAGAAAAGTATTGTCCTGACTTCCAAAATCTCATCTGTCTTCCAGCACAGTGTCTGTCGTGTTTTTTATTGGTCTACCGACCATCTCTCGCAGGTCCAAAAAGAAATAATTATAATGGCGGTCCGGATCGCTAGCAAAGAACTACCAGAAGAGGTCGCACAAAAACTCCCAGTCAGTCAAGGGTCCAGATTACTATAAAAAAGATACAGGGCGGGATCCGCTACATGTGCTCTGCACAAGGAAACGAAACTCCGTGGGGAGAATAATAGGTTTGTCATCACGTGCAGCTTCTGAGGAGCTATGATTCCCACGTCTACCTCGTTGAGCGGAGGAATCGGAAAAATGATGGTATTGGCGTCAGGTTGGAGCGAAGTCCCCTACCCCCGTGCAGCCATGCCTCTACCTTATTGATGGGTCAACGGCTCAATTCCCTAACCGATGGATCAGCACTCGGCGTCGTCGGAAACCCTCCATAAATGGTTTCACTGAAGGGCGCAGTCGGGGATCCAGACGATTCTTTCTGAAAGTAGTTTTCCGAGGGGTTGGGGCCATATCGACTTTCGTTGCCGGATGAACCAGACTTATACTCCCCTGTATGGCGAGATCGATCCTCTACTATGCCGGGGGCTGGGGGGGTGATGGGGAGGGGGCCCTGCCGGGGGTGCCCCAATGTCTGATACTCAGGGTCATGAGTGGGGGGGGCATCTGTGTCGCCCACAGTGTGGATCAACGGGTTCCACTCTACCCCCCCTCTGTCGACTCCATGTCGGTCGCTGGGGTCCAGCCGCCAAGCCACGGCAAAGCTCTTCGGAACGCTGACTGCTCCGGCTACTGCAATGATCGCCAAGGCTGTCAATACGTGTTTCTGCCTCATGACATCCTCCTTATCCACGTAACGTTATACTGCCTGCTTCTACCATGACAGCGTAACGCACGATATTGCACGACTACAAGAGGGCGCATGGGCAACCTGCAGTTCACAGAGCCCTCTTAAACGGCTGTCGCATGAGCTGAAGCGCAGTGGTCCCAAGCACTTCGGAAACCGGCTTCATTTCCGGCGCACAGAACCCTGTGGACGCACCCTTGATCAGTGATGCCGATCACGCCAAGTACGAGTAACCAGGCAAGAGGGCAGGCCGATTCGCCAGTCTTGGCCGTGCCGGTCATGTTGTGAATCAGGCCAACTTACCAATTCATTCCCATCGGCGCCAAAACCAGTGTTTCTGACTCCCCTGCACATGAAAAGAATGTCAAATATAACAATTAGCAGGCTGTTGACAAATGGGTGTTTAAGCACGCTTTCTTTGTTGCGACTCCACCGCAGCAACGCATGGTGTCATTTTTTGTGGACCTCCTCAAGGGTTCGCTCCCGTGTTCCCTTCTGCCGGTTTCCCTGTCCCCGCATGACCACCCGCTACACAAGGCGGCCAGGACCTTCGCCAGCCGCTTCAGTAATGTCTGTCCGCCGTCCGTCTCTCGGAGGCCGAGCCTCGGAACGTCTCCACGTTGACCCCCATTGATGGTGTTGCTCCCATCGCTGCCGTTTCATTCCCCCTTGTTCGTCAGCTTCGCATCGGGATCGGTCATCGAGGCATGCGTCTGTTGGACCGCCGCTCCCACGAAACGTCACCGTGGGACTGCCCGAATCCTGCGCCTGCTCCTCATCCGGATCCAGCGAGCGCATCCGCCGCCTGTACTTCTCTGGTTTAAGGTGCCATCCAGGGTCGTATGCTGGAAGACATGTGCCTCTATATCGGATTGGATACAGAGTAACTTGGAGGAATTAGAGGAATTATCAAGATTTCCTGCACTGCCCCACATAATCCTTCGACATGCAACGGTGTCAGCCGAGTATAGGAATCCCACCGAATTAATTCAAGCCCCCGTATTGCGCCGTGTAAAATCTTACCCAGGGACAGATCGTTGCGTCATTTGCAAATCTTACCCTCCATCCCTGCATGGTGCGGGGCCGAAGGAGGGTGCGGATGGAGGCAAGTGGCATGGCGCGACGATCGAAGCATGAGTATCTCCAAATCATGTGGCAGCGGTATCAGCACGCAGACCGAGCCGAGCGCTCGGCCCTCTTGGATGAAGTGACGCGGATGTGTGGGTATCACCGCAAGTACGCCATTGGGGTGTTGAATCAGCGGCATCCGCGGCGGCCTTGCCCACGGCGTGTGGCGCACCGGCGGCCGACCTACAGCGCGGAGGTCATCAGCGTGCTGGCCTGGATCTGGGAACAGGCCGGCTATCTGTGTGCGACGCGGTTGAAGGCGGCGGTGCCGATTTGGCTCCCATGGGTTCGGCAGCGGAGGCCCATGGGTCCAGCGGTGGAACGTGCGCTCCGCACCATCAGTGCCCGACAGATCGATCGGCGACTGCAGGCACACAAACTTCGGCTGAAGCGGCGGCTCTATGGGACCACGCGGCCGGGCACGTTGCTCAAACACCTGGTGCCCTTGAAGACGGACCATTGGGACGTGACCCAGCCGGGCTTTTTGGAGATTGATCTGGTCTCGCACTCGGGAGCCTCGGCGGCGGGCGAGTTCCTGCACACGCTAGATGTGGTGGACATTCACACCGGCTGGGTCGAGCGGCAAGCGGTCATGGGCAAAGGTCAGCACGGCATCCTGCAGGCCCTGACCACGATCGAGCAGCAGCTCCCCTTTGCCCTGCGTGGTCTGGATTCGGACAATGGGAGCGAGTTCATTAACCATCATCTGGTCGCATTCTGCGAGCGACGCCGCGTTCAGTTCACCCGCTCGCGCCCGTATAAGAAGGATGACAACGCCCATGTGGAGCAAAAGAACTGGACCCACGTGCGCAAGCTCGTGGGCTGGGATCGGTATGACACGCCGAAGGCGCAGGCCGCGCTCAACGCGCTCTATGCCGAGCTGCGGCTCTTCCAGAATCTCTTTCAGCCCTCGATGAAGCTGCTGCGCAAAGAACGGCGCGGCTCCCGACTCCTACGCCGCTACGACTGTCCGCAGACGCCCTTGGAACGGGTGCGGGCCTGTGCCGACGTCGATGCCGCCAAGGTGGCTGTCCTCAAGCGCCTCTTCCGGCGTACTGATCCCTTTGTCCTCGCACAGCGCATTGAGCAACACCTGGAGCGCCTGGCTCTCCTGCGGAGTCGGGCAGCACACCCCGCTTCCCGGCCAGGCATCCGGTGGCGCGACTGGACCTTCAGTCCACGAGCCTCCCAGGCACGGGCCATGTCCCACAGAAATTCGACGCACACAGTTGGCGCAGGAACCACGATCGGCGCGATGGGCAAGTTGGCGGTAGGGGGGAATGTGGGCTCTCCGCCAGTGCCGCAACCTGGTAAGAATTTCAGATGACGCAACGATCAGGGCTCGGGTAAGAAATTCGGATGGCTTGATAGGCCCCATCGCGCAGAAGAAGTCGGAAAGAATGGATGCCTCCGGCGTTCCCTTGTCCTGAATTAGCTGTGCTTATTTGTGCTGAAAACTGTCGCAGTATAATACTGCCCCATCTTGTAGGACTTGTGTCGGACAATCCGTGCACCGCCCCGTATTCCATGGCTCAAGAAAAGAGTGGTACTATAAAGAGCAAATTCTTCTGAAAGGAGCATCTCTCATGAAAGGCTCTCATTCTCATAAGCATCTCCACAGCCATGCGCACATACATGGATCGGCTCAGACTCACAGCCACGAGCATGAGCACGAACATGCACATATTCACGACCATGGCTCCGACACCGGGCGCCATGACCATCAGCATACTGACGAGCATGGTGAACATCAGCACCAACACTCAATGTAGTCTTCTGTGGGTACGTACACCCGCACCGGTGAGGAGAGATGGCCATGATCCGGCTTAGTCGCACGGGCAGCAGTGAGTTGTTCCAATTGCTTACTTCATCCACAGCAGTAGAAATCACATGCACGAACCCATAATTGACGTCATCGATAGCACGGCGTAGTATTCAACTCATGGTGCGGGTTTCTGTCTTTTTGACAGTTCTGCTTGTCGTTCTTACCTTCAATGCCTGCACTTGTGTTCTGCCGTTGTAAATAATCGACTGAGATGGACTGCACCTCCGGGATGGAGGAGTCTGTACGCGGGACATGCGATGCATTCCTCGAAATAGGCCCCTCACTTCCGGTTCTCTTTGAATGCTGACGTCAGCACATTCCATCTTGGATGTGCGTTGCCCAGTCCCCTTCTTCCCAATACGCTTGTTCCGCTTGTTCGAGTGACCGAACCACCACGTATCGCCGATATCTCTATCCATCGCTCTATCCATACAACAGTCCTTCGGATTTGATATCCCCCTTCGTCTTATTTTCTACGATAGCCATTAGGCCTCTCATCTGTTTCTGTGGTCCAGCCCCCATAAGCGGCGAGGACCATGAGCCACAGAAGGCGGGAAATAGCTATCCCACGCGCTCAGTCAATTCTTAATTCGTCTTCACGCGCATGCCGGTTCGTTCCTCACAGACTCATTGTTGTTTCCCATGTGGGTAATCCTCCACGCTGTGTCGAATGAATGCAAGACTGCGGATGTGAGCACCTTGCGGGATTGGCCCATTCGTCAAAAGCGGTTGTTTTCTTGCCAGGTATACGAGCCTCGGCTAGACTTTTTCACACAGCCATGGCACGGACGCGCGCAGCGGAACATCAACGGTCCCGATCGAAAACCGCTCTCATCGAAGAGGTTACGCACCGAATCAACAAGTTCCATGAAGTTTTGGCGACAATCAATGACATCAGCCAAGAGGGGTTCCCTTACCGTGATGCGGCACAAAGCAAAGCCGAGCTGCAATTTCGTGAATGCCTGCGGCAGACATTCGGGGAGCGTTCTCACGAATTCCAAACCTATCGGAACTTCAAGATTCGCACAGCAGACACGGCTGAGGTGACACAGACCCTTACCGTCATTAAAGATCTTATACAAATCTTGGAGGATCGGAAACTCGAACTTCAAGGACTCAAGCCGCCACCAAAAATCGAGCCATCACATGAGGCAACCATACACAACACCGCACGTCTGATGCTTGTCTCGCCTATGACACCGACCACCGTGGCAACGCAGGCAGCTACGCCGATGACGCTCGCCATAGCCATGGCGACGGATGTGGGACCGTCGATTTCTCTTGCCACGCCTGCACCCCCAATACAACCCGTTACACCAGCACCTCAAGTCCCGACTCCTATACTGGCTCCAACTCCGACTTCGGCCCCGGCGCCGATACTGTCCCCGCTCCCTACAGTAGCTTCGGGGCCTCTTCCGATTCCTATATCTGTGACCTCGGAACCACATCCTCTTTCTATTCTTGCCCCAAGCACAAATCCATCCCCTCCACCGGAATCGGCTCCATTCACTCAACCAATGCCATCAACACTCGACGAACCGAAACAGGTTGAGCCGTCACCCGCGGTGGTTCCGGCATCTCCTTCAATACCGGTCCAACATCACACCAATGCTTCAGCATCTGCATTGAATGCTCAGTCAATGGCGTCCGAGGCGGCTCCTTCTAGTGTGCCGGCTCCGCAAGCCCAGCCGTTAGATAGACCGTCCATCGATCTGAGCCGTACTCGGCTGGTTGAATCGGCGCTCGATTCTGCACTTGACCAAGACCCGCTCCATCTCATTCGGAAAGTCTGTCATCGATTTCACACCGTAGCTTGCCACCTCCGTCTTCGGAGAGACTACCGTCCGACACTTGAGGTCGACGACGATTACGACCTACAGGACCTTTTATGCGCGTTGTTGAAGGTCGAGTTCGACGAGGTCGCGACCGATGAATGGACACCCCCCTATTCAGCAGGCGCATCAAGAATGACGTTGCTTGTCAATCGGGACCGAATCGCCGTGGTGGCGAAGAAGACCAGATCCGGATTGACTACAAAAGAACTCGCCGATCAGGTCGCGGTGGACTCCGCTTATTATAAGGCTCAAGGCAGATGCTCTACCTTGTTTTGCTTCATGTACGATCCGGAAGGCCGAATCGGAAGCCCGAAACGGCTGGAAACAACCTTAACAAGCGTCAGCGAGCACTGCCGGATCGAAGTGCTTGTTGCGCCAAAGTGAGACCATGGCCAAACCAAATTTAAAAAGGATTCCTTCCATCATGTCGTCATCAAAATCCATGAAGGCCAAGCCGGAGTTGACAGCGCAAAATGACTTTGCTATAAAGCAGCCCACTTCCGGGGCAATTCCCTATATGATTCATGGCCCTGCTCCGGGAGATCAAGGTATGTCGGACCGGGCATACGTGCTGATCAATGTTCTCCCTGGGCAAACAGCTGCGGTAGTCAAAGCGCTGGGTGAAATCAAAGAGATAAAAACGATTGATCCCTGTTGGGGCAAGCCGGACATCATCGCGATAGCAGACATACCGGACCAAGATGCCTTGACCCAACTGGTCTTGAGTCGCATCCATCGCATCGAAGGAGTGACGCAGACCGATACTCACCTCGTATACCGTCTGAAGGAGGCCAGAACAAAATGATCCGAAAGGACTATCTTGTCATCGTCGCCCTCACAGTCTTCACCTTTGGATGTGCCAGTGTTCAGCGTTCTGTCGAGCCTGATGTCGTCGAGGTAACATTGCCGGCCTCGGCAGACCGGGTGAAAGCGGCGGTGACGAAAGTCCTGGATGATGATGACTACGACGTGGAGTGGAAAGACGGATCTCAGCTACAGACAGACTACAGGGATGAACAGCCCAGCATTTGGGATTGGATGTTGAAAGGACGGTTCGGTGTGGTTAAGAGCCGTGCTGAAGCGTCCGTGACACCAGAAACCGACCAGAGCTCCCGTCTTCGTCTGCAAATATCGTCGGAAGGTAAGCAAACAATGTTCCAAGGGTGGGGCCCCACCGCACCGCAAGTTCCTCAAAGTGCGGAAAACAAGCTACGCTTGATCAAGAACGAATTGAAAATCGTACAGGACACCTACACAACACAGACCTTTTACGGATCGAAGCCTTAGACGGGTTCTTTTTCCGCTCCTTCAGCCTCTTCTCCAAGATCCAGACCGAAACGCTCCGCCATACGGTAGAGCGTTCGCCTGTCGATGCCGAGAATTTTTGCGGCCTTGACCTTATTTCCTTTCGTTTCCTTGAGTACGCGAGTCAAATGACGTTTTTCCACTTCTTCTAAGGTCAAACACACCGCATCGAGCTGATCGGCTTGAGAAAGTCGTGCATCCGCTTCAGTCGTTGCGCTCTGGCGAATCACTTCAGGTAAATCATCCGGCGTCAGCAGAGGGCCGTGGCTTAATGACACGGCGCGTTCAATCGCATTTTCAAGCTCTCGGACGTTGCCGGGCCATCGATACTGGGTCAAGAGCACCATCGTTTCCGGCAGGACTCCCCGTACCGCATGGTCCGTACCTGCCGCGCACTTTTGTAAGAAGTGGTGCACCAGCATCGGAATGTCTTCCCGCCGATTGGCTAAGGACGGCAACGTGATCGGAACGACTTTCAGTCGGTAGAAGAGGTCGTCCCGAAATTTTCCTTCTTTCACCAGCTGTTCAAGATCTCGATTGGTCGCGGCGATGATTCGAACATCGACTCTCGTAGATGTCGTGCCGCCGACTCGGCGAACTTCCTGGTCCTGCATGACCCGCAACAACTTCACTTGCAATGCTTGTCCTAATTCACCGATCTCGTCGAGAAACAGCGTCCCTCCGTTGGCTGATTCAAAGAGCCCTACCTTGGTCCCTGCTGCACCGGTGAAGGCTCCTTTCTCATATCCGAACATTTCAGATTCCAGCAAGGTATCGGGCAACGCACCGCAATTGACCGGGATGAACGGCTTATCTCGGCGGGGGCCATTCGTGTGAATGGCCCGCGCAATAAGCTCTTTGCCGGTGCCGCTTTCCCCCTGGAGCAGTACCGTGCTCTTGCTTTCCGCTACGCGCGCGACCAATTTGTACACCTCCAACATCGCCGTGCTGCTTCCGACCAATGGAGACCACTCGTCCTTACTCTTCAACTCTTCTCGGAACCGCGCATTCTCCTGGAGCAATCGGCAGTGATCCAACCCCCTTTTGACTACCAGCTTGATGTCCTCCTTCTTGAACGGCTTCGCCAGGTAATCGTAAGCGCCTTGCTTAATCGCTTCGATCGCGCCTTCCAGAGAGCCGAACGCGGTGAGCACCACCACGGCCGTATTCGGACTCACTCGTTTGAACTCCCGCAAGACCGTCAACCCATCCACCGCCCCCATGCGGATGTCCGTCAACACCAAATCGACTCTTCCTTGACGCCCACGCGCAATCACCTCTTCTCCGCCGGCAAAGGCCTCGACATGATATCCTTCCTTCCTAAGAGCTTCCGCCAACAACTCACGTGCAACCACATCGTCGTCGGCCACCAGAATCGTCGCTGGTTGCATTACGCCTCCTCCCTCGTATGAATGGGTTCACGTCGCATCGCCGGTAACGTCATCGTCACAACCGTGCCACACCCGATCCCACTCGTCATCGCGAGGCTACCCCCATGAGCCACCACCGATTCGCGGCTCAAGAATAGCCCCAATCCCGTTCCCTTGCCAACCGCCTTCGTCGTAAAAAATGGCTCAAAAGCTTTCTGTACGTCTTCCTCCGGCATACCGCATCCTGTATCTTGCACCTCGATCGTCACCACTGACGACGACATACCGTCTGCAATCAGCCGACCGCGGTCGAGTTCGGCTGACGACGCCTCGCGAGTTCCTGCCATGACGGTCACTTTCCCCTGTGCAGGTGTTGCGGCAAGCGCATTGGTCAGAACGTTTACCAATGCCTGATGAATTTTTTCCTTGTCCGCCCAAACCAGAGGAAGGTCCTTTGGAACGTCGACAATCAGAGTGATCCCTTTCTCATGAAAAGCCGGTTCCATCAGAACCGCAGAGGGGCTGACCACTTCCTCGACGGGAAGCCATTGCGGCTCAGGCTGCCGTGGCCGGGTAGAAGACAGCAAATCCTGAATGATTCGAACCACCCGCGTGAGCTGATCATCGATGACGGCCACCCGCTTTCTCATCTCCGGCGTGGCACCAGGCTCCTCGGCCAGAGCCTGGACATGCCACGCAATCGAGTGAAGCGGCGTGCCCACCTCATGCGCCACAGACGCCACCAACTGACCCACCGCAGCCAACCGTTCCGACCGATTCAGCTGGTCTTTCGCCTGTACGAGTTGCGTGTTGGCTTTGAGCAGACTTTCGGTTTCTCGGGCGAGCGCCGCCCTCGCCGCCTCCTCTCTCGCCTTCCTCTCTTCCCAACTCACACCCAGGTAAGCCACCAACAGCAAGACGCCGACGACCACGCTCCGATTAATGACCGCCGATTGAAACCTGCCCGGCTTCGTCGGTTGGAGTAGACCAGAATAGGTCGCAACGACACAGGCCAGCACCGTCACCACCATGATGGTTCTATTCCGGAGGGTGGTCACCAATAAGATAGGCAACACGTATCCATACGCCCCGACGACATTGACCGGAGCAAATTCTTCAATGATCAGGATGATGAGAAAACAGGCAGCCGCGATGGCCAGCATGAGACGGTCACGATGCGTCATGGCAGTCATCGACTCGCTCCGCTTGGCCGAGGATGACGACTTCTGAATTGAGAACATCGGTAACGAGTGGGTTCCTTCACAGAAGTACTTACACAAGAGGGCGGGTCATACGCAACAGAGACGCGAGTCGCTCAAATCGCGAGTCTTGGACCAAATCCTCCACTGTCAGACTCAATTTCCGGCACCAATTCGGGTGCTGGTCCACCGTTCCCGGTAGATTAGTCTGGCATCGGGTGCCAATGATATCTTCAACATTGGCCAAGACGATGGACGCTGGTGTCCGGGCCAGATATTGATGAATACCTTCCATCAACTCAGTCGTCATCCTCGGCACGTAGGTCGGATCATCGGATACCCCCATGGGCAGGAGTCCTTCCGACTTCAATGCAGCGAGGATTCCCTTCTTTTCTCGATGCCGCTCTTCCCACATCGCATTGCGAGCCTCCTCCGAAGCGAAGAACCCCAGCTCGGATCGAGTTTCGATATCCACACCTTCCCAATATCCGCTCAATGGCGGAAGATCGTGGGTTGTGACGACGGCGAGAGATTGAGCGGGATAGTGAGCCGGAGGCTTCCAACTTCCCCGGTACTCTCGCTCAAAATAGAAGACTCGATACGAGAAGACCCCTGCTGTTCCGAGCCGGTCGCGCACCCAATCCGGAACGGTTCCTAGATCTTCGCCGATCACCAGTGCCTTCGCCCGCATGCTTTCCAGCGCCAAAATCGCCAGCAGTTCATCATCCCGGTAATGCACGTACGTCCCCCTCGCGGGTGGGAGACCACGGGGAATCCAAAACAGTCGAAAGAGCGCCATGACATGATCGATCCGTATCGCCCCTCCATAGCGGAGATTATTGCGTAGCAATTCGATGAAATATCGATACCCGCTTGCGCGCAGACGCAATGGATCGAGTGGAGAAATTCCCCAATTCTGTCCCTCAGGACCAAGTGCATCGGGAGGCGCACCGCAATCAGCCTTGAACGCCAACACCTCTTGATTCAACCATCCATCGGCGCCATAGCGTTCGCTGCCCAGTGCAAAGTCATGGTACAAACCGATCGGCATACCCGCCTCATGCGTCTTCTTCACCGCCCCGAGCAGCTGTTCCGCGACCAGCCATTGCAGATATTGAAAGAATCGTACACGCGGCATCTGCCGACGCCGAAACTCTTCCACGGCTTCCGAAGTGGGAGATCGGTAGGGTTCCGGCCAGTCTTCCCAGATCGTCGACGTCGAGGAGACGGACTGCCGCTCTTCCTCCAGAGCTTGAAATACCGCATAGCGCGCCAGGGACTCTCCTTCCCGCTCTGTGAAGTGAAGAAAGCTTTTCCCCCGATCAGTCTTTGGCTTCAACTCCGGTTCGAGGCCTTCGAAGTTCTCCCGCAAAAATACCCGATAGCAAAGCTCGAGGATCTCGCGTTTCGTTGACTTTACCGCGTCGTAATCCACAAACTCGGATCGTCGAGCCGCTTCGATCCTTGCACGAAATAGTGGATCGGCAAGCCGGCTTTGCACATCCGGACCCATCCAACACTCTGGAACCTGGGTGACGTCAATATACAAGTCGTTCAAAAACAGACGGCTGGTGGGCGCATAGGGACTAATATGATAAGGCTTGGTATTTTTGAGAGCGTGGAGCGGGTTTAGCCCGATCACAGCAGCGCCCAGACGGTTTCCTGTCCATTCGATGACGGCGCCCAGATCTCGAAAATCGCCGATGCCCCAATTATGATGGCTCCGCAATGAATAGAGCTGTAAGGCTACGCCCCACCATCGAACACCCTGCTGAAGTTCATCAGGAATGTAACAGCGCTCCGGCGCGACAATGAGGCGGAACGTGGATTTCGTATCCATGCTGCCTCCCTTTGCGTTGGCTTTGGCTGTGTAATAGCCAAGCGGCAGGTCTTGTGGAAACATCATGGCGACACGAATAAACCTGCGTCCCTGAATCGTGCGAGTCTCTTCGACTCTCAGACCCGGCCCATCCGTTCGCTCACACTGCTTTTCTCCGTTCTCCGCATAGAGTGACCACTTAACATAAAGACCCGAATCCTCCGATCTCTCACATGGCCCATACCACGACCAGGTACCTACGTCTCGTCCCAACCGCAGTACATGGACAGGTTCACAGCCTTGCAACCACCAACGATTATCCCACCCCTCTAGCTCCGCAATGAGTTCCTCACGATTCGCAACCCGCAGATTCATGGCGGCCAGAATGGCCCGTCGTGTCTCGTCTGTCGTCACATGGCACATTCCGGCGATGTCATAGTAGTCGGCAGCAATCCCCGTCCGATCGGCCAACATACGCAAGAGATCACTTTCAGATCGATCGTACATACTGGGAGTCTGAGTGAATGGCAAGATCAAGTCAAGGTAATGCGAACTCTAAGTCCATGTATTCGATCGGCTGGGAAGTGAACTATCGAATAGCTGACTGGGTGCTTTTACAAAACAGCTTTTAGTTCAGTGTATAGAGATTCCCCGTCGAGCGGGCGAGATGAACTCGAGCGGCATTGAGCTGAAAGAGCGCGGTGATGAGGTTTTCTCTGGCACGGGTCAGTGATGAAAGCCCGTTGGTAAGTTCCAAGTGACTGGTGGAGGTAAGAATCGTGTAACGTTCCCGCGCAAGGTTCAGTTCCTTGGTCGCCATCTGTAAACCGGCCTGTGCGATATTCACTTGCTCTTGTGCCGCTGTGAGCGAAGCGAGGGCATCGTGCACTTCCATTTTGACTTGGTTGAGCACCGATCTCATGCGCAACGATTCTTGCTGCCACTGGCTTCTGGCTTGGGCGATGCGGCCTTCACGCTGGGCTCCGTCGAAGATGGGTATCTGGAGAATCAGTGCCATATTGTAAGTATCGAGGGTGTTGTTCCACCGATTGCCGACAAGTCCATAATCTCCCTGGGCGACGAGCGATGGCACTCGTTCCCCCGTGATAGATGAATAGGCCAACTCAGAGGCTTTCACCCGAGTATGCTGTGCCTGAATCTCCGGCCGTTGACTCAATGCCTCTTCCATCGCCCCTTGCGGCGTTGGTATACTCCGCACATCCTTCACCCATTCATCGGTCAAAATAAGCGGTATCTCCGTAGGCAGCGCAAGTAGATTGATAAGACTCAGTTTGGCATGTTCAAGGTCATACCGCGCTGATGATCCCTGTTGCCTCTCAGCCGCTAATTGCGCTTCCAGTCGGGTGATATCGAGGCCCGTGGCGATTCCTCCTCGTTGTCGCTGCCTGACAATCTCAAGTAATTCATTCATGACCTGCTGATTCGTCTCATGCATGTTGATCATGGCCATGGCCTTCAACCCTTCCATGTAGACCAAGGCCACCGTGGCCATCGCGTCGAACCGTTTGGCTTCCGATTCCTGTTCCGTCACGTGCAGAGATTCACGTGAAGCCCGCCAGCGCTGGATCAGGCTGAGACTGAACAGATTTTGTGTCGCGCTGATTCTGGTATCCAAAATACTGAATGGATCGGTACGCACTGGAGACAGGCCGATCGTTCCGAGAAATTGCGTTCGCCTGGTTTGCCTGACATCGGCCGAGATGTTGGGAAGCATCGCGCCCAATTGTGTCTGCACCTGGCCTTGGGCCTCTTGAATCCGCTCCTTGTACAGAAGCACGTCGGGGTTGTTGTTGATCGCCGCCGCCAATGCCCCTTTCAAGGTAAGATTGAGCGGCTGACGTGTCTGTGACTGAGCGAGGCGACCGGATTCTCCGGTTGAAATGCCGGCCTGCGCCAGATCCGGGTCGAGTACAGGGACGACAAGCAGACAGAGCCCAAGCAGCGCCCATGATGGGACCATCCGTTACCGCTCCCTCAGGCTTTCTTTCATGGATTTGAGCAAAGGGCTCAGGAGATATTCGATGATGCGGCGCTGACCGGTCTTGATCTCAACAGTGACCGCCATCCCAGGCGAAAGATTCACCGGCTTGCCATCGACCTGGATCGTCGATTGATCCATACTGACTCTGGTTGGGTAGACGAGTCCGATCTTTTCAAGAGGAGCCGCGTCATCGGAAACCGTCAGCACATGACCCGGAATCGTGCCATACAACGTGAACTGGAATGTTTCGACTTTGATCTCAACCGGCTGTCCTTCCCGCACAAATCCCACATCTTTATTTTCGACTTGCGCCTCGACTTCGACCGGATGGTCTTGAGGCACGACAATGAGCAACTGTTGCGCCGGGGTAACGACGCCACCGACGGTATGCACCGCTAACTGCTGCACGACGCCGTCGATCGGCGAGGTCAGCCGCTGCAAACCAGCCTTTTGACCTGCCTTCGTGACCTCTTGTGCAAGAGAGGCGGCTTTGGTTTCGAGAGCCGACAGTTCCGCCTGTTTGATCTGTTGAAACTCCGACGCCATGGCTCGGTAGTGCTTTTCGGCTTCCGCAAGCGCCGCCCGGTCCTGTTCGAGCTTCTTCTTTTGTCCGGCCAACTCTTGAGTCTTGTCAATCCGCTGCCCTTCGGCTTGCAGGAAGTCCATCTTGGTGACCGCTTCGTGCTCAAGCAGTTTCTTGTAAGCTTCGGCACGTTCTATCTCCATCGGCACCGTGGTTTCCAAACGGAGGATGTTCTCTTTGGTTTGTTCGAGCGCAGCTTGACGTTGATCGACAAGATGCTGTGCTGCTGCGATCTTGGCTTGATACTCGGCCAATTGGTCACGCAGCAGATGCTGTTGCAACACCACGTAGGTTCCATCTGCGCCGGCAGGTGGCTCGAAAGTGGTTTGTCCCTTGATCAAGGCCCTTAACCTGGCCGCGTCCACTTTCGTCGCCCGATATTCATTGAACGCCCGATCATGGTCGGCCCGATTGAGGGTCGAATCGAGCTCGATCAGCACTTCGCCTCGTTTGACCGTTTGTCCATCCTGCACATGAATTGAGGCAATCACGCCGGTTTCGTACGGCTGAATGATCTTCGAGTAGCCGCTGGGAATGATTTTGCCTTGCGCCGTGGCCACAATGTCGATCCAGCCCAATGTGGCCCACAACCCTGCCGCAGTGAAAACAGCCAAGATCGTCCAGAGGAGCGCTCGGCCGATTGGGGATGGAGGAATCTGCTGGATTTCCAATGCTGCCGGTAGAAATTCCATGGCCTGTCCACCGGGAACAGCGGAATCGCCCCGTCGGCTCGATTCGGCCTGCCACGTCGCCTTCCACACCGTCCAATATCTGCCGAACGCCCTCACGGCCATTTGAGAGAACCTCTATCCCTTGCCTATCTGATGCACCTGTAATCGAGCATAGAAGCCGTCAAGGCGAAGGAGTTCATCATGCGATCCTTCCTCGACGATCTCTCCTTTGTCGACGACATAGATGCGATGCGCGGGCCGAACCGTACTTAGCCGATGCGCAATGATAAAGACCGTACGTCCCTGACAGATCTGCGCCATGTTCCGTTGGATCACCGCTTCTGATTCGTAGTCCAATGCGCTGGTCGCCTCATCGAAAATCAGAATACGGGGATTCGCAACCAAGGCCCGCGCGATGGCGATCCGCTGACGCTGCCCGCCTGAAAGCGTGCATCCGTGCTCTCCGATCAGCGTGTCGTAGCCTTCCGCCAATTCCAGTATGAACTCGTGGGCCCCGGCCATTTTCGCTGCCTGAATCACGTGCTCCATCGCCAAGCCGGGATCGGTCAGCGCGATGCTGCTTCGGACCGAGCCGTTGAACAGAAAATTTTCCTGGAGCACGACTCCTACTTGCCTGCGCAGCCAGGCAGGATCGACCTGCGCCAAATCCGCTCCATCCACCAAAATGCGTCCACGCTCCGGCACATAGAGACGCTGCAACAGCTTGGCAATGGTGCTTTTCCCGGATCCCGAACGTCCGACAATACCGATGACCTGTCCCGGCTCAACTGAAAATGACATCTTCCTGGTGACTTCCGGCCCATCCGGCCGGTACCGAAACGTGACTTCTTCGAATCGAACCTGCCCCATGACCCGAGGCAACGTCGTTCGAGTGGGGTTATACGATGGTTCCGGCTGACTGTTGAGCACATCCCCCAACCGTTTCATCGAGATACCCACTTGTTGGAATTCCTGCCAAAGATTCACCAGCCGAAGAATCGGCCCCGTCACCTGTGCCGACAGCATGTTGAACGCGATCAACTGTCCGATACTCAGGTCTCCGTCGATCACACGATAGGCGCCCAGCCACAGCACCGCGACAGTGGTTACCTTTTGGACGCAGGTCGCGGATTGACCGGCTATCATCATCACGCTCGTCGCGCGGAAACTCGCCCGCACATAGCCGGCCAGTTGCTCTTCCCATCTCCGCACAAGCGGAGGTTCGACCGCCATGGCTTTGACAGTTTGGATTCCGCTGACCACTTCGACTAAAAAAGCCTGATTTTCTGCACCCCGGTTGAACTTTTCATGCAAGCGCGCCCGGATGGCCGGAGTAATGGCCATCGACAGCAGGGCATAGACCGGGAGCGAAGCCATGACGACGAGCGAGAGCGTGGGACTGTATGCCCACATGACCGTCAGAAAAACGGCGGTGAACACGATGTCCAACACCACCGTCACTGAATGACCGGTTAAGAATTGACGGATTTGTTCCAACTCACGTATGCGTGCGACCGTATCGCCGACACGCCGGGCTTCAAAATAGGCCATGGGGAGCGCCAGGATATGCCGGAAGAGTTGGGCGCCTAGACTGACATCGATCCGATTCGTCGTATGCGAAAACAGGTAGGTCCGAAGGCCGCCTACAATTGCTTCGAAGATCGCCAGCGTGATCATACCGATCGCCAACACATGGAGCGTCGTGAATCCCTTGTGTACAAGCACTTTATCGATGACAACTTGTGTGAAGAGCGGCGTCAACAAGGCAAAGAATTGAAGAAAGAACGAGGCGATCAGCACTTCCCCGAAGAATTTTCGATATTTCAAGAGGGCTGGAAGAAACCAGGTGAAGTCGAACGTGAGATCTTGCGGATGGACATGGGCTCGTTTGGTAAAGAGCAGTAATTTCCCTGTCCATGTCGCTTCGAATTGCTGACGAGAGAGGACGAGCGGCCGTGCTTCGACCGGATCCTGAACCAGTACCTTCTCTGCGTCGACCTTCGCCAGCACGACATAGCGGCCGTCAGCTCGCTTTGCCATGGCAGGCAGCGGTATCCCGTGGAGTTTACTCCATGCAGTTTTGAGTAGCCCGGCCTTCAAGCCAAGATGCTTGGCGGCACGCAGGAGGTCGGTATCGGAGAGAACCTGCCCGGACTGCGCAAACTGGTGGCTCAGCTGCGAGCCATCGGCAGGGAGGTCATGAAATCGAGCAATAATGATGAGACAGGTCAGCCCGCTGTCGGTCGGCGCCCCATTCACAGAAGCAGCCGAAGTGTTATGTGCCCGTTGCGGTCCCGAATTGCTCATAGAATCTATGATGTACCGACTCAGCGATCTGAAGAAATGGATAACACCTTCAGGAGCTGCGAATGATGTAGCAACTGCCCTTTCCGAACGTTCGATTTCACGGCCTTCGGGTGAAATGGCTATGGAATGGTTGTTCGCCGATTGTACCAAGGGATCGAAACTGTTCTGACTCTCTTAGAGGGGGGACGGTCCAACGGAAGTGGTGTGGTCGGATCTAGAGCATCGCCGAATGGATGAGGTGCAGTGGCAGTTAGACAGTAGCGAACGCACGACTGAACCGCGGGATTCCATAACGTCGGGCAACATGCACAATGAGTAGATAGCAAGGCTACTGAAGGTGGCACTATCTGCAAGCGGCTGCAAGAAAGTAAGGAAGGGTCAGCAACTGTCTACGCCGCTTCCTCAGTGCATATTCCTCTGCTGCGTTCATCAAGCCCAGGCCATTGTGACCTATTGGCATAGATACAAATTTCTTCAACGCCGGTGCGCTCAAACATGAGATGCTCACGCACGTAATTTCTGAAGGAATGCTTCTTCGATTTTTCACTCGCTGAACGAAAAAACGGACTGTTATGCGTCGATTTGATTTCAGCAACTGGAACGTCTAGGCGTCCATCTTTGTGAGACGAACGATAGATCTCAAGTTGCTGAAGGTAAGTGCGGAGAGGTAAGCGTTCTAACTCTGAAAGGAGGAACATCGCGTGGGGCATTTTACGACGAAGGGAAAACTGTTTCGCGAAGGAACTGATCTCAGTGCCTTCGGGTCGCTCGATGTCACGGTGACGGCCGCCGGCACGACGGTTGAACAAACCGCGCCTCCATCCCTGCCGGATGCCGACGGAGTGTTGCGGTCTTTTCTGTATTGGGATACCGGCCGCCGCATCACCGGAAAACGGAAAGTCCGCTGGACCTTTCACCATCCCACCAATTGGTCGGAGTGGCCTGCTGCGGCCTACTATGGCATTCCACCAACCGGGCCGGGCGGGACGGCCCGCGTGGTGGTGGATGCCCACTGGGTCGGGACCGGGCCGATCAATCCCACGCCGATCGACGGACCCGGCAGCACTTTCGTCAATGGTCCCGGCGGTACGCCGGTCGCCTGGCCCGGCGATGGCGACGATCATGTCGTCAGGACACAATGGGGCTCGGCAACAATCCATGCGAAAGACCATCTGCAGCGCAACATAGGCGACCCGTTGCTGGACTTTTCTTCATGGCAGCAGCTGGCGTACGGAGGGGATGCCGCCGGCTACTTCGAGGAAAATGATGACGATATCACCTCGGGTGGAGGGGTGACGGGCATTGCTAATTCGACGTCTCCGTTTTTCACGGTTGCGCAGAACAGCGGCAGTTTTCTGATGGCCGGGTATGTCGTACCGGTCAAATCCGGAATCGATATCTTCAAAAAACTGATTGAAGTCATCCGGGCCTATGATCTAGGCAAGTTCATCGATAAAGGTGACCCCTCTCCCGAAGATATCATCAGGTTGAAACTGATCAGTGAGTCGCTTGATGTGGTGCGTGGCGGAACCGTTACGGATTTCGATGCGTTCGAAGGCCTGCTCGATGCGGCTAAGAAAATGAAGCCGGCCGAGCTCAAGCGCACCATTGCAGGCACCAAAGCGACCGTGCTGCGCGGCCAGGCCGTCGTGAAAACCTTGGAGGCACTGGCCAAAAAAACCAAGCCTCGGACATAATCACGATGGGACGCCATGTGCTGCTGGTCGGGTATGAAGACCAGGATAACCTTGGGATTCGGTACCTCTCCAGTCGCCTGCTGCAACAGGGCCATCACACCCGGATCGTTGCGTTCGGCAACGATCCGGGACCGTTACTGCGCATCATTCAAACCGAACGACCTGATGTCGTAGGATTTTCCCTAATCTTCCAATACATGGTGCCGCAATTCGCGACGGTGATTCGCGCGTTGCGTGCCGCCGGTGTACAGGCACATTTCACCATCGGCGGACACTATGCTTCCTTCGAACCGGCCGAATTGCTGCGACACATTCCGGAACTCGACTCCGTGGTTCGTTTCGAGGGCGAAGACACGTTGAGCGACATCGTTGAGCAATTCGACCGTCCTTCCCTATGGCGGGCAATTCCCGGCATCGCCTGCCTGGATCACGGTAAGACTATTCTCAATCCTCCTCGACAGGGTCGGACCCACATCGATGATTTCCCCGAACCGGATCGTCGCGACATCGACTATCGGCGACAGGACCTTCCTACCGCATCGGTGTTGGCATCACGCGGGTGTCCATGGAAATGTTCATTTTGTTCCATCATCACCTTCTATGAAGCGAACGGCACGACAGGTCGCCGTCGTCGTAATCCGGCCAAGGTCGTGGATGAAGTGGAATATTTGGTGCGGGACCGTGGCGCCAAGTTGATTTTGTTCCAGGACGACGATTTTCTCGCCGGCGGCACGGAGGCCAAGATCTGGGCCAAAGCGGTGGCCTCCGAAATCGTTCGCCGCGGGCTGGAGCAAGAGATGCGCTGGAAGATTGCCTGTCGATCGGATGAAATCCGCGCAGATCTCCTGACGCCTCTCGTCGCCGCGGGACTATGCCACGTCTATATGGGCGTTGAAGGCGGGGATGAAACGAGCCTTGCGGCACTCAACAAGCATTTGAAACCGGATGTCCATCTTCGTGCAGGACGGATTCTGCGCGATTTAGACGTGAGCTTCGATTTCGGGTTTATGTTGCTTGAGCCTTGGTCCACTGTGCAGACGGCGCGCAACAACATGGAATTCCTCCGAACGTTCACCGATGACGGCTGGGCCGTGGCGGGATTTTGCCGAACCTTGCCGTACGTGGGAACGCCGATCGAAAAACGGTTGCGAGAAGAAGGCCGCCTCAACGGATCGTCGTTGGAGGCTGAATATCGGTTCCTCGATCCGCGCGTCGACCTGCTGTGGGACTTCTGCTTAATGGCGTTCGAAGGACGGAATTTCGGCAAACATGCGACGTGGAACGTCCTGCGAGGATTGTTGTTCGACACTCATCTCGATATGCCGGGCCGCCGCCGTGACCCGGATCGTGATGCGGCCTCCAGAGCATTGGTTCAGTCATCCAACGGCGTCATGTTGGATGTATTGGAAAGCGCGCTCGATCTGATCGAATCCGGTGAAGCTCAATCGTTGGAACACCGGGAATTGGTGGATCTGGCTAAATTTGCCCGAGCCGAAGATCAGAGCATCCGACGCCAACTCACCGCGATGGAGCGAGTCACCGAATCCGCCTGCGAGATGCTCTTCCGCTGAAGGCGGGGGCCCATTCGTCACATGAGGCCATGTACGACTCCAGCAAGAAGCGACAGAGGAATCTCGCCTGGGTTTAGTGTCCTGACTCAGAAATTCGTCGAAGAAGTCCGGCGTATAAAGTCGTCAGCAATCAAACAGGTTGCATCCTAAAATTAGGATACAACTCCGACTCACGAGAGCGGCTGGACAGTTCCCATATGTATCGGGATACGCCTATGTTACACTAGCGCATGTCAAAACCAGCCGCTCATCAACCTGAACCTTTGTTCAAACTGTTGCCGGCGTATCTTGGCACGACGTCGATTGAGGAAGCCGTTCAAACCGCACGGGGCCGTCGGGTGCTCTGGCTTGAAATTTTATTGAACGATCAACTGGATCTCACACCCTGGCAAACCAATCCAGCTGTGCAAGAGGCCTATCAAACCGCCTGTCGATGGTACACACACTACCGCCGCCTGCTGACCTATCTCTTCGACCGTGTCCCTCTCCCCGCCGACTTCGGTCCGATAGACTTCCGTGAGTATCGAACGTTCGCCGAAGCGGTCTACTTTGCCTATGCTCACCACTGAGCATCTCATCGAGCTGCTCACCCGGTACGTTGCCGATTCCGACACTCCTGTAGACCTCCTCCTCGTCGGCGCGTTAGCCCTGCACGCCTACGGAGTTCCTGCTCGGGTCACTCACGATGTCGACGCCGAATTACAAGGCCCGGTGATGCCGCTGAGAGATTATCTGATGTCCAAGAACATTCCGGCTGACCTGACCCAAAATTTTTCCGGTTGGTCGGTCGTCGCCATGCCTCCAGGATACCGGGACCGTGCCGTCGCTCTCATCAACCGACCTCGTCTGCGTATCCGTGTCCTGTCGCCCGTCGATTTCGTGATTGCCAAGCTTCGCCGTGGAACAGAGCTGGATCTTGACGATGCATTTCTGGTGGCTCGACAGCACCACCTATCCACCGAGATCATTCGGAACAGCACTCGGGAAGCTCTCGGCGCCTCACCGCAAGACACCGCGCTCTTTCTGTTTCAGAAGACGGTTGATCTCTTTTGCAATGGCCTCACGCTAATGGACCAGAAAGACCGGACCAAGTAAAATGTCGTTGGCGTTCGCGAAAGGATCCGATGGACTTCGTGTCACATGGCCTCTGGGGTTCGATCGCGTTCGGTCGAAAAAACCGATCGAGTTTCGGGCTGGCATTCGCCATCGGGATGGCGCCTGATCTATTTTCCTTCGGAGTCCTGTACGTGGCTGCCGCATTCGGCTTGTCGCCGAAGCCCGATTTCAGCCATGGCACTCCCCCGGAATCGACCATACCTCAATATGTCCATTACCTCTATAATTTCACTCATAGCTTCGTCATATTTCTCACCGTTTTTTTCCTGGTATGGCTTTTCCTGAAACGACCGGTCTGGGAACTGGGAGCGTGGGGACTCCATGTCCTGGCCGACATGCCTTTGCATTCGTACGCCTTTTTTCCGACTCCGGTGCTGTGGCCCTTCTCCGACTGGAAATTCGACGGCTGGCAATGGACGACGCCGGGTATCCTCATGACCAACTTCGCGCTTCTGTCGCTGCTCTATGCCCTGTACATCCGGCAATTGTTCCTAGCTAAAAAGAAAGAGGAGACACGGGCCCAAGCCGTTTCGCGATGACTCCTATTTTGAAGGAAGCTACCGGTGAGAATGATCTGCATGACATCCGATAAGAAATTATCGAATGAATGATTGATAAGTCCCTTCCGCTGTCGATCCGTCAGATAGCGGAGTTTTGACCACAGCAGTCACAGGTCGCGATGCTGCCCCGTTCACCGGCGGTCTCATCGGCGATGCGCCCAATAACATTATCTGCCACCACATCTTACTCAACTGGCTGTGCATGTTTATTTCCTGGAACGCCTGCCGACGCTTGCATCATCGGCAACCAAGGAGTAGGCTACACATGCTTGATCCTTTCGCAAGGGGGACCCGATGCCACCTCCCCTCCTCTTGCGCTATCTATGTTCCCCCTTTCCCTTGAGAAAATACCTCGGCGATCTGACTGCCAATCTGTTTGATTCAATTTCGCCCTCCAATTCCAATCGATCAAGAAAGCTTTCAACCGTGAAGCGTCAGTACGGCGGTGAGTCTAAATGTGCAAGCGGTAGCAGAAAGAATGGTGCAGTAGATTCAGCAAGATACTCTATAGCAAGGAGGACTGCGCTATGCGTTACATCGGCATCATAGGTGGAGTCGTTGCCGCGCTCGCCTTTGCTGCGACAGCGACTGCCGGGTCGTTTGAGGATAAGGCGCAAGTGACGGTGAGTGGGGGTGAATACATGTTGAACGGCTATATCGTCAAGATCGAAGGGGACGCCTACTGGATCAGGAAGGCGTCCGGCGATGTCGTTCGCGTCGCAGTCACGGAAGGCACTCACCTGATCTGCCCGACTCGCAACGGCAACAAGGAGGCGAAAGTGGAATCGAAGCCTGGCGCCGGTTTTCGAATGGGGGACTGCCCATTTATCCCAGGGGATACGGTGAAGGTCGAGGTCACGGACCTCGGCAGCGCGAGCCTTATCCGATTTGATGTGCCCCCAGTTCCTGAAACTGTGAACCTAGGACTGCCTCAGGGGTGGGACGGCTACATGCCCAATGGGGTGCTGTCCTTTAAAACGGGGCCTCGCTATCCCGTATACACGAAGGATGGTCACCCTGTCGGCCATCTCGGTGGGACACTGACCGACACTGTATCAGGGACTGAATATGGACTTATCGAACTCGAAGCGGACGGGGAGATGATGGCTGTGCCCAGAACCGAGATGAGGCAAGAATGGTCGGAGCCCAACAAGCCTCGTGTCGCATTGCTGATCACCAAGAATAAGTTTGAGGAGATGCATCCTCCTGCGTTCTCGGCCGCAAATCAAATTTCGATCCCGAAACTCCGTGACTTCTGGGCAAAGGCCGAACCTCCCGAACCTTTCACCCCAAGCGAAGTCGACGTGGTCATTGATATCAGCGAAAAAACTTTTCAAATCACCAAAGGGGGCACTGCGCGTGGGTTTGCGCTCATGGCAGGGATGCCGGCGGTCATTAAACTTCTCAATCGGGATCTCGTGGCGCATGAGTTCATGTCGACACTGTTCCGCGATGTCCCATTCCGCATCTCGGGCAACGCGACAGTGGTCAAGACCGCCCGAGCCTCAGGGCTTCGCATCGACCCGGGGCAAACCGTGACTCTTGAGTTTACTGCCCCTGTCGCCCAACTGGATCGATACGGCGACAGAGCAACCATCTATGATGTCTTCTGGTGCAATGTCCATGGAAAGGAGCATGGACAAACAATGCGCGGGGAATTGGCGATCATAGAGACCACCGGGATCGGCGGCGGCTGATGCGATGAAGCACCAGGGCACGGTGAAGATCCGATCAGTTGCCAGTGCGCACCTACACAGAGATTCTTCCCCACGGAGTACATCCGTGGGGAAGATAAAAGAGGCAAAAAGTTGCCACGATTGCGATTGATCGCATTCGCCATTCAGTTCGTGCTTGGAATAGGGATGAACGGAATAAGCTTGTCCGAAGAGCTGCTGTATGACCCCGATGTGGTCCTTGTAATGAAAAACAAAGCCTTTCAAGTGATCAAAGACGGACCACTTGAGAATTCTGTATCGAATCCAGCCTTTTCCCTACAGGCCGGCATGGACCTCGTCATCCTGCTCCGCAATGAGGACGAGGTGGCGCATGAGTTCGTCTCGCCATTACTCATGAAGGCGGAAGACCTTGAGATCTCGGGTCGCGCGACCATCGTCTATACCCTCACCGCCTTCGGGGTTCGGGTTGAACCGAGAGACCGAGTCACACTCCGCTTCAGCCTCCCTGAAGCGAGCTTTGATCGGTTTCATTTCTGGTGCAATCTCCATGGAAAGTTGCTTACCGACGTCATGCGAGGGGAGATCTTTATCCTGGATGCGAAACAATCATCCAAGTAACTGGACTGCGAAATGTGTAAGAACGCGCTCTTGTGAGCAGGTTTCGCCCTAAGAGCAAAGAGGAGTTGCCATGATGGAGAAAACACGCGGGATCCGTGGCGTCCTCTGCGCCATCATGCTCGCCGCTGTCCAAGCGGATGTTGCGCATGCCGGGGAGACGGGAGGAATTCCACCCGAACTGGTGGCGGAATATATTTATGCCGTCATTCAGGCCGATCGAAGCATTTATTCAACCCATGTCGTCGAACAGCTACAGGATCGCAAAGTCGCTGTGGCGGCAGAAGATTGGAAAGAAAAGGGGGCGCTGCCCCTTCCAGCGCAATTGCTTCAGATGGCGGGGCAAGAGGTTCAAGGGCTCGGCCTCGGCCTCCATATCCGCCTGAGCAGCTTAGGCCCAATTTACACCAAGAACGGGCCGGGGGATGAGTTTGAACGAGCGGGTTTGGAAGCGGTGGCCAAGAACCCCCGCAAGCCCTATACGGGTGTTGTTATAGAAGGCGACAGACGTTATTTCAAGGCAATATTTGCGGATCGTGCTGTCTCTATGGCTTGTGTCATGTGCCATAACAGTCATCCCCTCAGCGCTAAGCGGGACTATAAGCTCTATGATGTGATGGGAGGGATTATTATTTCTTTTCCAGTCCGTTAGGCCACGTGAGGAATCTTACGACGGGACCGGCGAATGAGGGGTGGGTTTCGATCGGAAGCATTGGAAGGTGTTCCAGACTCGCAAGACATCGAGGGTCAGTGTCGCGCCGTAGATTGGACCGAAGTCGCGCTCGGCAATGTTCCCCATGCTATCGTTCCAGGTTTCGAACCGGACCGGTCCGAATGAACCGGCAATCGACCAAGCAAACTGCTTCTGGCTCATACCTTCCACATTCACAAAAATCCCGAAATCCCATATGAAGGCGAATTCAATTTCCCACGTCGGAATCGTTTCACCCTTCTCGGTGGTCCGGTACTGGCCAAAAGCAATCGAGGGTTGCACAAGCCCTGCCGTCTGTCTCACATCGTGAATCAACAAAGGTTTCTTCGCGCCGGTATCCGGCGGTTACAGATTATGCCGACGCTCTATTCCGGTAGTTGGGGAGACGTAAATGCACGGCCCCTCTGTTCTAGGACGGATCAGTTATCAGGATAATGGATCTCTCCGTGACGAATAATGGCGGAACCACCGCGAGAAACGTAAGGCATTCTATGGAACTCCTGTGCGTATGGCGACGCCATCGTTTGATGAAAGACAAGAGTAACCCTCCGTTTTGATGAGTGATTTCCACTTCTTCGCGAGCGCTTCTCCCTCGACAGACCTCTTGATCCTATGCTAGCTTACGCGATCGTTTTTCTGGATTCATTCCTTTCCGCACGAGCTGACGGGCTCAGACATGTTCAAGAAGATCTTAGTTGCCAATCGCGGTGAGATTGCCATGCGGATCATCCGCGCCTGCCGCGAATTGAACATTGCCACCGCTGCCATCTATTCCGAAGCAGATTCAACCGGCATCTACGTGAAGAAAGCGGATGAATCCTACATGGTCGGGCCAGGACCGGTGAAGGGCTTCTTGGATAGTAAACAGATCGTCGATTTGGCCAAACGGATCGGCGCCGATGCCGTCCATCCCGGATACGGATTTCTTTCTGAAAATGCGGAGTTTGCTGAACTCTGTCAGGCTTCCGGCATGACGTTCATTGGTCCTTCCACCCAGGCCATTACCCTGATGGGCAGCAAGGTCAAGGCGCGCGAGCTCGCCGAATCAGCCGGTGTCCCGATCGTGCCCGGCACGGATGGAGCCATTACCGGTGTAAAAGAAGCCCTGGCCTTCGCAAGGAAAGCGGGTTACCCGGTTATGATCAAGGCAAGCGCCGGCGGCGGCGGCCGTGGGCTTCGCGTGGTCCGATCAGACGATGAGCTGCGAGAGAATATGGAAGTCGCCGCGCGCGAGGCTCAGGCCTCTTTCGGAGACGGCAGCGTCTTCATCGAAAAATATATCGAACGGCCGCACCATATTGAATTCCAAATATTGGGAGACCGCCACGGGAATATCATCCACTTAAATGAACGCGATTGTTCAATTCAAAGACGTCACCAGAAGTTGATTGAAATCGCCCCGTCGTTGATTCTGACACAGGAGCTCCGGGAAGAGATGGGCAACGCCGCCATCGCCATCGCGCGCGCGGTGAACTACGACAACGCGGGAACCGTTGAGTTTCTACTCGATCAAGAAGGTCACTTCTACTTCATCGAGATGAATCCGCGTCTCCAGGTCGAACATACGGTGACGGAACAGATCACGGCGATCGACATCGTCCGCTATCAAATTTCGATCGCGGCGGGGATTCCCCTCGACATCGCGCAGAAAGACGTGATTCTCCAAGGTCATGCCATCCAATGTCGAATCAATGCGGAAGACCCCAAAAACAATTTCTTGCCCTGCACGGGCACTGTGACGGCCTATCTCTCTCCCGGTGGAATCGGTGTTCGCATCGACGGTGCCGTCTACAAGGATTACACGATCCCACCGTACTATGATGCGCTGCTGGCCAAATTGACGGTCCGGGGCCGCACCTGGGATGAAGCCGTCAGTCGCATGCGACGCTCCCTCGAAGAGTACGTGCTTCGTGGAGTAAAAACCACGATTCCCTTCATGGAAGCGATCATGCAGGAACGGGACTTTATTGCGGGACGCTTCGACACGTCGTACCTGGACACCCATCCGGAGTTGTATTCGTATCACGAGTTTGAGCAGCCGGAAGATCTGGTTTTGGCGTTGTCTGCCGCGATCGCCGCCTACGAAGGGCTCTAACTCCAACAAACAATCTGTTCCCGAAGAAATGCGTTAACCATCATGGCGAAACGGCGACCATCGACAAAGAAACCGCAAAAAAAGAGCAGATCATCCGCTCCGGCGATCAAGACTTCGAAAAGCGTCGCGTCCCGTCCCAGTGAATTCTCGATCACGCCGGCCGCCGGCAAGCCGGTTCTGATCACGGATGTCGCGTTGCGAGACGGCCATCAGTCGTTATTGGCGACGCGCATGCGCACGGAAGACATGCTGCCCATCGCACAAAAGCTCGATGCCGTCGGCTATTGGTCGCTGGAAGTCTGGGGCGGCGCCACCTTCGACACCTGTTTGCGCTTCCTAAAAGAAGATCCCTGGGAACGGCTCCGAGCCCTGCGGGCCGCCATGCCCAACACCAAGCTCCAAATGTTGTTGCGCGGGCAAAACCTCGTCGGCTATCGCCATTACGCCGACGACGTGGTGGAGCGGTTCATCGAACGTTCAGCCACGAACGGCATCGATGTCTTCCGCATCTTCGACGCCCTCAACGACGTGCGGAATCTCGATCGAGCCGTCAGCGAAGTGAAAGCGTGCGGCAAACATGCTGAGGCCACTATCTGTTACACCGTCAGCCCGGTCCATAGCATCGACCGGTTTGTGGATTTGGCCAAGAAGCTGGAGGATCTTGGAACGGATACGATTTGTATCAAAGACATGGCCGGACTCCTGGCCCCGCTCGATGCCTACCATTTGGTGCGTCGGCTGAAGGCCGCCGTGAAGGTTCCTCTCCATCTCCACTCGCATTACACGTCCGGTATGGCCTCGATGGCCTCGTTGATGGCGATCCTCGGAGGCCTCGACATGCTCGATACCTCTATCTCTCCGCTGGCAGGGGGCACTTCCCATCCGGCCACGGAAACGCTGGTCGCTTCGCTCCAGAATACGCCTTACGATACGGGACTGGAACTCGCCTCCTTCCAGCCGATCACCGAGCACTTCCGAATGGTTCGCCGCAAGTACCGTCAGTTCGAAAGTGATTTTACCGGCGTGGATGCGGAAATCCTCATGTCGCAGATTCCCGGCGGTATGCTGTCGAACTTGGCCGCCCAGCTGACGGAGCAGAATGCGCTGGACCGGATGAAGGAAGTCCTCGACGAAGTCCCGCGTGTGCGGAAAGAAATGGGTTATCCCCCGCTCGTCACCCCGACCAGCCAAATCGTGGGAACGCAGGCGACACTCAATGTGCTGACCGGTGAGCGATACAAAGTGATCACTACAGAAACCAAGAATTATTTTTTGGGACTGTATGGCCGTGCCCCCGGACAGGTTGATCTCGACGTCATGGCGCGCGCCACCGGCGATGAAACACCGATCAAAACCAGGCCGGCCGATAGACTTGAGCCGGAATTGGATGACGCAAAAAAAGAGCTTCCGGACTCGGCTCAGACCGTCGAGGATCAGCTATCGTTCGTGTTGTTTCCCTCCATCGCGCGGGACTTTTTCGAAGCCCGCGAGAAAGGCGATTTGACCCCTGAACCGCTCGAATTGGGGTCGGCGAAAGGGCCCGCCACCGCTCACGAACTGCACCTGGCTCCCGTGGAATTCAATGTGACGGTGCATGGAGAGACCTATCATGTGAAAGTCTCGGGCTCGGGTCGAAAGATCGACGGACGTAAGCCCTACTACATCCGTGTGAACGATAAGCTCGAAGAAGTGTCGCTCGAACCCATCCAAGAAGTGCTCGCCGGTGTCCCGGAGTCCCAGGAGACCGAATTGGGAGGAAAACCCAAACGTCCCAGACCTTCGAAACCAGGTGATGTGGCTCCGCCCATGCCGGGCCGAGTGGTGAAAATCCTGGTGGCGGTCGATGATCGCGTCAAGGCTGGAGATCCCCTGTTGATCATCGAAGCGATGAAGATGGAAAGCCAGGTGCCGGCGCCGATTGATGGGAGGGTCGCCACGATCTTGGCTGCCGAGGGTGACAATGTGAAGACGGATGAAACGGTCATTCAACTGGAATAGTTCCATCACCGGCTCAATCCCCCGTCCTTGCCGAATTAGGCGGCTTGTGCCGCTCATATTGTGCTTCGTCTCTTATCTCATGACCGCCTGTGCGCCGCCTTCACAGATCCCGCCCTATTTTGAAACATTGGAACGTAGCCCGATAGAACGCATTCCGATCAAGACCGTTCTCGTCCATGATCAACGGATCGCGTATCTCGATATCGGTACGGGCCCGCCGGTCATTTTGATCCATGGCTTCGGCGGATCCATGTGGCAATGGGAACATCAGCAACATGCCTTGTCTCAACACTTCCGTACTCTGACGCTCGACCTACCCGGCTCCGGATTGTCCGACAAGCCGGACATTGAGTACCTGCCGGATCAGATGTTGGACTTCTGTATCGGATTCATGGACGCCGTGGAGATTTCTCAAGCCACATTGATCGGCAATTCCATGGGCGCTGGGCTGGCTATAGGCATGGCATTGACTCATCCGACCCGCATCGACAAACTCGTGCTTATCGATGGGTTGCCGTCTCATGTCAAGGCCAAGCTCGCCAGCCGGTCGTTCAAGCAAGCCTTGGAGTCCAGAGCTCCTTCCTGGCTTGTCTCCTTCGGCAACTGGTTGTTCGGCGGACTGGTCACCGAGTCGGTCCTAAAGGAAATCGTCCATGATCACCGCCTCCTCACACCCGCCGTTATCGAACGGTCCAACCGTAATCGCCGACGCCCCGGCATCATCAAACCCATCATGGCCGTGAGAAACGCCCTCCCCTCCTGGGAAACCGACTTCGCTCCCCGCCTGAGCAGCATCACGCACCCGACCATGATCATCTGGGGTGAATACGACCGGTTGTTCCCCATGGCTGTGGGTGAAGAACTTCACCACAGAATCCGAGGATCAACGTTCGTGAAGGTCCCGGATGCCGGTCATATGCCCCAGTGGGAACGGCCTGATCTGGTCAACCGATCGTTGATCGCGTATATTCAACCATCGCCCTGAATGATCGCTCGACTGGATCGCCCACTTATTATCTTCAGAAAGGAGCTTACGATGCGGACGAGATATTGGGTTTTCATCGGCACCACGCTGTGCTTTTCGCTTAGTCTCGTCGGATGTCAGACGATGGGAGGATCAACCGGCGCCGGCTTTTCCTACAAGAATATTCCGGTGGCGGATGGGAGTGCAGTCGCAGGCGAGGGCAACAAGGTCCTGTTCAAAGGCAATCCCCTGGCCCTCACAGGCAATGGAGTGAAAGTCGGCGACATGCTGCGCGACGTGAAGGTGGCGCAGAATGACTTATCCCTCGTGAACATCGCGCAGACCAAAGGCGCGGGAAAAGTGCGCATCATCAGTGTGGTTCCCTCCCTGGATACCCCTGTGTGCGAGCAACAGACCCATCATCTGAGCGAGCGGAGTAAGGGCCTCGATAAGATGATTGAACTCATCACCGTGAGCGTCGATACGCCCTTCGCCCAGAAACGGTTTGCCGAAGAAGCCAACATCGCCAATATCACCTTCTTATCCGACTATCGGGGAGCCGAATTCGGGAAGACCCATGGTCTCTTCTTGGAGGGTCCGAACATTTTGACGAGAGCGGTCATGGTCGTCGATAAGACGAACACCATTCGCTATCTCCAAATCACTCCGGAGCTCTCTCAACTGCCGGATATGGAAGAAGCCTTACAATTTGCTCGTCGATTGATCACGGAAAGCTGAGCGGGAAAAACGTTGAGGCTGAGGTCAAGGTTACGGTCAAGGCATTCATTTTTCTCGTAAACCTCAACCTCGGCCTTAACCTGAACCTTCTGGCTAACGTAGTGATGGCTCATTACGATTTACTGGTCATCGGCACGGGACCCGCCGGCCAAAAGGCAGCGGTACAGGCGGCCAAGCTTAGTAAGAAGGTCGGAATCATTGAGCGAAAGACGGTCGTCGGTGGAGTCTGCATCAATACGGGGACTATTCCCAGCAAATCCCTCCGCGAAGCGGTGCTCTATCTCTCCGGATTTCGTCAACGCAACATCTATGGGGGAGAGTACCGCTTAAAGAAGAAGATCGCGATCGAAGACCTGGTCTTCCGCACGAACCACGTCATCAAGCACGAGATCCAGACCGTACAGAATCAGATGGCCCGGAATCAAGTTGATATGTTTTTCGGTTCAGCCGACTTTCTCGATCCACATCGTCTGCGTGTTCAAGGGGATCATGGAGCGATGGAACTGACGGCGGACTTCATCGTGATCGCCGTGGGGACGGAACCTGCCAGGCCCCCAGACATCCCGTTCGACGACAAAACCATCATCGATACGGACGGTCTCCTGACTCTGAAGCACATTCCGGGTTCTATTGTGATCGTCGGAGGCGGTGTGATTGGCACGGAGTACGCCTCGATTCTCGCCGCCTTGGGAATCCCCGTTACCCTCATCGATAAACGGCCGCGGCTGTTGGAGTTCGTCGACGTTGAGATCATAGAAACGCTCCAACAACGCATGAAAGATTTGGGAGTGACGCTGTATCACGATGAAGAAGTTCTCGCGATCAAAAAAGAATGGAACAAATCCATCCATGTGTCCCTTCGCCACAACCGTCCGATTCGAACCTCGACACTCATGTATGCGATCGGGCGCGTCGGCGCGACACAATCGCTGAATCTCCAAACAGTCGGCTTACAACCAGATAGCCGCGGCCGTCTGACCGTCAATGAACACTTCCAAACGGCGATTCCTCACATCTATGCGGTCGGCGACGTCGTCGGCTTTCCAGCCCTCGCCTCGACGTCAATGCAACAGGGCCGCCACGCCGCCTGCCATGCCTTCGGCTATCCCGACCGTACCGATACGTCGCTCCTTCCCTACGGTATTTATGCCATTCCAGAAATCTCCATGGTGGGTCGGAATGAGGATGAACTCAGACAGGCAGAGGTTCCCTATGGCATCGGTATCGCCCGTTACAAAGAAATCGCCCGAGGACAACTGATCGGCGATGAAACCGGCATGTTGAAGCTACTGTTTCATCGACACACCAGGCATCTGTTGGGCGTTCATGTCATCGGTGAGGGAGCCACGGAACTGATTCACATCGGCCAGGCGGTCATGGCCTTTCACGGCAAGATCGATTATTTTATCGATACGGTCTTCAACTACCCGACGCTGGCGGAATGTTACAAGGTCGCCGCTCTCGACGGCATGAATCGGATGCCGAGGCCTTGGATTCCGTACATATAACTCCGCACATATAACATTGGGACACATGGCGGCAAGTTTTGAGTGGTGCGTGTTGAATTTTGAAGCTCTCACTCGACACGAAACACTCAAAACTGACAACTTCTTGAAACGGAGGTACCATGTCATTCTCACACCACCTTCGCAAGCTCGCCGCATCGATCTGGAACGCCCAACTCAGTCATCCCTTCGTCGTGGCTCTCGGCAACGGCACACTGCCTGAACATAAATTCAAGTATTACATTCTGCAGGACGCGCGGTTTCTCGGCGACCTGGCGCGTGTGTTGTCTGCCGGCGCCCTGAAAGCCCCAGATTCGGAATCGGCCTTGCGGTTCAATAAGCTTGCAGAGGAGACGATCGTTGTCGAGCGGAGCCTGCATGAGAGCTATGGAAAGAAATGGGCGCTCACGGCCAAACAGATGACATCCGTCCCGATGGCGCCGACAAACTATGCGTACACCAGACACATGCTGGCAGTGGCAGGTTCAGGCACTGCGGCAGAGATCACCGTCGTCACCCTTCCTTGCGCCTGGGTCTACTGTGTCGTCGGACAACACTTGTTGCGAAAAGGGCCGCCTGCTAAAAATCATCCCTACCGCGATTGGCTGATGCTGTATGCGTCGCCGGAGTTTGCCGAAGTGCAGTTGTGGATGCGAAAAAAAATTGATCAATGGGCCAAGACCGCCGGCAGAGAAGAAAAACGGCGGATGGAAGAATCCTTCATCATCAGCTCACGGTACGAGTGGATGTTCTGGGACATGGCGTGGAAGGAAGAGAAGTGGCCGGTGTGAGTCGACGGGCCCCGTTATCGTACAGTTCCTTCTGCACTCAGGTCATCCATTCTTCTGCAGTTCTCAACACATGTGCCGAAGCGGTGACGCACACGACATGGCTCCTGTTGATTCCGCAACGCCCGCTTAATGTAGCAAGGCGACCAGTTGCCGCGAGCTGTATAAGGTTAAAAGGCCGACCTAAGTTACAGCCGACGGAAGGTGGCGAGCTTAGCAGTCCCCTGATCCAACGTGACCGTGGTCTCACAGCCCGCGTTGCGATTCTTGATGCCGATCAGGCAATCCGCAAAATCGGCCTGTGAGGAGCGGTAGTCGGCGACAGCTGCCCACACCGACGGCTTGTCTTCGATGACGAACTGCTTGGTGGCAAGGAGTCGATCCAACACATCGACGAGTGCAGTTTTGGGAAAACCGTAACTATAGCTGAGCACCCAGACACACTCGCAGAGAACGATGTGATTGAGGAACAGAGATTCATCCTGATCTTTTGCGGCCGCAAAGCACCGTTGCACCCGGCGAGTTTGGTCGGGGTCATCCTGCGTGAGGAACCGTACGAGCACATTCGTGTCAATCGCAATCATCAGGTGTGTCGGGTAGCTCCTTTCACAACCCCTCGCTGCATCTCTTCAAGCGAGAGCGCCTTTTTACCCTTTTGTCGCAAGAGACCTGCGAGATCCATCACATCGCTGGTGGCGGGGCGCAGGGTCACACGCCCGTCGGGCTCGATGACAAAATCAAGTTGGTCTCCGGCGTGGAGGCCGAGATGGTCTCGGATCGGTTTGGGGATGGTCGTTTGGCCCTTGCTGGTCAGCGTGACAATCATAACAATTCCTTTCTTCCATCCGGAAGTATTACTGTATCGTAAGGAATTGCTGCCGTCAATGCTGACGTACAATATAAAGAGCCGATATTCGCTATAATTTCTGCCTGGCCTTTGCCAAGGCCAGCGCCATAGCACCGATTGGCTGAGGTGTTCCCGTCTTACCGGATGCCGACGACCCACGACCAGGCGGGTTACGTGTCACTTGGTTTCCAGGCTGCGCCGAAACAGATGGACGACTCGCCGTATCCTCGAGACGCATGGTCAATGCAATACGCTGGCGCTTCAGATCGACATCGATCACCTTCACCTTGACGACCTGTCCTGGCTTGACGATCTCGTGTGGATCTTTAACAAATTTATTGGCCAGTGCCGACACGTGGACGAGCCCGTCCTGATGCACCCCAATGTCGACGAAGGCCCCGAACGCCGCCACATTCGTCACGACTCCCTCCAACACCATGCCGGTCTGTAAATCACTCAGGGACTCGACCCCCTCGCGGAAGGTCGCCGTCTTGAATTCAGGACGAGGATCGCGACCTGGTTTTTCCAGCTCGGCAAAAATGTCCCGCACCGTCGGTAACCCAAACTTCTCATCGGTAAAGTCAGTCTGCAACAACCCTTTCAAGACCGTCGGCTGACGCATCACCTCAGCAATTCCCGTTCCTAATCGTGTCAGAATACGCTCAACCACCGGATAGGCCTCTGGATGCACGGCGGACCGATCTAAAGGATTGTCGCCGTCCGGGATGCGCAAAAAACCAGCCGCCTGCTCAAAGGTTTTTTCCCCAAGACGCGGCACATTGCGGATCGCAGCACGGTTTGGGAACGGTCCGTTCACATTTCGATAGTCCACAATATTTCTGGCCAGCGCCTTATTGAGACCCGAGACTCGCTCCAACAACGGCACCGACGCCGTATTGACGTTCACACCGACAGCATTCACGCAATCTTCGACCGTGGCATCGAGCGACCGCGACAAGGCCCGCTGATCGACATCATGCTGATATTGCCCGACTCCGATGGCCTTCGGCTCAATCTTGACCAGCTCCGCCAGCGGGTCCTGCACCCGCCGAGCGATGGACACCGCACCTCGCAAGCTGACATCCAGCCCAGGAAATTCCGACGAAGCAAAGGCCGAAGCCGAGTACACCGACGCTCCTGCTTCACTGACCACTATTTTCGCCAGCTTATGGTCAGGTTTTTGAATCGCAATCAGTTTGATCACTTCTCCGGCCAACTTGTCTGTCTCCCGGCTCGCCGTCCCGTTGCCGATCGCAATCACTTCCACACGATGGTGAACGACCAGACGGACCAACGTTTCCAATGCCCCTTGCCAGTCGTTGCGTGGTTGGTGCGGGTAGATCGTCTCGGTTGCCAATAACTTCCCCGTTGCATCGACAACCGCGACTTTGCACCCGGTGCGAATGCCGGGATCCAAACCGAGGATGACCTTGGGCCCGGCCGGCGCCGCCAACAATAACTCATGGAGATTCCGTGCAAAAATCTTGATCGCCTCGGCCTCGGACGCTTCGCGCAACTGCACCAGCAGCTCAGTGCTGAGTTGCAGATGAATTTTGACACGCCATGCCCATTCGCATACACCGACCAACCATTTGTCCGCTGGCCGACCGCGATCTTCAATGCCGGCGTGCGCTGCGATCATCGAGACGCAGGGATGGGGGACGACCGCCTCAAGCTTTTCTCCCAAACTCAATTCCAACTTCAAGACCCCGAGCGCACGGCCTCTGAAAAGCGCAAGAGCGCGATGCGATGGAATGGCTTTGATCGGTTCCGCATAGGCGTAGTAATCCCGGAACTTCTCCTCTTCGGCCGTTTCCTTGTCCTTCATCACTGTCGAGGTCACGACTCCTTCGTTCCACAGCCTCGCCCGCAGCATGGCCAGCAAGTCGGCTGTTTCGGCGAACCGCTCCATCAGAATGTCACGTGCCCCTTCCAGCGCGGTTTTGGCATCGGGCACATTGATTGCTTCCACTCCTTCGGCAGCCGGCACGACGCGAATGTACTTGAGCGCTTCTTGCTCGGGATGCAGCGTCGGATTGGTCAACAACCCATCGGCCAACGGCTCCAATCCTGCCTCGCGCGCAATCTGTGCACGCGTGCGGCGCTTGGGCTTGAAGGGCAGGTACAGGTCTTCGACGGCCTGCTTGGTCGTCGCCGCTTCGATGCGCTCACGCAAGGCATCCGTGAGCTTCCCTTGTTCCTCAATCGAGGCCAACACGGCGGCACGCCGCTCTTCCAGCTCACGGAGATAGCCCAGTCGATCTTCCAGTGTGCGCAATTGCGTATCGTCCAAGTTGCCGGTTGCCTCTTTACGATAACGCGCGATGAACGGGACCGTGGCCCCTCCATCGAGCAGCGTCACGGCGGCACTTACTTGAAGCGCCCCGACACCGAGCTCCTTGGCAATGATCGGAACAATCTTGAGCTGTACCCCGTCCGTTGACGTCTGAGTCGTTTCCGTCATCATCGGTATTAATCGCCTCTGTTTCCGAACGCGTTATGAGTCCGCGCTCTCTAAGAGTAGGAGGATCAGAAAACCATGTTGATTACATGATTGTCGAATTCAGGAAGGCATAACAAGCGATCAGTACATGAGTTAATGAGTAAGCGTTCCAAACGCGGCAAACAATCGCCCCGCAAGGTAATAGGTCCCTTGCGTGTCGCTCATGTGCTTGCGCCGCAGAAAGTCGTTCAGGACTCGCCCATCCGCAGTTTTGTGTGTGTCGGGATGCTTGAGATTCATCCGATATCGTTTAATCCCCGCTGAAACCGAACTGACGAATACCACAGTCCCATCGAAATCCACCTTCTCGACGACACCGACGTGCGTAAGCGGGTCATTCGGTAATCCGTCCCGATTGAAATCCCACGTATTGTGAAAAAACACCAAATCGCCCGGATGGACGATGGGGCCATAGTGAATCCGCCCATGTTGCACGACATGGGCAAAAATACGCCCGACGCCGTTGCCGCCATCCAGCTCTTCCAGCCCACCATACAAGTCAACACGTTGCGTGGCATACACGCCTCGGACAAAGCCGGAACAATCAGGAGCATAGCTTCGGCCGCCGACCTGAATGCGGGACTGTCCGACAAATCGCACGGCTGTTTTTGCCAGCGCGGTCTGCCTCGGGGCTTCCCTCGTCGTGGCACAGCAATGTGCTCCGCGTGCGCCCATAGTGAGAATCCCACTTCTCTCTTCTTGCACCAGTTGACGCCCTGTCGTGGCACACCCAGAGAGCACGATCGACATCAGCCAGATCAGAAAGCCGATCACGAACGAGTGACTGTGGCCGGTGGAATTCATATGCTCCAGTATACAGACCACCTGCCGCAAGGCAACACCTGTTTGCCGTCCGGCTACCCTCCCGCACTCCCCACCGGCCCGCCCGGTTCCGTCATGCGCCATGGGTCGAGGAGTTCGGCGAGGCGCCTGTCGGGTAAGACTTTTTGTTCTTTAGCGACCTGCCTCACCGTCTTTCCGGATTTATACGCTTCCTTGGCCAATTTTGCAGCCGCTTCGTAGCCGATCTCCGGCGCAAGAGCGGTACACATTGCAAGGCTCTCCTCGATGAGGCTCTGACAACGTTCTTCGTTCGCGTTGATGCCTTCAATGCACTTGGCCGAGAAATTGTTGGAGGCCGTTGCAAGAAGTTCAATGGATTGCAACAGGTTGTACGCCATGACCGGCATCATCACGATGAGCTCAAAATTCGCCGCCTGGCCCCCGACAGTTACCGTGACATCGTTCCCGATTACCTGCGCACAGACCATCGTCACGGATTCGGCGATCACGGGATTGACTTTGCCCGGCATGATCGACGAACCAGGCTGCGTCTCGGGCACATTGATTTCGCCGAGTCCGCAGCGCGGCCCGGACCCCAGCCAGCGAATATCATTGGCGATTTTCATGAGACTCACGGCCAGTGTTCGTAGATACCCGCTCGCTTCAACCAGTGAATCCTGCGCCGACTGCGCCTCGAAATGATTCTTGGCTTCTTTGAACGAGCAGCCGGTTTCCTTGGAAATGATTGCCATGACTTTGGAAGAAAATTTCGGATGGCAGTTCAGGCCTGTGCCGACGGCCGTTCCGCCCAAGGCGACTTCACTCAAGGCCTCCTGTGCCTGCTCGACCCGCTGGATACCGAGTTCGATTTGCCTGGCATAGCCACCGAATTCCTGGCCAAGCCGAACCGGCGTGGCATCTTGTAGATGCGTCCTCCCAATTTTCACGACCGTATCGAACTCCTTGGCCTTGCCCTTCAATGCCTTGTGCAATCGAGTCAACGCCGGCAACAGCTGCTGCTGCATCATCTCTGACGCAGCGATGTGAATAGCGGTCGGAATCACATCGTTGCTCGATTGGCCGAGATTCACATGGTCGTTCGGATGCACCAGCTTGCTGCCACGCGCACCGCCCAACAACTCAGTCGCACGGTTGGAGATGACCTCATTGGTGTTCATATTGGTGGACGTCCCGGATCCTGTCTGAAAAATATCGACCGGGAACTCTGCATCCAGTTTGCCATCGATCACTTCACTCGCCGCCTGCTTGATGGCATCCGCGGACTTTTTGTCCAACAAACCAAGGGACTTATTCGCAGTAGCGGCGGCCCGCTTGATCATCCCCATAGCCCGAATAACGGCCCGAGGCATACGCAGCGAGCTGATCGGGAAATTCTCGATCGCCCGGGCTGTCTGTACTCCGTAATAGGCCTCAAGAGGAACAGCCAGTTCCCCCATCGTATCTCGTTCAATTCGGGTCGGTGTCGGGGGCTTGTTCTGATCCTTTTTCATGCACAGTGCTCCATGTGTAAGAGGTCTCAATTCCCTGCGGGCGTCATGATAAACTCAGCTCGGCGACTTTCACAAGAGCACGTCTTAGGACTCTTTCACATGCCATGGTTGAGGCCTCTGTCGGTTAGACGGGCGAAGACACACACCGAGACATATCGCGGTTTTCGTCTCCATGGCGGAGATGGTGAGCGATGTGTGTGCAATACAACTACACGAGGGGATCTGGAAATTGGGATGCAGGATCGTGTATCGATAAATAGAAGGCCCGCCTGGTCAGGCGGGCCTTTTCGATAACCGGCGAATCAAACGGTCTGTCAGATATCTTGTCTTATCTCGGTATAAAAGTCAGAGTGAAACTCCTCATTCCGATTATCGAATTCGAGTGATTTTCCTCTCGATTCCTTTATTCCTATTCATTTCTGGGTGGAACACGTACGCCGGTTCGCGCTTGGCAATCTTGGGCAAGTGCATGATGTCTATGCCCATACCTGTCAATGCAACACACCATCCTCCGACGATCATCCACCAAGCCAGCGAAAACACGTGCGACGGTTGATCGAAGTTGAAGACGGCCACGACACCCCCGAGCGCCAGCCCCATTCCAACCATCATCAGCAAATAGCCAAAAGTTCTCATCTTGCCCTCCTCAAACATGTCAGGCGTTTGAACAGGTTCGACTGCTGGACGGAAGGTCTACACGGCTTCTTAAATTGTGCATGGCAGCCATCAACACCTCCTTTGTCTATGGCCAGCACGGGCGAAAGTTATGATGATGTTGGAAAACTCTACTCGCTTTCTTCAAATACGCAATCCCGCAAGATGCCCCTGCCTGGTAGATCCAATCGGACCTTCGTGCTCGATGTACCGAATGACCCGATCAGCGATCGGAGGGTACCAGCTCGCCAGATGGAAAGACTTCCCATGACGGCGATACGTTTCGACGATCGTCTTCCTCTCGCCACATTTAAGTAAGGATCGGATGTCAGCCTATGCAACCGCCGATCACACTGTTGGAGGATCTTTCGGCTCCCGATAAGGGATCTCATCGATCCATATTCCGATCTCCTTCACGTGCTGGTCGCTGACTGTATAACCCGCATCCCAACCGGTGAGCATCGGAACGGCATATTCGTAGGAATGTTGTCGATCACAATATGTCGCGGCATAGGGGCCCGACACGGCGAGGATCGTGGATCCTGACCCAATTGCATTGCATGCGACAAATTTTCATTGGTGAGTCAAAAATACTCAGTTCGGCTTTTTGATTCTTATTCAAGACCCAGAAACCAACAGTCAACCCAGCACCTCGTTTTCCTTGATGGAGACGGCAAGCTGGCTTGATGATTGAGATTGATACATCACCCCTCCGCCGCGTGTATGGCTCAAATCAAGGAAGCTCATGGCATGATACTTCCAAGGGATCAGCAGACGTAGAGTCTTCCACAAGCCAATAGCAAGCCAATAGGATGTTCCGGTGTTGGGAATTTAATTAAATGGGTTCTAGAGAGTTGTTCCATGATGTGAGGCTCATATCATAGCCTCTGGCACCAACAGAACCTTGCTGTCGATCATCATCGGCCTCGGTGTCGGTCTGTTCTGCCTGGATCTCTATCTTCCAAGCGGCATCAGTACCGGAGTGCTTTACGGCGGATTGGTCATCCTCTCCTTTCTCCTGCCGTATCGAAAAGGCCCACTCATTGCGGCGGGGGTCTGTTCCGTACTCGACTTAGCCGGCACCGATCTCGGCTTGACCATTGACGGCGTACCCCATTGGATGAGCGTCGTCAATCGTCTGTTCAGCCTCACGGCTCTCTGGCTGCCGTTGCTGTTTTTTTTACATCGTCGCAGAGCCGAAGACGAACTCCGGCAAGCGCATGACGAACTCGAAGCACGGGTGCAAGCGCGGACACAACAATTGGCCGCTCTCAATCAATCCTTAATCATCGAGATCGCTGACCGCATGGAGACCGAACAGTCGCTGCGCGCCAGCGAAGCCGCGCTGCAAGCCAGGGAACGACAACTTCAGCAGAATCGAGAAGAGTTGCGAGCGCTGGCAGGGCAGCTTCTCACGGCGCAGGAAGAGGATCGTCGAAGGATCTCCCGAGACTTGCACGACCACATCAATCAACGGCTTGCGATGCTGACGATGGATCTGCGACAGATGGAGAAAGATCCGTTCACCGACCGTGACCATTTACGGGATGAGATTCGCCGGTTGTCCGAATGTGTCACCCTCATTTCCGACGATGTACGCCGAATGGCCTATCGCTTTCATCCATCTATCTTGGATGATTTGGGGCTGATGAAAGCTGTGCGCAGCCTCGTCGATGACTTTTCAGCCCGCACGGGTATCCAGAGCGCCTATGTGCACAATGATCCCGTCGCGGCACTCCCGGACGAAGTCACCATCTGCATCTATCGGGTCGTGCAGGAAAGTCTCAGCAACGTCGCTCGGCATGCCCAGGCCTCACAGGTCGAAGTGGAGGTGATGTGCGACGAAGAAATGATCGACCTGTCCATTCGCGACAATGGAGTGGGATTCGATCTCGAACAATCAAGCAAACCCGGTGGACACCTAGGGTTGCTGAGCATGAAGGAGCGCGTACGCTTGGCACAGGGCACGTTAGAGGTAGAGTCGACACCGGGACAGGGCACCCATATCCGAGTGCATATCCCGCTGACTCAAGGAGGACGGCATGCCTAAGCCTCGCGTGTTGTTGGCCGACGATCATCTCTTGGTTTTGGAGGGATTTCGCCGCATTCTCGAAGGACAGTATGAGTTGGTCGGTGCCGTCGAGGACGGGCGTGCGCTCTTGGACGCCGCGAAGGAGCTTCAGCCTGATATTGTGATTCTCGATGTGTCCATGCCGTTGCTGAACGGTATCGATGCAGCGGCTCAACTGAAGAAGATTTGCCCCGGCACCAAAATCATCATCGTCACCATGCATGCGGACAAAGAATATATCCGATCCGCTTTTGAGGCCGGGGCATCGGCCTATGTGCTCAAGCGCTCGGCGGTGGATGAATTGGACCAAGCTATTCGAGCGGCACTTGCGGGACATTCCTATATTACCTCGTTGATTACCAAAGACATGCTCAATGTTTTTCTCTCAAAAGCTTCGGAGACATCCGTGGGGACGCACCGCCTCACCACACGTCAGCGAGAGGTTCTGCAACTGCTGGCCGAGGGGCGTACGGCAAAGGAAATTGCGAATATGTTGGCCATCTCTTCGCGGACGGTTGAGTTTCATAAGAGCCAGATTTTGATGCAGCTCAATCTACAGACCACCGCCGACTTGATCAAATACGCTCTCACCCACGGAATCACGCCAGCCTAAGATTAATTCTCCTCGTATACGTTGTAACCACTTGACCTCGTAATATTTCCCGTGTCTTCTTCGGAATCTCCGAGTTCCCCCTCATCGGGTCTGTGCACTATAACGCTAGACAGATGAAACAGCCGATTCCTTGTATCGGCGGGAAGCATATCGGCTGTCCGAGATCGGACTCTGGGCGAGGGTCTTCGGAAAGAAAAATGGGCCTCATTTCTCCGGGATAGAGAAAAGCAAAGGAGGCAGACGCATGAATCAACTTGTCCTGATTGCTCTCCGCAGGCCCTACACCTTCGTCGTCATGTCCATTCTCATCGTGTTCCTAGGGACCAAGACGGTGCGCCACATGCCGACCGACGTCTTCCCGAATATCACGATTCCGGTCACCTCCGTGGTCTGGATCTATTCCGGCATGATCCCACCGCAGGTGGAAGGCCGCATCACGTACATGTTCGAACGCTTTTTGACCTCGACGGTCGAGGGCATCAAGTATATCCATAGCCATTCCTATTACGGCAGCAGTATCACCAACATCTTTCTCCAGGACGGCGTCGACGTAGGCCGGGCCGAAGCGGATATCGTGGGCATCGCGCAAAATGTCGTCAAGGCTCTGCCACCCGATATTTCTCCGCCCATGGTCATGCGTTTGGCACCATCCTCGATACCGGTGGCTATGCTCGAAATCAGCTCCGAGGAGATGACGCCCGCGGAGCTCTACAATCTCACTTACATGCGAATCCGCCCCCTGATGGTCACGGTACCGGGGATCGTTCTCCCGCACCCATACGGGGGGCAGGACATGCAGGTCATGGTCAACCTCGATCCGCAGAAAATGCTCGCTCGTCATCTCACGCCGTCCGATATTCACGATGTCCTGATGAAGCAATATCTCGTGTTGCCGTCCGGCGATATCAAGATCAAGCAGACCGACTGGGTCGTCTTGACGAACGCGTCACCGTTGAAGATCGATGATTTTTCGAACATTCCGATCAAGCGGGAGGGCAACGCATACGTCTACCTGCGCGACGTGGCGTCGGTGCGCCTCATGGGCCGAGTGCAACAGAACATGGTGCTGGTGAAGGGCAAGCAAACCGTCATCCTCGTCGCGATGAAGAGTACGGAGGCCTCGACGCTCGACGTGGTCGAGGGGATCAAGAATATGATCCCGCGCGCCGAACGAGTCTCTCCGGCGGGTGTGAGGATCCGGCTCCTCGACGACGCTTCGACCTTCGTGAAAGATTCGATCTCCGACGTGCTCCACGAGATGCTGACCGCCGGCGCGCTGGTCGGCCTCATCGTGCTGCTGCTGCTCGGCTCCTGGCGGGCCACGGTCATCGTCTGGGTCTCGATCCCGCTGTCCATCATGACCGCCATCATCGGCCTGCATTGGCTCGAGGAGACGGTCAACGTCATGACCTTGGGCGGGTTGGCGCTGGCCGTCGGCATTCTGGTCGATGACGCGACCGTGATGATCGAGAATATCGACCGCCATCTCGAAATGGGCAAAGAGTTGGAGCAGGCCATCATCGACGCCGCCAATCAGATCGTCGTCCCGACGCTCGTCGCCACCCTCTGCATCGCGATCGCCTGGTTCCCCCTCTTCGATCTCAGCGGCGTGGCCGGCTATCTGTTCAAGCCCATGGCGGAGGCCGTCATGATCGCGATGATCGCCTCCTTTATCTTCTCGCGCACACTGGTGCCGACCATGGCGAAATACATGATGAAGAGTCACCATGATCAACCGCATGAACACCAACCCCACGGACAGCCCGCTGTAGAGCCATCGAGGAATGTCTTCGTTCGTTTCCAGCAAGGGTTCGAACACCGCTTCAACCGTTTCCGCGAGCGCTACAGTGCGTTGCTCGAAGGGCTGGTCGCTCGTCGCCGCGCCTTCGTCACCGTGTCACTCGCCGTCGCAGTGGCCTCAATGAGCCTGTTTTTCTTCCTCGGTCGCGACTATTTCCCCGAGATCCGGTCTGGAATCATTCAGATGCACATGCGGGCACCGCTCGGGACACGCATCGAGGTATCAGGACGCATTACCACGCTTGTCGCCAACAGCATCGAGGAGTTACTGCCCGATCAGGTCGAAAACATCGTCAGCAACTGCGGCCTGCCGGTCGGGCCGCACAATCTCGCGTTCATTCCGACGCCGACGATCGGCTCTCAGGATTGTGACATGACGGTTCTCCTGAAGGATGAAAAATCGCCGGTGTGGGACATCCGGAAAACTCTCCGCAAGGGCTTGAAAGAGCGCTATCCGGGGACCGAATTCACGTTTCAGCCGTCCGATCTGACCGCCAAGATTCTCAACTTCGGCGCGCCCGCGCCGATCGACGTGCAGGTCAACGGCCCGGACACGTACCCCAGCTACGACTTCACCCTCAAATTGGCCGACAAGTTTCGCCAAATCCCCGGCGCGAAGGACGTGGTGGTTCACCAGACGATGCGTACGCCGACCATGATGGTCGAAGGCAATCGCACGTTCGGACTGAACGTCGACAGAACCGAGAGAGACATGGCCGAAAACCTCCTCATGACGACCGCCGGCAGCCAACAAATCGATCAGATCTATTGGCTCGACCCCAGTACCGGCATGTCGTACCTGATCAATGTCTATACGCCGCAGCCGTTCATCAATAGTGTCAATAGTCTCAAGACCGTTCCGGTCGATTCCTCGAACGACCTGAAGGGTGACGTCCAATTGCTCGGCAATTTGTCGGACCTGATACCGGAGGGAACGCCGGGCGTGATCACGCACGGCAATATCATGCCCTTGTTCGACATCTATGTCTCCGTTGAGGATCGCGACCTCGGCGGGGTTCTGGCGGATGTTCAGAAAATCGCCAAGAACATGGAGGAGGAGAAGCCCCGCAGCGCGGAGGTGGAAATCCACGGCCAGGCCGCATTGATGTACGATGCGTATGCCGAGCTGATTTTCGGGCTGCTCGTCGCGATCATGCTGATCTATCTGTTGATCGTCGTCAATTTCCAATCCTGGCTCGACCCCTTCATCATCATCACCGCCTTGCCCGGGGCGCTGGCGGGCATCGCCTGGGCGTTGTTCCTGACCCACACGAGGTTGTCGGAACCCGCGCTGACAGGCGCGATCATGTGCATGGGCACGGCGACCGCCAATTCGATTCTCGTCGTATCCTATGCGCGCGAGATGCTTCAAGAGCACGGCGACGCGCTGCGGGCCGCCATCGAAGCCGGAACGACCCGCTTCCGTCCCGTGCTCATGACCGCTGCGGCCATGATTATGGGGATGGTCCCCATGGCCACGGGCTATTCGCAGAACGCGCCGCTGGGTCGGGCCGTCATCGGCGGCTTGCTCATGGCCACGCTCTTCACTCTGCTTTTCGTACCCTGCGTGTATGCCATCATTTACAGCCGGCGTACGCCTGCACAACCGAAGGAGACCTCATGATCGTGACACTTGTTCGATCACGTATCGCCATTGCAGCCATTATTCTGTGCGGACTCTATCTCGGCTATCGGATACATGAGGCTCAAAGCGAGGCCGCTTCACTGCTCGACAGGACGCTCAAAGATGCCGTGCCCACCGTCGCCGTCGTGACTCCCAAGCCGCTTCCGGCGACCGAGTCTATTACGCTTCCCGGCAATATCGTCGGCTGGTACGAAGCACCGATCTATGCGCGCGTCACAGGCTATGTGAAAATGTGGTACAAGCGCTACGGAGACGAGGTGAAAAAGGGCGACCTTCTCGCCGAAATCAATACGCCGGATCTCGATGCCGAATATCTGCAGGCTCATGCGGATCTCGAATCAGAACGCGCCAAGTACAAACTCGCTGAGGTGACCGCGAAGCGCTGGATCGCGCTGCGCCCGAACCATGCGGTCTCCGAGCAGTCGATTACGGTACAGGAGCAAGGCTGGAAGTCTCAGGCAGCGGTGGTCAGAGCCGCGGAACAAAAGGTCAAGAACATCGAGGCGTTCATTGGATTTAAAAAGATCGTCGCGCCGTTTGACGGGGTCGTGATTCAGCGCAACATCAATGTCGGCGACTTGGTGAGTAAGGAGGGCGACCTCAGCACCCCCAATGCAAAAAGCAATCTGTTCACGGTGGCCGTCGTCGATAAGTTGCGTCTCTTCGTCAATGTGCCCCAGACGTTCGACGCATTTCTCCGTCCAGGCTTGACCGCCGACGTGACTGTGGCGCCATTACCCCACCGGCATTTCCAATTCCAGTTTCTGACCGTGGCCAAGGGATTCGATGTGAGCACGCGCACCGCGACCACCATTTTTACGATCGAGAACAAGGACCGCGCGCTCTGGCCCGGCACGTATGCCCAAGTCCACATGACGGCGCCGATCGAGCGACCAGCCTTCATACTGCCGTCCTCTGTGTTGATATACAAGGAGCATGGCACACAAGTGGCTGTGGTGAAGGAGGATGACCACCTGCACTTGCAACCAATCACTGTGGCCAAACTCTTCGACAACATCATCCAAGTCTCAGATGGAATCGGCCCGAACGACCGCGTCGTGAACAATCCCACTGCCGCATTACTCGAAGATTCCAAGGTACGCGTCGTGACGCCGGAGCCCGGGTACGATCTCGTCGCAGAGGAAGGGACAAGAGGACAGGAAGATCCGAGGCCGAAGGAACAGGTTCAACAAAATGATGGGGAAGCCGCACATCGTTCCGAGGCCCGATCGTGAACCGCTTCAACTTGTGGTGACGTGGTAGAGCGCATAGGAAATTCAATACGCAGGGCCTGGCCATGAGACGGCGTGTAGCCCATCGAGAGGCACAAGACAAGAGTGACCCTTTTGTCGCCCGGCGAAGGTGTACCGAGCGTTTTGCCCAGCCCGGCTGATGGCGATCGGGGTGAGCAATCGCGGGAAAACGGGAAACAGCGTGTCATGTGGGCAATCAAATGAAAAGGCCCGCCTCATCGGCGGGCCTTTGTTCAAGGGAACTTATTTCAAAAGACCTTACGCCACCTTCACTTCGATCGCTTTTGGTTTCGCCTTCTCCGACTTCGGCAGATGGAGGTTGAGCACTCCATCTTTGAACTCGGCCTTGACCTTCTCCTCATCGATCACATCAGGCAGCGAGAAAGTCCGAACGAAGCTGCCGTAGGATCGTTCGATCCGATGGAACTTCTTCCCCTTCTCTTCCTTCTCGTGCTTTCGTTCTCCCTGGATGGTGAGCACGCCATCCTCGAGCGTAACCTTCACATCCTCCTTCTTCACATCCGGAATCTCGGCCTTGATCTGATACTCCCCTTCGGTCTCACTGATATCGACCGACGGTGTCCAATCCGCCACGATCATGGTCTCTTTGCCGTTCGTTCGCGTCACGGCAGGGCGCGCGAACATGCGGTTCAACCGATCTGAGACTTCTTCCAATTCCCGAAACGGATCCCATCGTACGAGTGCCATAGCGACCTCCTTCGTGTGTTTCCTTTGTGATGATCTACTCGGATTTGCTGGCGCTGCGCCGATTCGCCTGTTCAGACCTGAGATAAATCGGGCCATGGGGAAGTCAAGTGGTCAAGCTGAGGTCGAAGTAACTGAAGATGGGACGGTTCCGGCTTAACCTCAGCCTAAGCCCTTCACCCCTGCTCGCGATGCTCAATGGGCACATAGGGTCGGTTATGTTCACCGGAGTAGATCTGGGCCGGTCTGAAGAGTTTATTCTCGCGCAACTGCTCCAGCCAATGAGCCAGCCAACCCGACACGCGCGCCATGGCGAAGAGCGGCGTGAAAAGATCGATATCAATGCCCATCTTGTCGTAAATGATACCGGAGTAGAAATCGACATTGGGATAGATGCCCTTACCGTTCAGCGCTCTTCCGGCCGCCGCCTCCACTTCTAATGCAATTTCATACAAAGGCGAGCTTCCGCATTCCTTGAACAAGCGCCGACAGAGTTCCTGAAGAACCGTGGCACGCGGGTCTTTGACTTTGTAGACGCGGTGGCCGAATCCCATCAGTTTTTTCTTGCTTTGCAGGGCATGCTCAACATACGGTCGCGCCTTGTCGAGGGTGCCGATTTCCCTCAGCATCACCACCACTTCCTCGTTCGCCCCGCCATGCAAGGGACCTTTCAGGGCGCCGATCGACGAAGCCACAACCGTATAAGGATCGGCCAGAGTGGAGGCCGTGACCAATCCTGTAAACGTGGACGCATTCATAGTGTGTTCGGCATGGAGAATCAGGCAATCATCGAAGATGTCCGCCCACAGCGGCGGAGCCGCGGACTCCGTCAGCATGTAGAAAAAGTTCTCGCTGAACCCGAGGTCGTCGCGCGGTGCGATCGGATCATCCCCGTGGCGAAGCCTCGCCCAAGCCGCGACGATCGTCGGCAATTTGGCGACAAGTCGTACCGCGCTCCAATAATTATTCCCGACATCCTTGACGTTGCGACCCGGATAAAACATCCCGAGCGCCGCCACCGCCGCCTGAAGCGCATCCATGGGATGACCCGACTCGGGTAGGCTTTTCAGCAAATCGATGATGCGAAACTTGATGCGCCGATGATGGGTGATGTCCGTGGTCCATCGGTGGAATTCGCTCACCGAGGGAAGATGCCCGAAAATGAGGAGATACGCCGTTTCCAAGTACGATGAATTCGAACAGAGTGTTTCAACTCGAATCCCGCGGTATTCCAGGATGCCGTGTTGTCCATCGACATCGCTGATCGAGGAAGTCGCGGCTGGGACACCGGCTAATCCCGGCATGAAATCATGGGGCATGATTCACCTCAGATGACACGAGATTGTCTTGCACCTCTTGTTACCCTACCATGCCGATGCGTCATTCTTGCAATGGAAAATCGTGATTGGCATACTCACTGTTGCCTGATCGGATGCCATCGGCCATGGTTCAATGGTTCAGGAGAGGCGCATGATACGAACAGCCATCGTCATGTGCGGTTTTTTCATCGTGATGGCGGGCATCGTCAGAGCTTCCTCCGTCATAGCAGAGGAAGAAGTCATCGCGTTTGCCGTCGTCAGCGAGCTTCCTAAGGACAAAACACGGATACCAGCGAAGGTCGCCATCGACGGATCGGTCAGTGATATGACGCTTCTGGCTTCAGAGCAAATTCTGTCAAATTTGGTCTGGAAAACGTTGGAGATCTGTCACTCACTCAAACTCGAAGGGCAAACGTCTTCAGAGGGATTTCGGATACGCTCCGTACGCGCCATCGACGGAGCCATGTTACCGATGGTATTACAGGGATTTGCCGGAGACTGTCTCCTGAAAAAGGCTCTGGAACTTGCTCCCTTTGTCGACTAACATGAGAGTTCCATCAATCACGCCCTGCAGTCAGGGCACTGCTCAGGCTCATGGTCCGAATCGCTTTCTTTCAGAGTGAGGGGAAAGAGCGTGTCGCAGGACCGGCATGGCCGAATCTCGAAGTACGGAACGCCATGCTCGTCGATTTCAGTGGGGAGGAGGAGCTCTCGAGGGTCATAGCCCACGAGTCCCTCATCGCTGAATTTCACAACGGCCAGTCGGTCGTTGAAGGCTTCAAAGGTGGCTTCTTGTCCTTTGCGAGCGAGCACATGCCCGAGGACAAAGACCGGCTGGCCCTTACGCTTGATACGGAGATCCTTCAGCGTTCGTTGAGCGCCATCGGCGCAGGCAAACCGACCGTTGGAGCTTGTTCCAATCCAGGGCATAACCATCTCTTTCAGCCCGATCCCTGGTTGGGATCTAACACAGACTGAAAAAAATCGTCAAGACGCGTCTTTTCACCAAGGAGTCACTATGGCCGATATCACGATCTATCACAAACCGACTTGCACGACATGCCGACAAGCCGTACAGCTGCTCAAGGACAGCGGGACGCCCTTTACAGCCATCAACTACTATGAGCGGCCGTTTACCAAAACACAGCTTCGCACGCTCTTGAAGAAGGCCGGCCTCTCCCCCAAAGACGTGCTTCGAACCAAAGAAGATCTGTACCACGAACTCGGTCTGGCGAAGAAGCAGGTCACCGACGATGAACTGCTCGACCTGATGGTGAAACACCCCGACCTGATTCAACGGCCCATCGTGGAGACGGGCGACCAGGCCATGCTGGCGCGACCGGCGGACTCAATCAAGAAACTCTTATAGGCCGTGCATTCGTAGATTGAACCCACACGGCGGCAATTGAACATGGATTCTGCAGTTGATCACTTTCCTTCTCGTCATTCCCGCACGTTTCAAGCGGGAATCCAGGAAATCCGGAACGACTGGATGCCCGCTTCCGCGGGCATGACCACACCTCCGTCACACTGCGTCATTTCTCCATCTTTCGAGAGGTTTTGATCGCTCGCCCCTGATCACATTCGTTCAACTGCGGAATCTGGGCTGAACAGACTGGTTGCCTGGCTCGCTCAGGAGGCGGAAGTCCGCTCGGACGGAGACCACCGAATCGTCCTGGTTTGTTGATCAACGGTGAAGGCAACCTTCCCGTCCAACGCGTCAAGCAGAAGTTCGCCGACCAAGATTCGTCTCCATCCCTTCAAGAGCGGCAGGTCCAGCGCCGATCGATTCGTTTTGGCATCGACTAATTCCTGGAGATCGGCCGTGGTCGCCAAGAGGGTCGGCGCAATCTCTGCTTCCCGGGCGCGTGCCTTGACAATCGCCTGAAGCAGCTCTACGAATCCGTTCGATTCAGGCTCAGGTTTTCGCTCTTGGGCGAGCGCGGGCCACGCCGAGGGCGGAAGTGCAAGCGCCGTGTGAATGACGGCAAGAATCGACTCTCCATTGCGGTCGATCTCCGACGCATGGAGACCTCGGACTTTGCGCAACTCATCCTGCTGTCGCGGAGGATGTCGTGCCAGTTGAAGCAGCACTTCATCCCGGATAACCCGACTCCGAGGCACATTTCTCCGTTTCGCTTCCCCCTCACGCCAGGCTGCAAGCTCCCGAAGCACCGCGGCGGATTTCGGTTTCAGTTGGTCCCATCCTCGTATACGCTGGTACCGTTCTTGTGGCTCTCGACGCGTCTCGCTCACGACGCTTTCAAGACGGGAAAATTCTTCGTCCGCCCATTGCAGCCTCCCCAAATTCGACAGCCGGCTGTGGAGATGATCGTGAATCGCCAAGAGAAATGTCACATCTTCCAGCGCATACTCCAACTGATCTTGGGACAGCGGGCGGGCGCTCCAATTTGTAAAGGTATGCGCCTTGTCCAACCGCTTCCCATGCACCCGCTGAACAAGGTTGGCGTAGGCGACCTGAGGTCCGAAGCCCACCATAGCTGCGGCAATCTGAGTATCGAAGAACGGTTTGGGGATTCGTCCGGCGTGGATTGCGAACAGGTCCAGATCTTGACGTCCTGCATGCACCACCTTCTGAATCCTCGAATCACAGAGAATGTCCCAGAACCCATCGAGAGCTCCCCCTGACAGAACAGCCGGAAAATCGATAACGGCGGCTGTACGTTCGGTCGCGACTTGAATGAGCTCGAGCTTCGGCACAAAACTCTCTTCGCCCACGAATTCCGTATCGAGCGCCAGGCGCGGACTATCCCGCAGTTGCTCGCACAATTCACCGAGGGCGGTTGAACTCGTGATGTATTGATGTCGGAGGGCCATCGTCACCGGCGTATCACTCGGACGGGCGGTAGGGGCGATCAGGCGGAGGCATGGGTTCCGTATTGCTGAGACTGAGGTAGTCCTTTAGAAACTGATAGGCTTCCAACATGCGGCGGAGCTCCGGTTCAGAACTGCGATCACCGTTGTTCGCGTCGGGATGAAGCTGCTTCGCTTTGATTCGGAACGCCGCGGTGACATCGGCAAGAGAGCTGCCGAATTCAACCCCCATGATCGCATAGGCATCCATCGCGTTATTCACGGCATGCGGGTTTTCCGACAGCTGTCCGGTTCCACCGGCGGCTTTGAGCATATCGGCGAGACTGACTCGTTTGCGGCGCCGCCTGGGGCGTTCACGAATTTCGCTGTCGAATTCATCCCACCGCTCTTCGACGAACTCCAGCCTGGACTCCAAGCGCACGGCGCCGGTCAAATCTCGAATCGCCTCCAATTCTTCTTCGATCTCAACAAGGGATTTGATGATTTCCTCGAGCCCCTGTTCCACCTGGAAAAACCCGTCGACCCGTTCTTCCATCATCGTCTCGACGGCACATTCCAGACTGTCTTCCGTTTTGGAACGCAGTGAACCGATACGCTTCTGCATCCCGTTTCGGAATTTCAGAAATTTCGCGGTCGAGAACGGCATGGCCCCCTTGGACTTTCAAAGAAGGGGCATTGTACCACAGCCGCAGCGTCAGCCTGAAGGCTGCAGAAGACGGTGTATTTCCCACGGGAGCGATGTGGCACTTATCCAAGAATGGAGGGATCGTCCGCCTTGGCCCGTCTCCGGGCCACTCCGCTGGCGCGCGCAGCGGCCGCGACCGCCCGCGCGACACGCGGGACCACTTCCTTGTCAAACACGCTGGGGATAATATAGTCCTCGCTTAATGTATTCTCAGGAATCACGTGGGCGATGGCCTGCGCCGCGGCCAACTTCATGGCCTCGTTGATTTGGCTGGCCTGAACATCGAGCGCGCCCCGGAAGATCCCGGGAAACGCGAGCGCATTGTTGATCTGATTCGGATAATCCGACCGCCCGGTCGCAAAGATCGTGGAATGAGCGGTCCCCAGCTCCGGGGAAACCTCGGGATCAGGGTTGGCCAACGCAAAAACGATTCTATCAAAAGCCATCAGATCAAGATCATCTGCCGTCACCACATTCCCGACGGACAGACCGATGAAGACATCGGCGCCTTTCAGTGCATCACGTAACGTTCCTTTCGGACTGTCTCGCGTGAAACAGGCACGAAGATCGGTCCGACACGCTCGTAGTTGCTCGGATTCCCCGTACAGGATGATGCCTTCCTTGTCGCATCCCAGCACATGGGTCGCACCGGCAGCCAACAGAATGCGACAACAGGCCGTGCCGGCGGCGCCGAGACCATTGACCACAATCCGAACCTGTTCCAACTGTTTGCCTATGACCCTCAGCGCATTCAGCAAGGCCGCCAGAAGCACCACGGCGGTGCCATGCTGGTCGTCATGCATCACCGGAATGTCGAGCGATTGTCTCAGTGTAGTCTCGATGTCAAAGCATCGCGGGGCGCTGATATCTTCCAAATTGACGCCGCCGAATCCGGGCGCGATACCTTGAACGATCCGCACGATCTCGTCCGGCTCTTGCGTATTCACACAGATCGGCCAGGCATCGATATTCGCCAGCTCTTTAAAGAGCATCACCTTGCCTTCCATGACCGGGAGAGCCGCCTCCGGACCAAGGTTACCCAGCCCCAACACTGCGGATCCGTCCGAGACGACCGCGACGCTGTTGCTCTTGCTCGTAAAGGTGTAGACTTTCGACTTATCTTTTGCGATTGCTTGAGAAACACGACCGACTCCCGGTGTATACACCATTGAAAGCACATTTCTGGTGCTGATCGGGAACTTGCTCCCCACCCGAATTTTGCCTCCAAGATGGAGGAGAAAAATGCGATCGGATGCTGAAAGCACGATGACGTCCGGCAACTCGCCCAGACGAGCCACAACTTTTTCGCCGTGCTCTTCGTTTTGAACGTCGAAGGTGATGTCCCGAACCATGCGCGTCTTCGTCGCCGACACGAGATCGACGGCACCGAGATTCGCCTGTTCTTCCGCCAACAGCGCCGCCACTCGGGCAAAGATGCCCGGTTTATTCGCGAGCTCCAAGCGAACAGTCAAGCGATAATTTGAATAGGGCCCGATTTCAACCATCGTGCGCGCTCCTCTTTTCGTTTTCCTGTTCTAACCTATCACAATTGACTTCGGGCGGGAGGCGATGGATCATATGTGTATCCATAACCATGTGCATTTTCAGCCCTGTTTACCTATTTGATTCCCAGAATACCGATGAACCACGTACTCTTGCAGACCGGCTGTAACCTTTTCAGCATTCTCCCCGACTAGGAAAATAGCAAGAAGAAACGGTCATGCCAATCCGCACTCACGTGATGTGGCTTGCTCGTGACGTAGACCCATATGGAGATCTGACGTAGGGTCGGCAAACTATTTGAGACCAAACAGGAAGTGTTCCACGAGCGTCGCACAGACCACGACCCAATCAACCCGGGCAACAGTGACGGATCGCTGGTGGACTCCGACGATCGCATCGTCGGGATCAACTCGACCGCTTTGATGGGCGCACAGAGTAACAACGTACCAACTTTTCCATTCCGATCGATATCGTCCCGCTCGTCAGTGGATTGCTCATCCTCACTGTTGAGGAGAGAAATCCCGCCGATGCGATCGGCCTCCGAGCTGGTAAACTGAACGTGACCATCGAGGGCGAGTCGTGGGTCTTGGAATGCGCGATGAGATCACATGATCCCCACGCGAGGATCATGTACCGGAACAAGAAGGATGACATGGCAGAATCCATTGGATTTGCGACAACGGTGAAACGCTGGATGTTCGGCCTCTTCGTAGCCTGTGTACTCGCCCTTGTCGGATACGCCCTGCTGGCGAAGTCCGGCGAAGAACCGTCGCGGGCCGGTCAAATGCCGAGCGGCGCGCGTGCGTTTCCGGTCGTCGTTGCTGCTGCAAAAACAGGCGACATCGGGGTCTATCTCAATGGACTCGGATCGGTCGTCCCGTTGAACACCGTCAACGTGCAGAGCCGGGTCGATGGACAGTTGATGCAGGTCTTGTTTCGGGAAGGTCAGCTGGTCGAAAGAGGCGACCTCTTGGCGCAAATCGATTCCCGGCCGTTCGAGGTGCAAGTGAGTCAAGCCGAAGGTCAACTGGCACGGGATGAGGCGCAACTGAAGAACGCCCGCTTGGACTTGAAGCGGTATAAAGAGTTATACGAGCAAGGCTATGTCCCCAAACAACAGGTCGATACGCAAGACGCGTTGGTCCGCCAGTCGGAAGGTATCGTCAAGTCCGATCAAAGCCAGATCGATCACGCCAAACTTCAATTGGCGTACAGCCGCATTACGGCGCCCATCAGCGGCCGCGTCGGGCTGCGGCTCGTGGATCCGGGCAACATGGTTCGCGCGAACGATACGAACGGCCTCCTCGTCATCACCCAGCTCACCCCGATTACCGTTATCTTCACGATTCCGGAAGATAATTTGCCCGCGGTGCTCGAACGGCTCAAAGACGGCCGGGAACTGACCGTCGATGCGTTCGACCGGGAGCAAAAGAAGAAACTGGCCACCGGCTCTCTGTTGACAGTCGACAATCAAATCGATCCCAACACCGGCACCGTCCGACTCAAAGCCGTGTTTCCGAATGAGGACAGCGCCCTGTTTCCCAATCAGTTCGTCAATGCACGCCTGCTGTTGGAAATGAAGCGCGACTTGACTATCGTTCCATCCGCTGCCGTTCAGCATGGTGCAAAGGGCACGTTCGTGTATGTCGTGAAAGAAGACCGGACGGTCGCAGTCCGGCCTGTGGCTGTCGGCGTCGCTCATGGCGACGACACCTCGATCAGCTCAGGCCTCTTACCGGGCGAACTGGTTGTCGTGGACGGCACGGAAAAACTTCGCGAAGGCAGCAAGGTCGACGTGCGCAATCAGGGCGACCCGCCTACACAGGGCACGGACACCCACCCGACAGGGCCCGACACACCACAAGCGGGAAATCAATCGTGAATCCATCCCGTCTCTTCATCATGCGGCCGGTAGCGACCACCCTATCGATGGTCGCCATTCTCCTGTCCGGCGTCATGGCCTATCGCCAGTTGCCGGTCTCTGCACTGCCTCAAATCGACTATCCCACGATCCAGGTGCTGACATTTTATCCCGGAGCGAGCCCTGACGTCATGGCATCGTCAGTAACGGCACCCCTCGAACGGCAGTTCGGACAGATGCCGGGATTGAATCAAATGACGTCCACGAGTTCGGGAGGCAGTTCTGTCGTCACACTGCAATTCAGCCTCGACTTAAGCCTCGATGTTGCCGAACAGCAGGTACAGGCGGCCATCAACTCGGCCGCGACATTTCTACCGCGCGACCTTCCTAGTCCGCCTTTTTACAATAAAGTCAATCCTGCCGATGCGCCGATTCTGACGTTGGCCCTGATGTCTGCTACCCTGCCGTTGCCGCAGGTCGAAGATTTGGCCGAGACGCGATTCGCACAGAAAATCTCACAACTTTCCGGTGTGGGCCTCGTCAGCATCAGCGGAGGCCAGAGACCTGCCGTGCGCATTCGCGCGAATCCACGAGCGCTATCGGCCTATGGACTGACGTTGGAAGATGTACGGGCAACCGTCGCAGCCGCCAACGTCAATCAAGCCAAAGGCGCCTTCGATGGGCCTCGGAGGGCCTCCATCATCAATGCGACCGATCAATTGCTGTCGAGTCGTGAATACCGGCCGCTGATCGTTTCATATCGCAACGGCGCCCCGGTACACGTCTCGGACGTCGCCGAGGTGATCGATGACGTGGAAAACGTCAGGCAGGCGGCCTGGATGAATGACACGCCGGCCGTTCTCGTCAATATTCAACGACAGCCGGGAGCGAACGTCATTGAAGTGGCGGACCGTATCAAGAAACTGCTCCCGCAGCTCCAAGGTACCTTGCCCTCCTCGGTACACGTCACGGTATTGTCCGACCGGACCACGTCGATTCGAGCCTCGGTGCGGGATGTGCAATTCGAGCTGATGTTTGCCGTCGCGCTCGTCATCATGGTTATTTTTCTGTTTCTTCGAACGCTGTCGGCCACCGTCATTCCCGCGGCGGCGGTCCCATTGTCGCTCGTAGGAACCTTCGGTGCCATGTATGTGATGGGGTTCAGCCTCAACAACCTGACGTTGATGGCCCTGACGATTTCCACGGGATTCGTCGTAGACGACGCGATCGTGATGATTGAGAACATCTCGCGGTATATCGAGCGGGGTGATTCTCCGCTGCAAGCGGCATTCAAGGGATCCCAGCAGATTGCGTTTACCATTCTCTCGCTCTCTCTCTCCCTCATCGCCGTGCTGATCCCCCTCCTCTTCATGGGCGACGTCGTGGGCCGGCTGTTTCGCGAGTTCGCCGTCACGTTGAGTCTGACGATCGTGATTTCTGCCGTCGTTTCACTGACGTTGACGCCCATGATGTGCGCCAGGCTGCTGCGTCACCGGCGTGAAGCCGAGCAGGGAACGCTCTACCGTCAATCACAACGAATGTTCGATCGGGCGATCGCCGCCTATGGGAGGACATTGCGCTGGGTGCTGAATCACCAGCCGGCGACATTAGCTGTGGCCGCCACGACGCTCGTCTTCACCATCCTTCTCTATGTCGTGGTGCCCAAGGGATTTTTCCCTGTGCAGGACACCGGCGCCATTCTGGGTATTTCCGAAGCGCCCCAATCGATTTCATTTGCCGCGATGGTCGAACGCCAACAGGCATTGACCAGGGCCATCCTCGCCGATCCCGCCGTCTCCAGCCTGTCGTCGTTCATCGGTGTGGATGGAACCAACACGACGCTCAACAGTGGACGCATCTCTATCAATCTCAAACCGTTCGCCGAACGCAGGAGCAGCGCGCAGGACGTCATATTGCGTTTGCAACGGGCCGTTGCCGATGTCGACGGCATTGCGTTGTTCCTGCAGCCGCTCCAGGACCTGACGGTCGAGGATCGAGTCAGCCGCACACAGTACCAATATACGCTGGAAGATGCCGACCCCGAGGAACTGCGCCGATGGGCACCCACCCTCGTCGACGCTCTGCAGGCGTTACCGGAATTGCGTGACGTCGGCAGCGACCAACAAGATCGCGGCTTGGCTTCTTTGCTGCTCATCGATCGAAGCACCGCGTCGAGGCTCGGCATCACACCACAGCTGATCGTCGATACCCTCTACGATGCATTCGGGCAGCGGCAAGTCTCGACCATGTTCACGCAGCTGAACCAGTATCGTGTCGTGCTCGAAGTGATGCCGGAATTTCAGAGCGGCCCGCAGGCACTCCAATTCCTGGATATCCGATCGTCGACGGGAGGGCAGGTGCCGCTGAACGTATTTACCCGGTTCTCCGAAACGACCACCCCATTGGCCATCAGCCGTCAGGGACAGTTTCCTGCCGTGACACTCTCCTTCAATCTGGCACCGGGGATATCTCTGGGCGATGCCGTGACGGCGATTGAGCAGGCAGCCCTCGCCATCGGACTCCCGCCCAGTATTCGCGGAAGCTTTCAAGGCACAGCCCTGGCATTTCAGGCATCGCTGGGAAACGAAACATGGCTGATTCTGGCCGCGCTCGTCACCGTTTACATCGTGCTCGGCATCCTCTATGAAAGTTACATCCACCCGCTGACGATTTTGTCCACGTTGCCTTCCGCGGGCGTCGGTGCATTGCTCGCCTTGATGCTCTTTCGCACCGACTTCAGCGTGATTGCCCTGATCGGCATGATTCTCCTGATCGGAATCGTGAAGAAAAATGCGATCATGATGATCGACTTTGCGCTCGATGCGGAACGCAAGGAAGGCAAACAGCCGACCGACGCCATCTATGAAGCCTGTCTCCTGCGCTTTCGGCCGATCATGATGACGACGATGGCGGCTTTGCTTGGAGCATTGCCGCTGGCGATCGGTTCCGGAGTGGGATCGGAACTGCGGCATCCGCTCGGTATCGCCATCATCGGCGGGCTCATCCTGAGTCAAATATTGACACTCTATACGACGCCGGTCGTCTACCTGGCCTTTGACCGGCTGGCGCGACGTTTCAAGGCTTCCTCTCCACACACCGCAGTCCCGACTCCTGGTGCCTGATGAACCTGTCTGAACCCTTCATTCGACGTCCCGTCGCCACGACCCTGCTGACCGTCGGCATCACGCTTGTCGGTATCGTGGCTTTCCGGTTTCTTCCTGTCGCCGCACTGCCACAAGTCGAGTTTCCAACGATCAGCGTGGCGGCCAACCTACCAGGCGCCAGCCCGGAAACCATGGCGACGTCGGTGGCGGCTCCGCTCGAGCATCAATTCGCCCGTATCGCCGGCGTCACGGAGATGACCTCTTCGAGCTCGCTCGGCTCTTCCAGCATCACCTTGCAATTCGAACTGAGCCGCGACATCGATGGCGCGGCACGGGATGTTCAAGCCGCGATCATGGCAGCCACCGGAGATCTCCCGGCCAATCTCCCCACCAGACCCATCTATCGCAAGATCAATCCGGCCGACGCGCCGATTCTCCTTCTGTCCTTGACGTCAGACATCGTGAGCCGCGGCCGTATGTACGATGTCGCCTCCAGCATCCTTCAGCAGAAATTATCGCAGATCGAAGGCGTGGGGCAGGTCTATGTGGGAGGAGGATCGTTGCCCGCAATCCGTGTGGATGTGAACCCCACGGCGTTGAACAAGTACGGGATCGGTTTAGGCGACGTAAGGCAGATGTTGAGCCGGACAAACGTGAATCGCCCGAAAGGCCAGCTCAGCGATGGGGCACGCACGTGGGAGATCAGGACGAACGATCAACTGCAAAGCGTCGAGGATTATCTCCCATTGATTGTGAGCTATCGGGACGGACGAGCCGTCCGCTTATCGGACATCGCGACCGTGGAGCATTCGGTCGAGGATCTCCGAACCATGGGTGTGGCGAACGGGACACCGGCAGTGCTCATCATTATCTACCGACAGGCGGGAGCGAATATCATCGAAACTGTGGACCGAGTGAGGGCCCTGCTTCCGCAGCTGGAAGCATCCATTCCTGGGACCATGACCCTCTCGGTCATGGGCGACCGCACGCCGGTCATCCGCGCCTCTCTGCATGACGTCGAACGGACGCTGGCGATCTCGGTGCTCCTCGTGATCCTGGTGGTGTTCCTGTTTCTCCGGGACGTCCGTGCCACGCTCATACCCTGTGTCGCCGTGCCGGTATCGTTGATCAGTACGTTCGGCGTGATGTATCTGCTCGATTACAGTCTGGATAATCTGTCGTTGATGGCGCTGACGATCGCAACCGGCTTTGTCGTCGACGATGCGATCGTCGTGCTTGAAAACATCAGCCGGTATCGTGAGCACGGCATGGCACCGTTGGAAGCGGCTCTGCGCGGCGCGCGTGAAATTACGTTCACCGTTTTGTCAATGACGCTGTCGCTGGTCGCTGTCTTTCTGCCCATCCTCTTCATGGGCGGCATGATGGGCCGGCTCTTCCGGGAATTCGCCGTCACCTTGTCCGTAGCGATTCTAGTCTCGCTCGTGGTGTCCCTCACAACGACCCCTATGATATGCGCCAGAATGTTGATATCCCACGGGAGCCACGCACATGGAACGTGGTATCGGCTCGCCGATCGGTTCTTCGAAGGCATGCGCGGAGGATACGCTCGCAGCCTGTCCTGGGTGTTGTGCCATCCGCGCAGCATGCTCACGTTGACGCTCGCCACGATGGTGCTCAGCGTGTACCTGTACACCGTCGTTCCCAAAGGGTTTTTCCCGCAGCAGGACACCGGTCGCATGTTCGGGAACATTCAGGCGGCGCAGGACATTTCGTTCCAAGCCATGCGTCAGAAGCTCACCCAGGTCGTGGATATCATCAAGAGCGATCCGGCAGTAGAAACGGTGACGGGATTCAGCGGCGGCAGCGGTAACACGAATTCAGGCCGCATGTACATTGCGTTGAAACCGCTTCAGGAGCGACAGGTCAGCGTGGATCAAGTGATCGCGCGGTTGCGCCCCCAGCTGGCCCAGATGCCTGGCGCGCCGACAGTATTGCAAGCCATACAGGATTTGCGCATCGGAGGCCGGGTGAGCAGCGCGCAGTACCAATACACCCTGCAAAGCGTGGATCTCGCCGAATTGAATACCTGGGCACCGAGAGTCGAACGGCAGTTGCGCCAGCTACCGGAAATTGCCGACATCAACAGCGACCAGCAAGACAAAGGAATCCAGTCGCTGGTCGTCTTCGACCGCAACACGGCCTCGCGGCTTGGACTGAGCCCACAGCTCATCGATGATACGCTCTACGATGCGTTCGGCCAGCGTCAGGTTTCCATTCTGTATACGCCTCTCAACCAGTATCACGTCGTGATGGAAGTTGCTCCGCAGTACTGGCAAGACCCCGCCACGCTCCATGAGATCTACGTGCGGGCGACGACGGGAGCGCAAGTGCCGCTGAGCGCGGTGGCGCACTATGAATCGACGAATACGCTGATGCTGGTCAATCATCAGGGACAATTTCCCGGCGTCACGCTGTCCTTCAATATGCCCCCGGGAGTATCGCTTGGCGAGGCGGTAGAGGCCATCGAGAAGTCGATGCGGGAGATTGGACTGCCGGCCGGTATTCAAGGCAGTTTTCAGGGGACAGCCAGGGCGTTTCAAGCATCGGTTGAGAATCAGCCCTTGCTGATTCTTGCCGCGCTCCTGACGGTCTACATTGTGTTGGGCATTTTATACGAGAGCTATATCCATCCGCTGACGATCCTCTCCACGCTTCCGTCCGCCGGCGTTGGCGCCTTGCTCGCGCTGCTTCTCTTCAAGACGGAATTGAGCATGATTGCGCTCATCGGCATCATTCTGCTCATCGGCATCGTGAAAAAGAATGCCATTATGATGATCGATTTTGCTTTGGTTGCCGAGCGCAGAGGCGGCAAACGGTCGGAGGACGCCATCTATGAGGCCTGCTTGTTGCGCTTCCGGCCGATCATGATGACGACGATGGCGGCCCTGTTCGGCGCACTGCCACTGGCTCTGGGATCGGGAGTAGGATCGGAATTGCGCCAACCGCTCGGCATCGCCATCGTAGGCGGCTTACTCGTGAGTCAGTTGCTGACCCTCTATACGACGCCCGTCGTATACCTGTATCTCGACCGTATGCGTCTTCGCTTTCTGCGGATGCCGTATCGCACGGTCGACGTCAGATAACTCCATCAATAACACAGACTCTGTTGTGCTCGGCATCGCAACAAAGGACTTGCCGGCTCGCTTTGACGCCAATCTAAGTTTCCATAGGGGCTTGAGTTGACCCTCTCCGTTCATGGATGATACCGTCAAAAAATTATGAGTGCTTCTCAGACTGACCGCCGTCCCAATCGTCTTGTCCATGAAACCAGCCCGTATTTGTTGCAACACGCTTACAACCCCGTAGACTGGTACCCTTGGGGACCGGAAGCCTTGCAGGTGGCCCAAGAAAAGAATCGGCCCATCCTGCTTTCGATCGGCTATTCCGCCTGCCACTGGTGCCATGTCATGGAACGCGAGTCTTTTGAAAACGAGGCGATTGCGGAGCTCATGAATCGGTGGTTTATCTGTATTAAGGTGGATCGGGAGGAACGACCCGATCTCGATGAGATCTATATGGCCGCCACCGTCACGATGAATCAGGGTCAGGGCGGTTGGCCGATGACGGTGTTCCTGACGCCCGCGCAAGAGCCGTTTTTCGCAGGCACGTATTTTCCTCCTGAAGACCGATGGGGTCGACCCGGCTTCGGCACCGTCTTGAAGAAGATTGCGGACTATTGGGATACACGTCCATCGGAAGTCCGGGAGCAAGCCAAAGAGCTGACGGCCCGGTTACAAGGCTTGAAACAGCTCCCCTCCCCTGTGTCCATCAGCGAAGCGGTGCTTGAAGAAGCGGTTATTCAGTTCAAGGACGATTTCGACGAAACCCACGGTGGATTCGGAACAGCGCCCAAGTTTCCCCCGGCCATGGGATTATCCTTCTTACTCCGGAGCCACCGACGCTCGGGAAATCCCCACGCACTCACGATGGTGACCAAGACCCTCGACATGATGGCCGCCGGAGGAATCTACGACCACATCGGTGGTGGTTTTGCCCGCTATTCGACCGATGCGCGGTGGCTGGTGCCGCATTTCGAAAAAATGCTGTATGACAACGCGCTCTTGGCCCGCGTGTATGTCGAGGCCTATCAAGTCACCCGAAACCCTCTCTATCGACAGGTGGCCACCGAGGTGCTCGACTATGTGCGCCGGGAAATGACCGGACCGGAAGGCGGATTCTACTCCTCGACGGATGCCGACTCTGAAGGTGTCGAAGGAAAGTTCTTTGTGTGGACTCCGACCGAAGTGCGGAACGTTCTCAAACATGATGAGGAGGCGCGGCGTTTCTGCGCCCTGTACGACATCACGGAGTCAGGCAATTGGGAACACACGAGCATCCCCAATCGGCTGCGCCCGATCGAAGAAGTGGCCAAGCGACTAAATCTGACCACGGACGAATTGATGGGGATCGCATTTCGTGCGAAGCCTCTGTTGTACGAAGCGCGCCGACATCGCGTCCATCCCGGACTGGATGACAAGGTGATCACGGCATGGAACGGCATGATGCTGTCGGCCATGGCCGAGGCGGCCCGCGTGTTCGGAAATGCCGACTACCTTGACAGCGCTCAACGGACAGCCGATTTTTTGCTACGCAGCCATGCCAAGCCGGACGGCCGATTACTGCGCACATCACGCGGCGATCGCGCCCATCTCGATGCCTATCTTGAAGACTATGCGTACCTGACCGAAGGACTGGTAGATCTCTATGAGGCCGGTTCCCGTGAATCGTACCTCCACGCGGCCGCGCGGCTGGCGGAGTATCTGATCAGCGACTTTATGGATCAGGAACAGGGCGGGTTTTTCACCACCGCAACGCACCATGAATCTCTCATTCTCCGACACCGGGAAGGCATGGATGGAGCTATTCCCAGCGCCAACGCTGTGGCCGCTTCAGCGCTTGCCCGACTGTCTTTCCACTTTGATCGTGAAGATTGGCGCCGCGCCGCGATCGCGGCCATACGCGCCTACGGTCGGCAAATAACCCGTTTCCCACGCGCGTTCGCCAAGAGTCTGGCCGTGGTCGATTTTCTCACGGAAGGACCGGTGGAACTGGCCATCGTGGGCGATGAGACGCAGGACGACCTTCACGTTCTTCGTGAAGCGGTGGCGCGCTGCTACCTTCCCAATCGCATCATCGCGACGGGTTCTCCCGAGCAACCATCTTCTCTTCCACTCTTACAGAACAGACCGGTCGTTTCCGGTCAGGCGACTCTGTACATTTGTCGGAATTACACCTGTCAGCAACCGATCACCGATCCTCGTTCCGTCGAAGAGGCGTTGCAGGCCGACCGGAGGGCATCGACGGATCGTGGAGCCGAACCAAAGCTGTTGCGAGGCGCCAGTCTCTCGGGAAGCGCCACGGTCCAGGGTACGGCGGCCTATGCGTCTCGAGTGATGGCACGAGACGGCGAGGCAGGATCGGCAAACGGCTTCACCGTGCTCGGCGCGACAGGCTTGACCACGACCAGGTTAGGATTCGGAACATATCGCGTCGATACACAGAATGCTGAATACCGCGACGCGTTGAAAAAGGCATTGCGGGAGTCTTGCAATCTCATCGACACCTCGACGAACTACACCGACGGCGACAGCGAACGGTTGGTGGGATCCGTGCTGGCCGAACTCGTGGCCTCCGGTGAGGTTCGACGCGATGAGATCATCGTGGTCTCCAAAATCGGGTATATCCAAGGGCAGAATCTCAAGCTTGCCGAAGCCAAAGAACAATCCGGCCGCCCTTATCCTGAACTGGTGAAGTACGGGGACGGTATGTGGCATTGCATGCATCCGGAATTTTTGGGGGACCAACTGACTCTGTCTTTGGATCGCCTAGGACTTGCCACGCTCGATATCTGCCTTCTGCACAATCCGGAATATTTCCTGTTGGAGGCGGCACATCGCGGAGGAGGAGTCCTGGAGAACGTTCGAGACGACTTCTATGCCCGGCTTGAACGGGCGTTCGTCTACTTCGAAACCCAGGTCTCGGCAGGGCGACTTCGATATTACGGCGTGTCGTCCAACACCATCACCTCTGCAGCCGATGACCCGGACGCGACGTCGCTCGCGAGGATGCTGCGAGCCGCCCAGGCCGCGGCCCGATCCGCCGGTGTGTCCGCCGATCATTTTCGGGTGCTTCAATGCCCGATGAATTTCTTCGAGTCCGGAGCCGCCGTGACTGTCAATACCGGAGAGTCCAACCGGCAGACCGTCCTCGAGTATGCACGAGAGAACAACATCGCAATCTTGGTGAATCGACCATTGAATGCCATGGTGGCTTCGAACAGAATGTTGCGGCTTGCAGATCTCCCGCTCGAAGACCCGCCCATCGATATCGATCACTATCTGAGCAAGGTGGGCGCTCTCGAACAGGAATACAGAACATCCCTCGCGCCGAATATCCCCCCGTCCGAAACAGGGACGACATCGGATGCATACTTCAATTGGTCTGCGGAACTGCGCCGTATTCGTCAGCAGATTCAAGGGCTCGAACATTGGGAACACCTTGAGCACCGGATGATCGCTCCGCACATCAATCAAGTCTTACAGTTGCTCACACACCAGCTTTCCGGAGACGTGGCCGAACAATGGGAACGCTGGCGCCAACGTTACATTCCGGAGCTGCTGACTCTGCTGCGGGGGTTCCGTCGCGAAGCAATCCTAAAGAGCCGCGTCCAGACCGAACGGGTTACGCGAACGATCGACCCTCTCCTACCGACATCACACCGCGCCGCTTCACTGTCACAAAAAATGTTGTGGCTCCTCACGAGCACGCCCGGAGTCACCTGTGTCTTGAACGGCATGCGGACGCCGAAATACGTTGAGGATTCGCTGGCGATCCTAAAATGGGAACCGATCGCCGATCCGCGGCCCATCTATGAAGAGGCGACGAGGCTTCCTCGATAACGATCAACTCATCCTTCACTCGGAGGAGGCTCTATGAGACAGGTGCGCGGTGCCATGGCGTCGAGCATGTTCGTCGTCGCCATACTCCTCGTACAGGGTTGCGCGGTAAAATGGTGGTGGGGATCGGAATCAGGCCAAGAAGGGCCGGGGCAAGTGGAACTGATCACGGAACCCGCGATCAAAGACATTCCTCCTGATGATGAACTACTGACCGACTCGCGAACAAGTCCCGCCATGCGATCCGAGCTCTTGTCTCGAAACGCCGGCGGCCCGACGCTGGGCGACGTCTTGTTTGATTTTGATCGGGATACCATCCGAGCTGACGCGATGCGCGTCTTAGAGGCTGATGCCAAGCAATTGCAACGCGACGAGGTGGCACTTCTTCTCCTCGAAGGGCGCGGCGATGAATTCGGCACATCGGCGTACAATCTGGTGCTGGGAGAGCGTCGAGCCAGGAATGTGAAATCCTACCTTCTGGAACTTGGTCTCTCCCTAGATGTCCGGACAACCAGTTACGGGAAAGATCGCCCGCTGTGTTTGGAGCATTCCGGCGAGTGCAGACAACGAAACCGGAGCGTCCATTTCGTCGTCGAATAATATCCGGTTCTACTCCGCTCCGCTCCACCGCAGTCGGACACATGTACCATACAATTTACGCTCTGATTGTTGACAGGCGGCCCGTCTTTCATTAATGTCCATCGATTTTCCACACGTAGGGAACTTCTGTGTCTAAGCTCGCCGTGATCGATATCGGGACGAACTCCATTCATATGGTACTGGCTGAGATTCTCCAGGATGCCGGTTTCAAAATACTCGACCGTTTTAAGGACATGACGCGTCTGGGCAACGGTGTATTTTCAACCAGACGGCTCTCGGAGGAGACCATGACCCGTGCGCTGGAAGTCCTCAAGACGCTGGTCACGCTCGCCCGCAACAAAGGATTCGAACGTATCATCGCCGTCGCGACCAGCGCCGTGCGTGAAGCTCAAAACGGCGGCGACTTCGTGGCCTTGATCATGGAGCAAACAGGACTGAGGGTGCGGGTCATCAGCGGGACGGAGGAAGCTCGGCTGATCTTCCTGGGCGTCAAACACAGTATCGCCCTCCCGGACGGACCGACGCTCGTCGTCGACATCGGGGGCGGCTCCGTAGAGTTGATCGCAGGGAACCGAGAAGGTCTGATCCACGGCAAGAGTCTCAAACTCGGAGCGATTCGTTTGGCTGAGCAATTCCTTCCCAAAGCTCCACCGTCTGAGTCGATGCTGCATGCCTTGAACGATGCCGTACTTACTCATCTGCGCGACGCGCTCGGATCATTCAAGATGAAGAAGTTTCATTCATTGGTCGCCACCTCCGGGATGGCAGGGAACATCGGTGAAGTGGTCCATCTTCGTCAAACCGGACGACCATTGCCGCAGCATAATCTGGCGACCGTCTCATTAAAGGATCTCCGTTGCCTCGAAACGGAATTGGCTCGGTCATCAGTGAAGGCCCGTTTGACGATTCCCGGTCTAGACCCAAAGCGTGTCGATACGCTGTTGCCGACTGCCGTGATTCTCCGCAGGCTTTTGGAACTGTCCGATCTCAGCGAGATCACGCTCTGCGACAAAGCTATTCGTGAGGGTGTCATCTACGATTTTATCGTGCGGCACCGAGAAGGGCTCAAAGCCGAAAATGATATTCCCGACGTTCGCCGTCGCAACGTGATCGGCCTTGCCCGACGCTGCCAGGCGCCGGAGGTTCATTCACTGCATGTGGCCGACTTGGCACTGAGTCTGTTCGATCAAACCAAGAGAGAACATCGCTTGGGACAGCAGGAGCGTACCTGGCTGGAGTACGCGGCCATTCTGCACGATGTCGGCTATCTCATCAACCCAAGACAACATCACAAACACACGTACTACCTCATCAAACATAGCGACTTGGGTGGATTGGCGTCTGAGGAAATCGATGTGATCGCCAACATCGCCCGTTACCACCGGCGGGCTTTGCCGTCGCTGAAGCATGAAGCCTTCGACTGTCTGACACCGCGCTTGCAACGTGTGGTCAGGATCCTTGCTTCGTTGCTGCGGCTGGCCGACGGGCTCGATCGGACCCATTTCTCACTGGTTCGTGCCGTACACGTCAAGTTTGGGAAACAGATTGCGATCAAAGTGCATCTGACGGGAGACGCTGAGATGGAGTTATGGGCCGCAAAAAGCAGAGCCGACCTGTTCGAACAGGTCTTCCATCGACCTGTCCTGTTCTCGGGCATGCTGCCGGAAACCGAGCCATCATGACCGAGCCCCACCTACTCAAGGCAGCTCCTCACCCTCATCCCGGGAAACTGATCATCGTCGAAGGTATTGATGGGTCAGGCAAAAGCACTCAACTACAACTGTTGCATAAATGGCTGGAGTCCAAAGGCCACAAGGTATTCTTTACCGAATGGAATTCATCGGAGCTCGTGAAAGAAACCACGAAACGAGGAAAAAAATCGAAGAGTCTCACACCCACGACGTTCAGTTTGTTGCATGCCACGGACTTTGCCAGCCGGCTCTATCATCAGATCCTCCCGCCTCTGAAGGCGGGCATGCTTGTCCTAGCCGATCGATATATGTATACGGCCTTTGCGCGAGACGTGGTACGCGGCGTGGCGAACGAGTGGGTCCGCAAACTCTACGCGTTTGCGATCAAGCCTGATATGGCGTTTTATTTCAAAGTCCCGATCGAAGTCGCCATCTCTCGGCTCTCGCGAGGGACTCGCGGCCACTTCAAATACTATGAAGCCGGCATGGACATGGATCTGAGCCCGGACATCACCGAAAGTTTCCGACTCTTTCAATCACGGATTCTTGCTGAGTACGACAAGATCGTCGATGAATGTGGGCTGTTGACGATGGATGCGACCCAAGACATCGAGACGCAACAGGAACAGATGCGGGCGCTGGTGGAAGAAGCGCTCCGTGGCTATAAACCCAGACGAGGCACCTATGGCCGACGCACGCTTTTTTGGCGACGGTTTGAAATACCTAGATCCGAGTGAGCTGAAAGGCAAGTTGATCGCCATCGAAGGAACCGACGGAGTCGGCCGATCGACCCACATCGAGATGCTGCAAGAGTGGCTGGAGGTCCAGGGGTACGGAGTGATGACGACCGGATGGACCCGTTCCAATCTGATGTCCAAGACTATCGAAATGGCGAAGGCCGGCAATATCGTCGATCGCTGGTCGCTCAGTCTGCTCTATGCGACGGATTTCGCCGATCGCCTCGAGCATCAGATCATTCCGGCTCTCCGATCCGGATTCGTCGTCTTGACGGATCGTTATATCTACACGGCATTCGCGCGCGACTTTGTGCGGAGCGCCGACCGAACATGGATCCGTGACGTGTTCGGGTTTGCATTGATTCCCGACTTGGTCTGCTACCTTCGAATCGATGTTGAAACTCTGGCACTTCGAGTCATCGAGACCACCGGCATGAATTACTGGGAATCCGGCATGGATCTCCGTCTTGGAGGCGATCTCTATGATAGTTTCAAAAAATACCAATCGCTGTTGATCGAAGAATTCGACAAGATGGCGATTGAATTTCGCTTCAATGTCGTCGACGCGAGAAAGTCGCCCGAAGAGATCCAGAATGAACTCCGAGGATATATTCTCCCGGTACTCCAGAACCACAAAGCTACGGTCAATACTGAACCGGCGCCCTCTTAAGATTGTTCAGCCCGTTTCTTGCCGCACGCCCGCTTGCCCATGGTTCGCAGCTGCCTCGGCTGCAGCCACCAGCACAATCGCCCCTCGCCCTGATTGATAATGCCCTCTGATTCAACGAGCGCAGCCCCGGCCTTCTTAAGTGGAAAGTTGGGAAGGGCTTGTCCACAGAGCAACAGGCTTACCGCTTCACCAAGCTGAGGCTCATGTCCCACACAGACCACCACCGCGTCCGACGGGAGTGCGCGGAACAATCCAATCAGCCGCTCAGGCTTGGCTCCGACAACTAATTCTTCCCGTATTTCAATCTTCAGAGTTGGACAGACGACCGCGCGTAGCAGCCTCGCCGTATCGTAGGCCCGCACGAAGGGACTCGTGAATAAATGGGTCGGCTTACAGTCGAGTGCTGCCAACCCTTCGGCAGCCTGCCGAACACGTCTTTTCCCCTTCTCCGTGAGAGGGCGATTCTCCTCCGTTCCATCCCATTCATCAGGCTCTACAGCAATCCCGTGACGAACCAGAATACAGTTCATAACCACCTCTCTCCACACTGAGGCACGAGCCTACCACAGAGAGCCGTGGCTCACTTCGGGGGTCAGCCAAGTCCTTCATGGGATCCGGCAGATGCTTGTGTACTCCTCGCAACTATCGGAGGCTTAGAACATCAGTGAAAAGTGGAAATGCGGGGACAGTCAGGACTCTCTACTTCCGACCGCCGGTGAGAGAACGCCACAATTTCCTGATCGCCCCGCCAAGCCATGAACTGTTCGACATAGCCGGCTCCTTCTCTTGGCTTGTCTGTTCCAGGCTCTGCCGCAATCCCCTTACTCGATCGGCGACGCTCGCGAATCCTGGATTCAATTGATTGACGCGACCATAGATTTCCAGGGCTTCCTCGATCTGTCCGGTAAACTCCAAACTTTGCCCGAGGAAATACAAGACATCAATACCGTCGTTCGGTGAGGCAGACGGATCATTCAGCGCTGTGCGGAACGCTTGGATAGCCGCTTGATGTTCCCTCATCCTTCTATAGCAGAGGCCGACCTGAGCATGAGACTTCAGCCACATCGACTCGCCTCGCGCCGCAAGATGGAACATGTCCACGGCCTCTTTGAACCGTCCCTGGTTCTTGAGAGTCATTCCCTGGGCGTACGCTTTCTCTGGAGAATCCGGCGGTTGAGAGCCGAACGATTCATCAGCGTTGATTTCGGTCTCGATACCGGGCAGAGGATCATCTATCTCGGTCATATCCTCAGCAGCAGCCGCCAGCGCAACCAGCTCGTCTTTGGCGGCAAGAGGAAGGATTCCTCCCTTCGTTCGATCAAGAGCCGCTTGAGCCACCAACTTGGAAGTGACGACTTTTGCTTGCTCGGCATACCCGTAGATCAATGCTCTATCGGACACTTGATTGATAAGACGCGGATTCCCCTGGCTCAGACGATGCATCAGCAAACAAGCCTTATTGGTAAAAAGAGCCGGATGTCCGCCGGCGACTCGTAGTCGATGGCGAATATACCGTGCCGTGTCGACCTCCGTCAGCGGTTTGAGATGATAATCAACCACAATCCGCTGAGCGAACTGAGTCATGTCGATACGTTGCAACAACGTATACAAATCAGGCTGGCCGGAAAGGATGATCTGCAATTTTAAGATCTTGCCGTCGTTCATGTTGGAGAGGAGCCGGAGCTCCTCCAGCCGTTCGGCGCCCAGATTTTGAGCTTCGTCAATGACCAGAATGACCCGGCGAAGGCTCTTCGACTCCTGAGCCAGGAATTCCGAGAACAGGTGATAGGCCTCGATCGGATCAAGCCGCTTGGTGCTCAATCCGAGAGACAACAAAATCCAAGGTAACAGATGTTCGATATCGTAGTGCGCATGTGTGACCAGACCGATCGTGTGTCTATTGCCGTGTTCTGCAATCAGCTTCTGGAGAAGGGATGTCTTCCCGACGCCAGGCTCGCCGGTCAAAACCATAAACGGCGCCTGGCTCAAAATGCCATACTCGAGCAAGCTGTACGCAGCCTGGTGCTCTGAACCGGAGTACAGAAAACTACTGTCCGGCACAAGCGCGAACGGCTTGGTTTTCAAGTGATAGAATGTTTCGTACATGGGTGCGCGGCTTAGGGTCTCTATTGCGCCTATGTGGCTAGCCTCTTCTTCATCTCCGCAACAGTCAGAGTCGATCTCCCGGCTTTGTTCAGCACTGTTCCAAGAACGGGACGGGAACCCTTGACCAAGGTCAAGGCCCGCTGTAGTTCCTCACCCGTTGTCTTCCCCTCCTCTACCACCATGAGGAGCGCATCGGTGTAAGGAGAGAACGCCAACACATCCGCGGTGTGGAGCAATGGGGGCAGGTCGAACACGACAACCCGAGAGGGATACCGATGTTTCAACTCTTCAACCAGGGCCAACATTTTGGGCGAGGTCAAAATCTCAGTGGAGTTCGAGAGAGCGCGCCCACCCGGCAGCAGAACGAATCGTCCTATTCCTGGATGGACAAGAAGGTCTTCGACCGGTTGGTCGTCCAGCAAGTAGTCCGCAAGCCCGAGACAATTCTTTAAACCAAATACGTGATGCACAGTGGGATCCTGAAGATCCGAGTCGACAAGCAGCACTGTTTGCGTTGTTTCCATCGCGAGACTCACCGCTAAATTGACGGCCGTCAATGTCTTTCCTTCCCCGTAGCCTGGACTTGTCACCCCCACCACATTCCACCCGTTCTCCCGCAGTCGCTGCATGACCTGCGTCCGGAGAATTTTATAGGCATCGATGAATGGTCCGTATTTATTCGCGGCCATGACCCGATGCTCGCGCAGAACGGGAAGCGGGACAATGAGCGACCTCGTCCGTGTGTAGGTGATGGAAGACGGGAGCGAGTGCTCCGCAACTCGTTTCGAGCTGATTCTACCGGAGGATGTGCCCTCCGACTCTTTATACAGCTCAAGTGCGGTTCGTATTCGATCCATGGTACTCCTTCTATCCAACCTATCCGCCGCCGAAACGTCTCAATGCAGCAAACCACAACACATCCAAAGGCACGACAAAGACATGCAAGATGACGAGCGTCACTGCCAAGACGCTGACGCCGGCGGTCTTGATGAGACGCCATCGCATTCTCGCCCGAAAGAGATCTTTTTCATTCGGCATAAAAGGAATCACAGCCAAAGGAAATTGTTGCGTCAGGATCGCCAGCTGATCGGGTGTCCTGATTGAATGATCGAGCGATTCCACCACGGCGCCTGAGCCGATTCCTCCACCGACAGCAAGGATAAGCCCTAAGAGGATAATGGCCAGCCGATTGGGCTTGAAAGGTTTTTCGGGAAGGCTGGGCGGATCAATCAATGAAAAGCGTTCGCCTTTCCGCTGCACTTCCAATCCTTCCGACACCTTCGCCTCCAACAATCTTGACCGAATGTCCTGATATTTTTGCCCGGATGTATCGCGATCCCTTATCAGAACCAGGTACTCCGGCTCAATCTCCGGTCCCTTTTCCAGGCGTGTCGCATACACTTGCAGCCGCCGCTTGATCTCCAGACGGGTTTTTCGAAATGCCTCTAATGAAGAAGTCGCAGAATTCAACTGAGCTTGGAGATTGATATAGGCTGGATTTTCCGGGCGCGGTGTGATCTTCCTCTCAGGCACGGCTTTGAGTCGAACGACTTCCTGTTCGAGTGCGGCAATTTTTCTCCGAGTCTGGAGGACATCCGGATGATCATTCCCCAGACGGTCCGAATCAGCCGACAATGTAGATCGAGCCTCTACCAGACGCTTCGTGGTCTCGTCCGCATCGGCGACTTGACCGGTCTCTTTTTCCAACGCGTCGATTTCCTGTTTCATCTTAATAATATCAGGATGATCGGAAGAATGATTGGCTGCCGCCCCCACATATTCCGCCCGAAGTGCCCGCAATCGCTCGACAGAATCCAAAATGCGCTCGCCGGTGACGGACAAAATCGGTGTATTTGGCTTGATCGTCGCCAATTCCCCTTCGAGATAGGTCTTGCGCTCTTCAAGGTTTCGGATCTGCTGGTCGACGTCCATCAATTCGCGCTCAGCTTGGTTCATCAACTGCTGATTCAGCGACATCAACTCCGGAAGCGCGCCGTTGGCTCGATGTTTGAACGATGCGATTTTTTCGTCGATCTCGCTGATGTGCCGAGCGAGATTTTCCGCTTCCTGCTGAAGGAACGAGGTGGTTTCCTGGGCTTGGCGTTCGCGGCTCTTCAGATTTTCTCCCAAGAACAAGCTGGTCAGTTCGTTCGCCACTTTCTGTGCCAATTCAGGGGACCGGTTCTGGTACGCCACGGTAAAGGCAATGGTCGCCTTGGTCGCATGCTGCGTGCGTTTATCCATAACATCGGCGCTGATCACTTCCACCTCGATGTCCTTGACGAAGCGTTTGACGATGTCCTCGGCCGGGCTGTTCTTCCGCTGATCATGGTAGAGATCGAACTGCTCGACCACCTTCCAAAGCGTGGTGCGGCTCATGACTTGTTGCTTGATGGTCTCAATCCTCTGATCGGCATAACTCGTAATACTCGAACGTACGAGATCGGACGGGATTTCCTGCTCCTCGATCAAGATCGTGGCCGTCGACTTATAGGTCGGCGGCCAGAGAAACGCCAGCGTCAAAGACACCGTCAAGAATCCCATGGCCGTCAAGAGGATGAGTTTGCGACGTCGGCGAAAGGCCCTGACGTAGTCCTTCAAACTCATGGTTCGTTCAGCGGATTGTATCGACGCGTGTGTCTGTGTCATAGCCTTAGTAGGACCATGAGAGTTTGGGTGGATAATACGTCACCATGAACGTTACCGCATGTGATTGAGCTGAATCCACACCAGTATCAATGTGACCCATTCGGTACATATAGAATAAGTCTGCCTGCCACCATTCGAGAAACTTCCACGATATCTTGGGCGTAAAGCTGACATAGCTGCGATCAGGAAAGACTCTTCCGACAGCCGTTGCTGTCTTTCCCGACGTAAGGATGCCGACCACATCCAAGGAGCAGGCAAGAGTTTCCGATAGGTCATATGACCCGATGACTTCTCCTCGATTGGTTTGAACCAGCAACCCAAATCCACTTGGGACAAGATCCCGAGCGAACGAGACATGCAATGCCGCTCTCTCAAACTTCTTTGACATGCTGACTCCTGCCAACCACACCGTTTCTCGAGCCGTAATGTCACCAAACTGAGTCTGTGAAGTGGATGTCAAGAATCTGGGGCCGCCATGGATAGTTCCCGTGAGCGACTCATCAAAGGCATGTGTCAGACTCATATTGATCCCGGGATAATCAGCTCGAAACGGAGATGGAGAGTCGGTCGTATGGAAATCAGCATACGATCCGGATAACTGGACCTGATCGCGCTCCGTGAGTTGATATCGAAGGCCACCAGAACCGCCTATTACGCGATAATCAACCAATCTCACATTCTCATACGTGGTGTGTGAAAATTGTATACCCGATTGAAATGACATTTTTTCAGTCAAACTTCTTGTCCACGTAGGGTTAAATGCCCACTGGTTACGCTGAAGAAACTGTAAAACCACCCCGGTCGTCTGCAGCTCCTCACCGAGCACCGTATTGTCACGGATGAAGCCGCCTGTGAAGCCGAGGAGATCCTTCTCAGCCTGATACCGTACGGACAATGGGACAAAGACATTTGTGAATTGCCTATCCTGTCCGCCGAAATAACTCACAACATCCGCGGCGAGCCGGCTGCTCACTTCAAGGCGCTCGGTCTTGCCGGCAAACTCTGCCGCTGGAGAGACCCAAAAGCCGTAGGTCTCACTGTGAGGCTGAGGGGTCAAAATCAAGTTGCTGTTATAAACACCTTTAGTACTGAGGGAGGGAGACAGCGACCATTCGGCTGCTTCGCTGTGGAATGCCATGCTGGATCCCGCGAGACAGACCCACAAGATGCACTGCCCAAGTCCTCTCAAGCATCGAGACAGATCACAGCCTCCAACATCCTGCCTCCACCGCATCAGCTACGGTACCATGACCACGTCACCGCGCTGGAGAATTATATTCTGCCCCAGGTCTCTTCCTTTCCGAAGATCTCCGTAACGAAACAGAATCGACTGCTGCATCCCTTTCACTCGCCGCATAATTTTAATATCGTTTTCCGCGGCAAATGGAGTCAACCCTCCTGCGAGACTCAACGCCTGAAGCACGTCGGTGTAATGGCCGATCAAGTACTCACCAGGCTTATTCACTCGCCCGATCACATAAATCTTATAGCTCATAACCTTGGTGACTGCGACCGACACGTTCGGATTAGGAATGTATTTCGTCAATCGCCTCACGAGATCAGCACGAATGTCGTCAAGGGTACGGTCTTCTGCCTGGATATCGCCGACGAGCGGAAAAGAAAACATTCCGTCGGGGCGGACGACGACTTCTCGCGTCAGCTGTTCATCCTTCCACACCGATACCAGCATGACATCCTCTGGACCAAGGCGATACCCCGGATCGATCTTGGGCTCCGGCGCGGCATTTAAGCTATCCCCGGCATACACAGCTAAATCAGCCGACATTACGATCATCGTCATCAACAGGGCCCTTATCACCGATCGAGCAGAACAAGACATGACTGTTCCTTACCTTCTGAGATGTACTAAAACCTGTTCCGCCTCCCGTCGCCCTTCAAACTGTTCAGTATGCTTCAATGCTTTTGAAAGGTACGGACGGGCTTCCTCCGGTTTGCCTGATTGGAAGAACGCCATCCCAAGATGGTAATTCAGGGTCGAAGTTTCCGGAGATTTGGCGACCGCATGCTTCAATAACCGAATGGCTTCTTCCTGCTGTCCCATCTTGAATCGGACCCAACCAAGGGTGTCGAGGAACAGAGGATGCGGAGCTTCTTTCTCGAAGTCTCGACTCAACGCAAACGCCTTTTGAAGACTTTGCGGATCGCCTTTATGGTCGACCAGTAAAACCGCCAGGTTGTTGGCGGCAAGAACGTTCTTCGGGTTCAGTCGCAATGTCGCGTCGTAAGCGCTTATCACTTCGTCGACCTTCCCTTGGGCCGAATGGACTGATGCCAGAAGCATATGCAGCTCTTCACTCTCAGGATTGGCCTTTAGGCCGTTTTTCACGACCAGAATAGCTTGATCGAACCGTTTCTGGTCAAGCCACAGACTTCCCCAATTCAACCATGGAGCCAACCACCTGGGATTGAGTTTCGTGGCCTGATCAAAATGAGCATCGGCGTCGGAGTAATCACCGGCTATCATAGACACTTCACCCAATAATCCGTGGGCGTACAGGTGATCCGGTTGCTTCGCGATCATGGCTTCCATCCGGAGTTTCACTTGATGAAGACGTCCTTGAGCAACTTCCAACTTTACCAATGAGAGGAGAGGATCAGGATCGGTCGGCGCCAAGATGGCCGCGCGCTCATAGGCGGCAACGGCTCGCTCAAATCGACCGAGCGCCTGATGGAGTCGACCTTCCGCCATATGGGTTAACAGACTCTCTTTTGCCACAGCCTGTAGGCGCTGAAGAGTGCGCTCCGCCTCAGACCAGTTCTTCGTCACCAAATCCAACATCATCAGCATGCCGAGGGCTTCTACGTCATCGGGTCGCCGTTTCAAGAGATCATCGAGTCGTGCATGCGCCTGCTCATAACGACCGCTCTTGCTGTCCAGCACCACAAGGGATCGTTTAGCCTCCACCTGGTCGGGATACAGGGCCACGGCTTGCTCAAAACTTTCCTTCGCAAGATTGGTTTCACCGGTAAGCTGATAGGCCTGGCCAAGTAAATAGTGAACCGTCGCCATATCCGGTTGATCGTGCAACACGATGCGGAAAGCCTGCACCGCATCCTTTCCATTCCGCCTGGCCAAAGCCATTCGTCCTGAAAGCATTAACCCATCGGAAGAGCGGGGGTTTTGTTGTAACACCCCTTGAACCTGCCGTTCGGCTTCGTCCTGTCTTCCCGCCAGCAAGTCCATTTCCGCCAATTTGATTTTGGCTTCCAGTCCGACCGGCTTGTCCTTATATTCCTCGACCAACGCGGCATAACGCTCGCGGGCTTTCTCATCCTGCCCGCTTTTCCTGTAGAGCGAAGCAAGACCGAATTGAATCTGGCTTGAATGTGGAATTTGTGCCGCAGCATCAAGTAACACCAGTTCAGCAGAAGGAAACTCTTTTCTGCTCACGAACAGATCGGACAGTATCAATCGACGTTGCTCGCTGTTTGGATCTAGAGCGATTGCATCTCGCAACACTGTTTCCGCTTTGGCATGTGCCGCCTGCTGAACGTAGAAGCGGGCCAGTCTCAATCGGTGGTCCATGGACTTCGGTTCCGCTTCGATCATCCGGCGAATAATGGTTTCGACACCGGACGTATCCTTCGCCTGAGTTAGGATCTGGCTCAAATTATTGAGCAGATCCAGATCAATCGGACGAGCCTCGAGCGCACGTCTCAATGTGGCCTCCGCTTCCCGATACCGCTGCTGTTGACCGTAGAGAGTTGCCAGCAAGATGGCGACATCAGGCTCCGTCGGAAACTGTTTCCACAGCGTCTCTGCCTGTGGAACAACAGCAGGAATGGCTTCTTCAGTCACAGCTTGTGCGGCAAGCTTCAGCGCGCGAGCCTGAGGATGGCGGGGATCATTTTTCAGCACCCTGTCCGCCGCTTCGATCACATTCTCCGTCAGGTGGGCTTCGAGATAGTACTTAGCCAGGGCGATCAAAGCTCCCACATGATCAGGGGCCAAGCGGATGGTCTCCTGATACAGCTGAACGGCATTGCGCCAGTTTTTTTCTTTTTCCTCAACTTGCGCAAAGAGATAGTAGGCCTCAGCGGCTTGAGGATCGATTTTCAGCACATTTCTCAGGGCGACCCGTGCCTTGGGATAGTTGGCTGACTCCAAATACTCGTGCGCCAGAGACAAATACTTCGCTTTTCGCTCCTCGGGACCGCCGCATGCCGTGCATAGGAACGTCACGAGAAGGATGATGAAGTTCTTGATTGTCATGTCGTCACGCACCTTGCCTTATCAATAATTGAAATCATGGGACATGGCATAGGGTATTGCCTTAACCCATCCCTCTACAACAAAATCCGAATTCCGAGTCCGAACAGGATCCAGAGTGAAACGAGACCCAGCTGTCTCACCCGGTTCGAGAACGCATGGAGCAGCAACTCAAAGGAAAAGAAAAGGACAATCAGTTTGGCCGCAAAGACACCCAAATGCGAGATGTCGGCTCTTACTTCCGGAAGAAATGGAAACGCAAGGGCTAAGAACACCATAAGGTAGTCGAGCGGTGTGGTTTGAAAACGATTCTGTTCGTCGAAACGAAGAATCAATAATACCGTGAAGGCGACCACGACAAAAAAAATATTGTTCGCCATCGCGACGGCAGGCATGGAGCTCACCCGAGAACCTTCGGAAACGTAGAGTAAAAACGTCGTTCCCACATAGAGGCCTCCCCGCACGAAATAAAGGACGACTTGAGAAGGAAACGAGAGTCCGAGCAAGACGACCCCGAATATGATGATCGACAGGTAACCGACATCATTCGGGACGTTCGATGGGGAAAAGACCAGACCGATTAAAAATAACGGCACGGCAATAGAGAGAAAGCGGATCAGTCTGTCCGCCAACCACGGACCATTCGGAAATTCCGTCAAAGTAACGCCCGAGTGGAACTTTCCGTCTTGTGAAACGGGAATGGGCAGCAGCCCTCGTCCGGCCGCAATGAACCCTCCAAGCACCGATCCCGCAATCACGAGATAGAGCGATATAATCAGTGCGTCCGATTGCCAGCGAAGCAGGTAGGCCGAGCTCACCATCCCGACTTGAATAGCATAAATCGCCGTGACAGCCTCATAGTGAGACAGACCAATTCGCAAGAGCTTATGATGAACATGTGTGCGATCGCCGATAAACGGAGACCGTCCTTCGGCGAGCCGCTGGCCGGCCACACCCAGCGTATCGAGAAACGGCAATCCTAAGAGAAAGAGCGACAAAGCCGGGCTAAAGGGTCCTCTGGTCGGATCAGTCAATAAGATCGTCAGGACTCCCATCGTGAAACCAAGAAGCTGACTGCCCCCATCACCCATAAAAATTCTGGCAGGGTAGGTGTTATAACGGAGGAATCCCAACACACCTCCCAGGAATGGAATCGCCAGCAACATGACAGTCGAATCCCCGGAGAGATGGGCCAGATAAGCAACGCCACAAAGGGTCAAGAATGAAAGCCCTCCGGCCAGTCCATCGAGACCGTCCGTAAGGTTCACCGCGTTTGAAACTGCGATCAGAAAGACCACGGTGAGAGGAGCTCCGATCCACAACGGCAGTTCATCATCGGTAAGAAGCGGAACACTTTCGAAACGGATTCCACCCACAAAGACAATGACAAGCGCCGCGAGTAATTGCCCCAGCAACTTCACTCGGTAACCGAGATTCACACGATCATCCCAGACGCCGAATCCCAGGATAATCAACCCGCCGGAAAGTAATGAAAACTTAATGGAACTCTCAGGACACCACCACAGGATGCTGGCAAACGATCCGATCGCAAATGCAATCCCGCCGATACTCGGAATAGGGTGCTTGTGAACTTTCCGGTCTCCCGGTAAGTCCACGAAACGGAACCGCTCAGCCAGGAGACGCAAGGGTGGAATCAAGGCCATACTGATAAGGAGCGACGTGATGCAACTAAAAAACAGCGTGCTACTCATGACTGCCTTCTCCTGAGGAATGCATCAGGTGTGGACCACTGTACAGCATGAGATAGTTATGAATCAGAACAAAATAGATTGCAACCACAGCAATACTCTTTCGATACCCTCACATCACATTCTATAAATCTGAGACAAGCTGTTCGTTCATGTCTCAATCCGGGACGTAACGATTCAACTCCGGCTCCACGACTGAGACAAGCTGTAGCAGCCGTTGATCGACGATCTCTTCTGTTTCCCCCGGTCCAACAACCGAGGAAACACGCACAAGTGCTCCGTCGGTCCGTCCTCGAGTGATAGCATCCCAAAACAAGAAGAACTTGACGAGATATTCGTTACTGAGTATCCGATCTCGCTGCTTGAACCAGTACCAGACCACTTGTTTATGATTGCCCTTCTGAATCACCGCCCGATTCACATACACCGACGATCGGACCATTCCGCTGCCGGCCGGGATATCCACACCATTCATTGAAGCAATTTCCCATCCGTCGCCCGGAAGACAGCTCTGAGGAGAGTGTGCTGACTGGCCCTTTCGTTGCGACTGGTAATACGCCACATAGAACGTGACGGATTGGCCTTTGTGGGAACGGAAGTCAGCCAATACATAGTCATCAAACCGAAGGGCATCGACATACTGTTTTTCTAATGCGAGAGCTGTTCCAACCCACCCATCGAACTGCATGGGAAAATCGACGAATATGGCTCGGGTCGGCGCAATCTCCTTACGATCAGTCAGAAAGGTTGCAGCAAAGGCGACCGGAACAAGGAGCGCCACGCTGAAAAGGAAGGCGGGTCCGGGGAGAACCCTGTTGGAGGCTGAAGGTTGGAGGTTGGAGGTTGGTGCCTCAGGCCTCAGGCCTCTACCCTCTAATAACGCTCTTTGACCGTCATCGGTCCAGGTAAACCTTTCTGAAAATGACATCCTACTCCCCATCGGATGTACTTTGGCAAGCAGCCACATCTCGAGTATCAACAACCCTAAACTCGCCATGAATAGCACCGCACCCTCGAAGAGGTGTGAAAATCCTTCGGCTGCCCCCTGCCCGTCCCATTCCACCAGCAAGCCGATCATGCCGATACGAAATCCATTGACAAAGATCGAGATCGGAATCGATGAAAGTACGAGGACAATGCGTTTCCACATCCGATCTTTGAACAGGTAGGCACAGAGCAGCGCCAGAGAGGCCAGGGGCAACAGATATCGGATTCCGCTGCAGGCTTCGACGACTTGAAGTTGCACCGGACCTAGATCGATGACATTTCCCTCTCGAAAGGCGGTGACCCCTATCAGTTGCAAGCAACCGATCCCTAAAGCCGAGGACCACAGCTGAAGCTTGCTGGACAGACCGGCATAGAGAAAATTTGGCAATGGAATAGCGGTCAAGAGATAAGCCAGCGGAAACATGATCTCGCGAGCGGCCCGCACGCCCATTGCGCCGATAACCAGTCCCACAAGCACAATCCAGAGAGAAAGATGTTGCACGACATACAGAGTCGCCAGTTCACCTACTCCATAGAGAAGGAGGCCGGCCGAGACAATCGCCGGCCCTAACCAAGAATTTTTAATGCCGACTGCTGAGATGCGATGCCGTGCCTGCCAGACCAAAAACAGGCAGACCGCCGGAACAAAGATCCCATGGCTATAGTCATCGCTGCCGATCCGGTTGAACAGAAAGATGAGGCTGTCCGCATACAGATATCCCAATAACCCAGTGGCCAATAGGACGCTTAAACCGAGTAAAACCCTACGATTCATCAAAGCATGCTCGATCTAATTGAGATTGGAAGGCTGGGCAATGCAAAACGAATACGGAAATGCCGGAGAAGAATCAGGACCACTCTCTTTATACAATTGATCCGGAGATAAGTCGTATCTTACGCCCCCCATCCAGCCATGCAAATGAATAGTAGGAAATTGTGTGCGTATTTCACACTGTGAGGAGGCCACCGGAGATTTCCGTGGTTCACGGTGATCGCCGATTGACGATATCCATCGAAAAGAAATTGGGGTTGACACCTCAAATTGAGGCATCAACCCCGACCTATAAAAGAAACCTGCTTCTCTTCTAGGCCTGAGGGGCCCGTAGGTTCCGTAGCCCGCCGGCACCAAGACCAATAAGTGCCACAAGGCCGGCACCAAAGAGAATGACTGCAGCCGGCAAAGGAACTGCCGTGAGCGAGGTCAAGAATCCGGTCACTGCTCTCCCCGCACCTTCCGGTCCAAAAACGAGACGAAACTCGTTACGGTTGGTGAATGAAGACACGCTTGGAACCGAGCTTGGCAATGCATCACTCGTAAAGATATTGCTCGGTCCACGCAGTTGAATGTCAAATAGCCTGGGACCCAAGAAATTCACATTATTGCCATCGGGCGAATTCACGGTTACATTGAACCGATCTGCGCCAGCCCCACCACCGGATCCATTCCTGATATCGACCACTCCAGAGGTAGAAGTTCCCATCTGTGCCGTGTAGCCGCCAATCATTATCTGAAAACCCTGGATGCTATAGCTTCCGTTGTTTGCATTAGGATTTGTGTCTGGTTGTGTATTGAGCGTTACGGAGCCCGACAGAGTCTGTGAAGTATTGAATTGTGATGACAGTTGTGAACGTACTCCTGTTACATCGCCTGTGAAATTATATGTGATTAATGCAGCCATAGCTGGAGTCATCACGAAGCCGCTCGAGAGGAGCAGTCCAGCCACCATTCCGAGGCTTCGCAAAAATCTTACAAAAATATACATTGGAGCCCCCTTTGGTTAAGATTCATAATTTCTGATTTCATTTTCTGCAATAATTTGAAATACAAACATTTTGCTGTGTCAATCAAATCTGCCCCTTATTCATTAGTACTAATATTTATTTATCTAGCTAGTTGTTGTTTGTTTCTACCTGTTCGGATTCAATTCGTAGCAATTTAGAACATGCAAGTCAACAAGAAATCTTCCTTGTCGTGGCAGGACGTAATCTTTCCTCTTTTTTTCATGCACATACATTTTTTCGGTAAGCGGTGAACCCTCACGATTAGAGAAACCATGCCTGGCACGCTCTTCAATCAGCCATGCATTAAAACAATTATTACCTATAGCTTGAGCCGGAGCTGAAACCTTTCCGTTCTGGCAACTCAACAATTGAGTCCTGACAGTAGCATCGTGTGATCCGTGCTGGTACCTATCAATTTCCCTAGTAAGCTGTTCTCTTGCCGTAAAAGGGCCTACTCCTTTTGGCACATACTCCAGGCATATACGTCTAGAGAGAGCGAACATGCTGGATCCCATGTGAAAGTTTCACCGGTGGAGCACCGATTAGGAGGAACCGAGCCGCGAGGTTACATGCGCGCCGGATCAACCGATGCTGAGAGGTTACTGCGTCTTGTGGAAATGAACGGGCTTGACCTCTCTTGAAAGATCAAGCCCTGACTCTTTCGGCGAGATTGTGTTGGATTAAGCCCTGGGACCCCGGCGATTTCGCAAGCCTCCAGCGCCCAGACCGACTAATGAAATCAGCCCCGCTCCGAACAGCAGCACCGCAGCCGGCAGCGGCACGGCTGTCAGATTACTGATCGATCCGAGATACACTGATGGATTCCCGTTCGCATCCTCGAAAAAGAGCCGCCATCGCCCTGTCGTCGAATTGTTCATCCCGCCCAAGCTCGGTGGGTTCTGAAGGCTGGTATCAGAAAACAATCCTCCCCCCATACGATCGAGACGAAGATCGAAATTGAATGGCATGGCGGGCGGATTAGAACCACTGATCGCTTCACCGGTGGCAGCAGTCACCAATGCCCAACGGTCGACAATGCCACCGCCCAACGGCATGTTCTGGGAAATCGTCACGGCATTGGCGCCTGATACGAACGACGACGTGTATCCTCCTATATTCATGGTAAAACCTGTTACTGCGCCGTTATATACGCCACCGCTCCCGCCCGTTGCATTGTCGAATTGAAATGAACCGGACACCGGGAACATGGCCGGGCCGTCGATACTGCCGGTGAACGAATAGTTCACCAGAGCTGCTTGCGCTGCACTCACTGGAACCGAGAGGACACACACTGCAGCAGCTGAGAGGATGAATTCTCTCCTAGAGAATTGTTTGAACATCGACATAACACCGCACCTCCTAGAAATTGGAAGACTAAGACACGAAGGGACGGGTACAGCTGAGCAAATCCCGGACCCGTGAGTGAATGGTTTACATGTTACTGAAAACTAAGGAGAGATGACGGCGGTTGCAACTGAAGCTGTTTCTCTACTAGTGCACCGATGTTCAATTTTGTATAAGCTCCGTACAGACCGAAGATATAAACAATACGTGTGGAAATAGGAAGAGGGCGGTGGCAACCTGTCGCCACCCAATGGCGAGGCCCTCTTGCCGTAAGAGATCACACAGCATGCAGGCTCCGGGACAACCCGAGGAGCTGACATTGCGGACTATGGGTAATTTATGCGTGGGATCAATCATCGCTTTGCGTTCAACAAGCCTGCGCGCTTTTTGAAAAATCATTCTCCAGAGCCAGTTGCTCGATCTTCGCATGAAGTGTCTTCAGATCAGGGTGTCCGATAGTTTAGCCTCGCCAAACACGTCAGTGGCCCGTGCCAGCAGTTGCTGCTTCAAGTCGGTGATCTGAATGGTGCACATTGAACTATTCAACCAATTCCGCCAGGGATCTTGTCGCCTTTGACGGCAGCCAAGTCTACCTACGCCTTAAACGTCGCTCTGTGATTCCGTTTTGGTCTCTCCATTGCCTTGCTCCTCTCGTCGACCCCTCCCCGGTGGCATGGGTGAAGCCAGGCTACCACTTATCACACTGTCCAAATTTCCGGATCCCTCTCTCTCACTGCCTACACCGCTCACTCAGGCACCGGTCTACAGGTCGATCAATATTTTTCATGAACTTTTTGGTGACAATCCACCAAGGAGCATCCTCGTTCCATGGCTTTCCCCCACCTCCCCAAATTACGATTCCATCAGCCTTGGCTCGTGCCGTCGCTAACTGCAATTTCCAGAATTCTGGTTCAATGCTCCTTCCTGAAAGGGCCCGATTTGATTCATGGTATGCTGGCCAAAGAAAAACATACACGGGTTTTCCCCCACCATATCGACGGGCTTCACTGATTTGGGCAGTAGCGTAGGTTACCCATTTCTCTCTAGAGGGATAAAATGTGTACAAAGACGGAAAAAGAATATCTACCTCGCCGGCGAGACCACGCAACGCATCGTTCTCGACTTGCCATTCTAAATATTCCTTGCTACCAGGCCCTTTGATTGCCCTCCAATAATCACGAAGCGGAGGAAATCCATAGTATCCCACTTGAAGCACTGGATATGTCTCGTGGAACCAGTCGAGCACTATAGAGCATTTCGAAAGACTCTCAGAGACCATGGCATGGTCTCCCTTCATGGTCCAATGTTCAATATCAAGTACAACAATCCCCCCATTGAGCAGCGCTTGGTCCGCCAGCGCTGGAATACGGTTTTTGTTTGGCAGGTAGTCCTTGCGAGCTCCATTATCCCAGAGTTGTCCACCGATGAGTGTGATGGGTCTTAATCCATACCGAGAGAGATCAGGTTTATCCTTATGCCATGTTGCATCAAAAACCACAAATTGGCTTGAGGCATTAGCCATACGCGTGAGTGTCAGTAAGTTATCGCCGTTAGTGGCAACCGGGCTAACATCTCCATGCATAAAAAAAATTAAAAGAACAAGCACCTTTAGCAGTTTCATGGTTACCTCTCTATCACTTGAGACTTTGAAGGAGCACCGATCCCCACTTAACAAGCGGCTTGACGAAGCACTTCATCCCACTGGGCAAAGGACGAGCTTTGGAATATCGACTATCGAATATTTGCCTGGCCCTACAACCAGCTTGCCGGACCTTCTCAGGACATTTCGCCAGGTCTCGGACACATGCTTCTAGGCCTGCCATATCGCCAACCGAAATTGTCCAACCAGACTCAGAGTCCTTGCCCGCCCACCGCATGTTCTGGGAAATCGCCACGTCATTGGCACCCGGCACAAACGACGACATGTGTCTCCCTATATTCATGGTAAAACCTGTAACTGCGCCGTTATGTACGCCACCACTCCCGCCCGTTGCATTGTCGAATTGAAATGAGCCGGACACGGGAACATGGCCGGACCGTCGATACTGCCGGTAAACGAATAGTTCACCAGAGCTGCATGCGCTGCCGTAATCGGAACTGAAATGGCACACACTACAACAGCTGAGAGGATGAATCCTCTCTTAGAGAATTGTTTGAACATGGGCATAACACCGCACCTCCTAGAAATTGGAAGACTAAGACACACAGGGACAGTAGAGCAAATCCCGGACCGTGCGTGAATGGTTTACATGACTGAAAACTAAGGAGAGATGACGGAGGTTCGAAGCAGTAACTGTTTCTGTATTAATGCAACGGCGCTCAATTTTGTATAAGCTCCGTGCAGACCGGCAAAAATTTCCTATTACCTCGAATCCTGGATCAAACGGAAACAGATTGTTTCATGAGAGAGGGCTTTGGAAATTCGGACAGTGTGATAAGTAGGAGCCTAGGGTCTGTTGACATTCAGCTTCCGCCTAGGCATTGGTGTGGCATTGTTGAACACCCACCGGAGGGAGGATGGCGAGACGCGAGCTACGAGACGACCAATGGAAGCGGATTAAAGAGTTGTTGCCTAGCAAAGCGAGCGATCCAGGACGGACCGCAACCGATAACCGGACATTCGTGGATGCGGTGCTGTGGATCGCGCGGACCGGTGCACACTGGCGGGAGCTGCCGGAACAGTTCGGCACCTGGAACCGTGTGTTTCAGCGGTATAACCGGTGGGCAAAGGCAGGCGTGTGGGAGCGCATGTTTCGTCAGCTAGCCGGCGATCCAGATTTTGAGTATGTGATGATCGACTCCACCATCGTCCGTGCGCACCAACACGCGGCTGGCGCAAAAGGGGGGCGGCTGAGACGGAAGCCCTTGGCCGGTCGAAAGGTGGGCTGACCACCAAAATCCACACCGCCGTCGATGGCCTGGGCAATCCGCTGCGCTTTATCCTGACACCGGGGCAGGCATCCGACTATACGCAGGCGGAGCCGTTGTTGGCAGAATGGCCTGCGCAATATGTGATAGCCGACAAGGGGTACGACAGTCACGCGATCGTGGAGGCGATTGAACGTTCCGGTGCAAAAGCCGTGATTCCGCCGCGCTCCTGCGTCAAAGAGCTGCGCGAGACGGATGTCGCCCTGTATGCTGAACGCTATCGCATCGAGTGCTTCTTTAACAAGCTCAAGCACTATCGCGCGGTCGCCACCCGGTACGCCAAACGGGTCCGCAACTTCGCGAGTCTCATCTATCTTGTTGCGTCCGTGCTCTGGATGAAATGAATGTCAACAGACTCTAGCTTCACCCGCCCCGCCGAGGGGGGACAACGAAAGGAGCGAGGCGATGAAGAGAACGAGACGGATGAGGTAGGCTCGAAAAAGTGGACGCCTTCACCTATGATCCGAGGGCTGGAGGTGAGAGATGGAACACGTACCGCGACAACAGTATACGAAGGAGTTCCGGGAGCAAGCTGTGCAGCTGGTCCTTGCCCAGCAGATGCCGATTGTGGAGGCATCCAGGCGCCTGAATATATCAGGAAAAACGCTGAAGAACTGGGTGGGGCGAGCGCGGCGAGGCCAGCTCGCCACGCTGGGGGAGAGCCAACGGTCCGTGACGGAGCTGGAAGCGGAGCTGTCCCGACTCAAACTCGATCTTGCCGAAGCACGGATGGAGCGCGACATCTTAAAAAAAGCCACCGCGTACTTTGCGAAGGCGCAGCTGCCCGGTACGCGCTGATGAGGACGCTGCGTGCCCACTATCCGCTGAGTCAGTTGTGCCGGGTGCTGGAGGTGTCTCGAAGCGGCTACTATACCTGGCAGCATCGGCGTCCGTCGAAACGCGATCAAGAGAATGCGCGGCTGGAAGTGGCGATCCAAGCCGCCGATCCAAGCCGCCCATGTGCGGACCCGTCAGACGTACGGCCCGGAGCGCCTCCAAGCCGAATTGCGTGCCGACGGGTTCCCCGCTGGGATCGGGCGCATCAAGCGGCTGCGCAAGAAGCTGGGCTGCGCTGCACACAAGTTCGGCGGTTCACCACGACCACCGCGTCCAATCATGTCATGCCCTGCCGGTGGCGGAGAATGTCTTGGCCCAAACGTTTGTGGCGACACGACCGAACGAGACCTGGGTCACCGACATCACGTACGTGCCGACCGCGGAAGGCTGGCTGTATCTCGCCGGCATCAAGGATCTGTTCACCTGTGAGGTGGTCGGGTATACAATGGAAGCTCGGATGACGACAGACTTGGTGAAGCGCCCACGCCCAGGCTTGATCCACCACTCCGACCGTGGGTCCCAATATTGTGCTCAGGACTATTAGAAGCAACTGCGGCAGTTCGGCATGACCGCGTCCATGAGTCGGAAGGGGAATTGCTATGACAACGCGCCGATGGAGAGTTTCTGGGGGACGCTGAAGAATGAGCTGGTGCATGATCGGTGGTATGACACACGGGAGCAAGCACAGCTGGAAATCACGGAGTACATCGAGCTGTTCTACAACCGGCAGCGGCGACATTCTCGGCTGGGAAATCGCTCACCTGCGGCATTTGCCCTTCAGTGGCCCCGTCAGCAGCCGGCGGCGTGAGGCTGCAATTCGTGGTGTCCATTATTGACAACCGGGTCAACGGCGTGGCGGAGCGGTTCATTCGGACGCTGAAAGAGCAACTCTTATGGGTGCGCACGTTCAAGACGGTGGAGGAGCTCCGCCAGGCTCTGCTCGACTGGTTGCATCTCTATAATGAACAGTGGCTCATCGAGCGGCATGGGTTCCGCTCACCAATCCAGGTACGTCGAGACCTGCTGGTCACGCTGGAGGCCGCATGACGAGGTCGATCGTCGAGGATGAGGGGCTTCTTGTGAGGTGCCCTCAAAACACGACGCACACAGTTGGCCGAGGAGCGACGATCGCCGAACAATGCGACCCACAGGTCGGGCGAATACGGCTACAACCGTGTCCAAGAAATCGAGAGCGGTACACTTGTGAGGCCATCTTCAGCAACTGCTATTGAGCCTTGGGTACTGGTCCATCCATATTTTTCATAAACTCTTTGGTGACAATCCACCAAGGAGCGTCCTCGTTCCATGGCTTTCCCCCACCTCCCCAAATTACGATTCCATCAGCATTGGCTCGTGCCGTAGCTAACTGCAACTTCCAAAACTCTGGTTCTAGACCCTTTCCTGCAAGGTCTCGATTTGCCTCATGATATTCGGGCCAAAGAAAAACATATACAGGTTTCCCCCCACCATATCGACGGGCTTCACTGATTTGGGCGGTAGCGTAGGTTACCCATTTCTCTCTAGAGGGATAAAATGTGTACAAAGACGGGAAAAGAATATCTACCTCGCTGGCGAGACCACGCAACGCATCGTTCTCGACTTGCCATTCTAAATATTCCTTGCTACCAGGCCCTTTGATTGCTCTCCAATAATCACGAAGCGGAGGAAATCCGTAATATCCTATTTGGAGCCCAGGATGTTCCTTACGAAACCACTCAAGGATGGCAGAGCACTTCGAAAGGCTTTCAGAAACCACATTAGGGTCTCCTTTCATAGTCCAATGTTCAATGTCTAGCACGGCGACCCCTCCATTGGCCATGGCTTGCTCTGCAAGAGCTGGAATACGGTTCTTGTTTGGCATGTAATCCTTATGGGGTCCGTTATCCCATAGTTGTCCACCAAGGAGTGTGATAGGTCTTAATCCATATTGAGAAAGGTCAGGCTTATCTTTGTGCCACCTCGCGTCAAAAACCACAAACTGGCTTGCGGCGTTTGCCACATGAGCGACTCTCAGCAAGTTATTATCGTTAGTAACAACCGAACTAATATCTCCGACCATGAACGCAGTTAGAAGCATGGGCACCTTTAAGACTTTCATGGCTACCTCCCTATCACTCCTGACTTCTGAGGAGCATCGATTCCTACTCAACGAGCGACTTGACCAAGCACCTCATCCCACTGGGCAAGAGCGAGAGCTTTGGAATATCGCTTATCAAATAGTTGCCTGGCCCTGAAACCAGCCTGCCAGGCCTTCGCAGGACATTTCGCAAGGTCTCGAATATATATTTCGAGACTTGCTACGTCTCCTGCCAGAACTGTCCAGCCAGACTCAGAATCTTTGAGAAGCCGAGGGATTTCTCCGTCGGTGTCACCGATAAAAATCATAGGGCGTCCAGCAGCCGCAACACCATAAAACTTACTCGGAACGATCAATCCCTCGAGATAAGGATGTAAGGAAATTAGATGCACATCCGGCACTCCCAGACTGAACTTCAATTGCTCTCTGGGCTGATAGGGTCTAAAGACGACATTGTTTAGACCTCGCTTATCTACCTCACGCATGATCCACGCCTGACGGGCACCATTCCCGATAAAAAGGAAAACAACATTTTCTACCTGTGATAGGACTTCAGCAGTTGAAAGGATTGTCTCAAATTCATGTGCCCTTCCCATGTTGCCAGAATACCCAACTACAAACTTGTCCCGCAATCCCCATTCTAATCGGAGGGGAATGGCACCGCTTTCCAGTGGACGGATCTCATCTCCATCCGCCCAATTGTGAATCAACCTGATTTTATTCTGCGGAATATGCTCGTCCAGTAGACGTTGAGCCATTCGAGTTCCCAGCACAATATTGAATTTGGCCATAACCAAAGACCAGTTTCGAAAGCTTTTCAGCAAAGGACCAACAATGCGAACACCTCGTACTTCAAGCGCCATGGCAATCTCTGGGAATAGGTCCTGAATCCAATTGATGAGATCAGCTCCGCGGATTTTTGCCATAAGGGCCACGACTACCGAAATCAGAGGAGGATCAGTCTTCGCTACGACAAGATCACCAGACTTGAGCATGGTCAATAGGTACCAGGCAGCACTGAAATAAAATGTGAAATAGTCAACCGTCCGTCCGAGTAAATTCTGCCGTCCAAAATGAGTTGTCCACATTCGATAGATCTGTGCTCCTCCTAGAATCTCATAGTTCAGAAGAGACGTCACAGGTTGATCATAGACTTGCCTGCCCGTAAGCACCACAATCTCATAGCCAGATCGAGCCAAACCAAATACGAGATCGCTTAGAAGTTGGCTTGTCGCGGAATGATCAGGATAAAAAAATCTATTGACAAATACGATCTTCATTCAAATTGGTAGGCCTTTAGATTTCCGGTGCAACTCCTTCATTTTCACGACAATCATGTATTCATAGATTGATAATAGCTGACAATACGTAAAGCCTGCGGCTCCGTCAAGCAAACCAAGCTTAAAGATATACATATAAAGGAAGCGCAGTACCGGACGGAACGGCATTCTGTAAGAAATTGATTTCAAGGTGCGTCGATTTCGAACAGGATCACGATAAGCAAGCAGCCCGCCCCAATCTATCGTACCTGATCGGAGCTCCCGGATGTCCTCAATCGCCTCAAGTTCGGCATACCGCACATGCTTTCGGAGCCACTCCCCTATCCCTTTATTAAAGCTTTGGTGCTCGAGATGTCCTTTGAGTTCGCCAATCTCGCCACGCACCGTCGGATATTCATGGACAGACCTTGGCTCATAACGAATGCTCTCCGGCCTGTAAAACCGAATAAACCATGATGGATACAAAGTTGAATGCCTGATCCATTGCCCCATGAAGTAATCTTTACGACGCATTCGGTATGCGTTTACAGTATTTGTCGGCATAGCCGCAATCGTTTGAATTTCGCTGATCAGTTGCTCATCGGGAATCTCGTCGGCATCGAGTGCCAATACCCAAGAGTGCATATACTCTATCCCTACGCGGGCAGCTTCCCTCTGGGTCCCGTAATTGTCAAAACGTCTTTGTAATACACGCGCGCCTCGTAATTTGGCAATTTCTACGGTTCTGTCATTGCTGTAAGAGTCGAAAATAACGATATCGTCACACCAGTGGAGTGAATCCAAACATCTAGGCAAGTTGACTTCCTCATTAAGCGTAAGAATCAGAACGGAAACATTCATGGTCGATTTCTCTACCAACTGCAATCATAGGTTTGGCGAGAATGAGAATTTGTCCGACGCATGAGAGCGCAATATCAATGAACCTAGCTTCATTAAGAAGTTTCTCCAGTTTGGGAAACCAGCCTTAATATCGCCGTGACTCCCCAATGCATTGAAATGATCATCTGGAGTCCGGTCAGCATCATGGTTAAGTGTCCAAGTATCCATGATAGGAAGTCGAAGATAGGAAGTCGAAATCCATCCCATTCTGAGGTGTCGCCCTGATGATGTCGAAGCCGCGTTGGGATAACATATTAGCAACCGATCCATTACCGCAATCCACTCACATATTTCTGACGAGAGAGCGATGGGAACCGAAAGTTCAGCACTGTGGGCAGCAGATAATCATGGGAGACATTCAATTCGTCATTTTCATATTGGAAACCACAAGTCGTTACTCATGATTGGTTATTACGTTCCGTTCTCGGATCGTCTGAAGTGGATTGCCGGCAACGACTGTCCAGGAATCAACATTTTTAAAAACACTGGACCTGGCACCCACGACAGCGCCTTCTCCTATAGATACGCCAGGACCCACAAATACGTCTGCCGCAATCCAAACATTTGCGCCGAGAATAATTGGAGCTGTAACCAGGGGCATATTTAGATCCGTATAGTCATGACTTGCCGTACAGAGATAACTATATTGACTCACGGTAGATCGCGGCCCTATTGTAATCTTGTCCACCGAATATAGATTAGTATGGTCGCCTAAACAGCTATGATCTCCCATTTCTAAGTTCCACGGAGCCCACACTTTTGAAGAGGGGTAGGGGTGGACTCCCTTACCAATCTTTGCCCCACACAGCCGAAGAAGAACCCGACGCCAACCGTGAAGTAATCGAGGTGTCGGTCGATAAAGCAGAATCCATACCACACTCCACAGAATTCGGCCCAGCTTGTTGTAGAAAGTGTGTGGACTTGCATAGGGTGATGAACGGGGTAACATCTGTGAAGGTTCTGCTCTGATAGCGCGAGATCCCTCCGGGATGCAGATTCTCCCTCCTGAACGTGGCACCCTAGAGTTCAAGATGCAGGTGTCCGTTGTCCTGCTTCCCCTGACGCCGGATATACCGGCGGATGATCGTTGATATCCACTGTACTCACATGCCAATCATATTCCCGAATACATCGCTCACTTCCAGTATACTTTATCCAAAAACTAAACCCGTCTCACTAGGCAGGACTCGTACTCTATCTCATGATTTCCATTACAAAACTGAGCCGTCTCTCCAAATGATTATGTGAGCGTGACCCTCGGACTTTACTCATTCCCCCGCGCTTCCAATCGGGGCATACCCGTGTGTTCCATGAGCAATAGGCAACTTGTATGTTAGGCTCATGCTGGTGCTGGTCCAGGACAGCGATAGCCCGATAGGCACCAGGTTGTAAGACCGAGAATAAGCATGGCGCATCCTGTCCTTCTTTGCCAAGAACCCGAACAGTCGCATGGGCCCGAAAGCCCGCATTGGATGCAAGATCGGGTCAGGACGGAGGTGAACATGGCCGTGTCTCTGTATGTCGGTATTGATATCGCGAAAGCTCAGTTGGATGTGGCGTGTCGTCCCACGAGCGCCCGGTGGACCGTCCCGCATACTGCCCGTGGGATTGGCCGACTGGTCCGGCGACTTCGTCGCGTGCAGCCGACGTTGGTCGTGCTGGAAGCCACCGGTGGCTTGGAGCTGAATGTCGCAAGTGAGCTGGCCGCTGCGGCCCTGCCAGTCGCCGTGGTGAATCCCCGGCAAGTTCGGCATTTCGCGAAGGCCACGGGGCAACTGGCCAAGACGGATGCGCTGGACGCCGCGGTGCTGGCGCAGTTTGCCGAAGCGGTGCGGCCCATTGCCCGCCCGCTGCCGGATGAGGCCACACGCCGACTGGAAGCGCTGGTGAATCGCCGGCGTCAACTGCTGACCATGCTGACAGCGGAACAGAACCGACACACCCGCGCTTCGCGCGACATGCAGATCGAGATCCACGCCCATATGGAATGGTTGACGCAGCGGGTCGCGGAGCTGGAGTCGACGCTGGGGCAGCAGATCCGACAGAGCCCGATCTGGCGTGAGCAGGACGACGTGCTGCAGAGTGTGCCGGGCGTCGGGCCGGTGCTGAGCCGCACCATACTGGCAGACTTGCCGGAGCTGGGAACGTTGAACCGCCGCGCGATTGCGGCGCTGGTGGGCGTGGCCCCGTTGAACCGGGATAGCGGAACCTGGCGCGGCACGCGGCGCATCGGGGGAGGACGTGGCCCCGTGCGGGCGGTCCTCTATATGGCCGCCGTGACGGCGGCGCGGTGCAATCCTGTGATTCGAGCGTTCTATCAGCGGTTGCGCGCGGCGGGGAAGACGGTCAAGGTGGCGTTGACCGCCTGTATGCGAAAGTTGCTGACTATCTTGAATGCGATGATCAAACATCACACTCCGTGGCAGTGCGGATTTCAAAGGACTTGACAACACAGTCGCTTATTCATGAATATGCCAGCAATGCAGCGGCCAAGTCTCATCAAAACCGATTTTGAGATAGGTTCTAGTCAACAACGCAATCAGGCTTTGCACCAACGCCGAGTATCCATCTGTATACCGAGTACATTTGTCGGGCTATATTGGACCAGGTGAAACGAGCGTTTACTAGTTCTCTACCCCGCTTCCCCATTGCCCTCCGTGCTTCGTCCTCCATGTCAAACAGTTGAGCCAGACCATCCGCTATCGTAGTAGAGTCATTTCCAATTTGGATCCCTGCTCCCACTTCAAACGCTTCAGGAAGGTTGCATTCCGGAGTGATTAACACCGGCAATCCGTGTGACCATGCTTCCAACACAGCCATTGGAAGTCCCTCACTCAACGACGGTAAAATAAAAGCCTGTGCTGCAGAAAATGTGGCATCCTTTTCAGCCCCGTACTGAGGCCCAGAAAAACGTACGCTTCCGTCAACGCCCAGTTGATATGCTAGTTCTTTCAACTCAGCTTGATGCCCGTTTTGATCCCAACCGGTGATAGTAAGTTTCCACCTCCTAACATTGTTGTTTCCCCGCCGACAAATCTCCTGCCAGGCGTAAAGAAGAGTTCGCAGATTTTTCTTGGGGTGTAACCTGCCAACATAAAGCAGTTCCATTTCATCGGTGGATGTTCCTGGCTTGCAAGATGCTGTGTCCGAGATTAGATCAACTCCGTTCGGTACCACACATATAGGATTGCTTAGACCATACTCTCGAATTGATCGCGCTTCAGATCGAGAAACCGCATGGATACAAGCTGCTCCACGCAGATGAGTTTCCTCATAGAAAAATTTTGCAAGTCGTTTTTTCCATGCACTATTCCGTAAGGCCCATGGATCTAACATACCGTGCGGCGAAATGATGTATGGACAGTGTCGCCTCTTGCTCAACTGAAGGTTTGCTAATGATGGATACATCCAGAGCCCATGGACATGCACAAGATCCAGCTTAGTTGCCTGCAAGGCCTGGAACAGGTCCGGCGAATATCCGAAACTCACAGGACCTTTCACTGTGAAGGTACAGGTCGTCAACGGCTTCCACGAGTGAGCATCTTTTGATGAACGTGCATCGTCTAAACCAAAAACTTGGATATTTGCTTGAAAAATATCATGGAGAGCTTTGCATTGTCCTAGCATTGCCGCAAAAATTCCACCAGCCGAGCTCGAAATTGATGCAGCGAGGATACCAAGCTTCATTGGTCCATTTTGAATCTACACTGCCGAAATGGCAACAGAACTAGTTTGAGATTCCACTTCTCTAACAAAAGTCACATTCCACTGATCAAAGTGAGTAGCAAGATAACCAACTTTCTTTAGTTTTAAGATCGCCTGGATAATCCGCTCAAAGTACTTCTGATCCTGATGCGTGTGCCCTTCGTCAAACTCAACGCAAATGATTCGGGGAAAAATTCTATCGGTGAGTAACGAGTCCAGAACCTTGTACTCCGCACCTTCTATGTCGAGCTTCAGTAAGCTAATCGCCGGATGACTCAGCTCGACCATTACTTGTTTCACGGTTCGACACTCAGCTTCAAAAAATTCATGGGTCTTCTGAAGATTGACCAGCGAATGGGAGACATGATCGCGATTTTTTGGCGCGTAAAACCGCATAGTTTTACGCTCGTCCCAGAGGCCGTATGGATAGAAATGGAGATGAGATAACACTTTTGCATTAGCGTCATACTGAGTAGAATCACCATCTACAAGGGTGTTTTCCCCAATTGACGTATTCCTCTTCAGTCGCTCAATATGCTGACTGGCTCTTGGTGTTGGGTCGAACGTGTAGACCTCACACCCATATCGATTAATCAATTCGATATCAAAACTGATGTCTTCCCCGGCTCCGACGCAGTAACAGATTGATGCTACATCGAGAAGCATAACGGGCACATGCCATCCACCATATCTTGTTCCAAGCTTCTCATGGACAAAGGAGGACCGGTCTCGATAAGACAGGAGTCTATATTGATCCAGTTTATATCCCACTTTTGACAGAAAAGGCCTCAGCATTTGGTGATCTCCGACATCCATCCGTCATTACGGTATAGTCGCTAATAGGCTCCCCCCTGTGATATTGGGAGGCAGAGCCCTCATGCGAGCAGCCGCATGAACCGCTTTTAGAAAACGCTGAACCATGGAGTCGAGTGAAAACTCCCTCGTGGCGGTCTGAGTGGCACTTCGAGACATCCGCCTGCGCAAACTTTCGTCTGCCGAAAGAACCTGCATTTTTCGAAATAAATCGTCTCTGTTGTTTTCGTCGAATAACAGACCATTGTGGCCATCACTCAAAGCAACAATCTCAGGGGATTGATTCAACATATTACTATGAGTAACCACGGGAAGACCGTAACCCATTGCATGCAGGATACTAAGACCGATATAGCCTGGATATACAAAGCATTTGGCAGTTAAAAACCAAGGCGCCATCATCTGTTGATCATAGAGCTCACCCAACCAACGAATGGAGTGTACTAGCTGAAATCGCTGAGCAAGATCCTTTAGCCGTTCTCTTTCCTCGCCGTCTCCAATAATAACCAGGAGAGCGCCTTTATCCTTCTTCAAATAGGCGGCGAAAGCTTCGATCGCCAAGTCTACTTGCGCCTTCTTCGAAAGGCGCCCACAGAAAAGAAATACCGGCCTTCCCACTAGAGTCTCTTGTACTTGAAAAGCAGCCAGGCGTTCTGGAGTCCATTCCCTCATGGCTCTTTGTATCGGCCCCTGATCAATCGAATTATTAATGGCAAACACTCGATCCGGAGAAAATCCCATACCCAAATATTCCTCGCGCTCACGGTCGGTGTAGAGAAGAATGCTGTCGGCCCACTGCATGATAAATCGTCGGATCATGCCGGTGAAGTGCTGTTGGCTTGGCATGGTTCCAATCCCCCACCAAACGGTTGCTATACCTCGACGCTTTGCTCTCCAAATTAAAGGATAATTACTCAAAAACCTCGGATTTCCACACACAACCAGTACATCCCCTCGCCTCAACCGCTCTTCGAGACGCAGTCCCTTCTGCCAGAGCACACGGTGGTTAAGATAACCTATACAAGGATGATTCAGATTAATAAACGGATGATCTACCGAAGCCGACCTCAGGCTCTGGCTTCCAGAGAGCATAGCACTGGCAAAGACTTGAATGTTGCACTGACCACTACGGGCGAGCGCTTCAAAGAACGGCACTCGATATTCGGGAACAAGTGGCTGAACTATTTGAACATTTATCATCGTTAAACAGATCACCTCAAAATTTGATACCTACACAATACGCCACTCGGAAGTGGGTCGACCGGTTTGCTCAAAGGTGCCTGAGTATCACCAGAATCTTTCAATTTGACATATTTTGCCAGAATGGTTGCGAACATGAACGGTTCGAGATTGCCCAGCAAGCTTCCCTGTTTAAATGCCAGTACCAATGTATATAGGAACATTGCAACCAATGCGGCAAAGGGCGAACGCGCCATAGAATCTGTCTGAACCTGCCTGAAATATTTCGCTGCACTTTGCGCCGTCACATAAAGAATCGCCAGAAAAAGCACGAACCCGATAAGTCCTTCCTCTGCCAGTATTTCAAGCGGGACAAAATGAGGGTATATTCCAAGAATACGTGGATCATACGATGCCGAATTGCCAAGTCCAAACACAATCGTCTCTACCGAATCGAACCAGAGTCGTACTAAGTACAATCCTTGATCAAACCTACCCGACATGGCACCTTCCATCGCCTGCCCACTCCATCGGTTTCCTCCAGCGTAGTAATTCTCTTGCTTAGCCCAGAACTCTTGAAGTGCCCAAAAGGTAATACCTGTCATAAAAAGAACCAAGGACGTCCAGACTACAAACTGTTTGACATTTTCCATTCGGCGGCTGATAGGCCAACACACCGCAGCAACGCCAATGACACCGAAAAGTTGCCCGCGACTTCCTGATCGAACAACCAAGAAAAGACACAGCCCAACGACAAGCCACTTTGCCGCGTTCCAGACTCTTGAGAATGGCCATGGGTCCGTGAGGATAACGACCAGAGCAACCAGACCTGCCATCGCGGAAACCGCTAACGGATTGCCTCGCCCATCTTCAAGCACGATCATTCGTGCTTCCCATGAGACAAAAAACAACAATAAAATCGTGAGCAATGCCCCAACAAGAATGAGAGCTTTGACCGATGCGAGCAGCTCTCTCGTGTTGGAAATAATCAGAGGAGCGAATACCACAATTGTCAATACATATGGCCATCGGCTTTCCCAAATATTCAGACTTATATCTGACCGAGGAGCCCAAATCGCTGAGGCAAAAGTGTAACTAAATAAGCCGAGCACAAGCCAACCTGCAGCGGGATAATTTGCCATCAGCAGTTCCCCTTTGAGTACTTTAAACGTCAGTCCCAGCGCTAGGATTCCTCCTATTACAAAATTGGTAAATGTTTGGTGCTGAGCAAAAAATGGATGCGAGGCCTGTCCCCATTGCTCCAGCCCGAACATGCACAGAACTCCAGCCAGCGCTATCGACGGATGCTTCCAGAGTGCGACAACCAGGCCTCCAACAATAGCCGAATAAGTTACTAACCCGAGCATGGAATCCTTGGGATGCGTCGAAGAGCCAGGTTGATGACATCAGAAAAGCTCTCGCCCAAGAAGGCTTTTATCAAAGCTACATACGCTCCGCTGTAGATTACAAGTACAATGGCAACCTGCCAAAAACTTGTGATGTCGAGAGTCCCTAATATCGATAGTAGTAGACCAATTACAGTAGCCATGGCGCCAATACCCAATGTGGACATGATTGGACGAAATATGTCCTTTAACGGGGCTCTAATCTTCAACGCAGCTGCTCCGCAATAGAATAATCCAAACAAAAAGTTGTAGCCACTAACCACTGCCGCTATTGTTATGAGGCCACCACTCCAGGCACCAATTGCTCCAGCCAGTATCGTCCCCATCCCATCGAAAATGAAGAGAATCGAAACGACTTTCCACTCTCCACGCGCCTCAAGAATAGCCCGACACAAGGGTACAATCAAACGAACCGGCATGCTGAGTGAGAGGAGCTGGACGACCGGTATGGCGCTATCCCATTTCCCTGCCCACAGCTGATGTATGAGCGCCTCAGCACTGATTAGGAGGGCAAAGCAGGCAAATGTTGAACCGACCGTCAGTAACCGGACCCCTTTCTTAAACATAGCCGTTTGCCGCACTGTATTTGTATTGAGAAACGAAAACGTGGGCATCATGACTGTATCGAGGCTGCTCGTAAATAATACAACTAAGGCTAGACTGAGTTGGAAACCGAAAAAGTAGACTCCGAGCACCTCCTTACTCTGGAGAAGACTGACTGCAATATAGTCTCCATTGACTGTTAGGGCACTTGCGAGAGCGGTTAACATGACCCATCGAGTATCGAGTAGCACCTGGCGCAGGGTTGGCCAGGTCAGCACGTGATTTATCGGCCAACCGCCTACCCAATGCCAACTAATGACTGTCTCAAATAACGGGACTAGAATCAGAGGAAGCACGAAGCTGAGTGGCCCTAGCCCCGCCCAGGCGAATAGAACCATCGATGCGTAGCGAAGAATAGTAGACCAAATCGTAAGCCTTGCACTCCTGGCAAACTCGAGATTGAACGACAGCCGGGCCTGGAAAATTGTGGCCGCTGAGCCGAGTGGTATAGATAGTCCAAGAAGCCACATCATTTGATTAAGGAGGGGACTCTCATATAAAGCTGACAAAAATGGAGCCGATATGGCTAAAAGGCCGAAGCTCATCGTATTAAAGATAAGTGCGATTTTAAGGTAGATTGCAGCAAGCTCAGAATATTGTGCCCCCTTCTGAATCAAAAGTCGTTGTGTGCCACCATTCCTCAATGCCATACCGATGGTTGACCAAGAAATGGCGATCGCGTATAGGGCAAAGTCTTCTGTTGAGAGGAGCCATCCAAGGACCAATTGCGCCCCGAAACTCGCTCCCTTGCTAATTCCTATCCCTAAGAGTGACCAAAGCATCCCGCTTGTCACCGTGTTGGCAAGCTGACGAATTGATTGCACCTCAGGACCTTCAGTTGCTTCTGTTTGGGGATCGGTTAGAAACTTCTGGATTTTACTCGTCATAGTTCTTGGATGGATAATTGCGTACAGTCCTATGCCCTTGCAGTCGGATTTTCCACGGACAGGTAAGCGTTAAGAATTTCTCCTCTGTACCTGAAAGGCCAGTCTCCGCCGTTGCCGCAGATTGTGCCAACGCTCGATATAGTCAAAGATAGCCGCTCGCGCTTCAACCCTAGTCTGGTACTGCCGGCGGTTCACCCGCTCTTATTTAAGGAGATTAAAGAACTTTCGGCTGCCGCGTCGTCGCATAACTGCCCTCCGCACTCATGCTGCAGGTAATGTGGTGCGCCGCTAAGAATTGCTGGTATTCGTCGGCGGTAAACTGACAGCCGCAATCGGAATGCAGAACGTGCGGTCAGGCCGCTGCCACACCGCCATCGACATCGCCTGCATGACTACTTGGCGATCTTGACGCGGATTCCTAGGCCAGCCCACCACCACATCCGAAACAAACTCATCACGATGCAGAGATACAACAAGTTTTCAGCCGTGCGAATGTATGTGATGTCGATGCCCCATTGGTATTGGGTGCCATCGTCTGGAAATCTCGCTCGAGATGATTGTGCACTCCCCATCTCTCGTTCCTGGAACCTTCGTCGCAGCGGCCGCTTCCACACACTGTACAACCGGGCCTTTCGCATTACGCGCGACCCGGTCGCAGCGCTCCTCAGTGTAGCAGAGCTCCTCACATATCCGTAGCCTGCCGACCAGGCATCACGCCTGGTATGCAAAGCATGCATGCCCTTCAAACGCGGCGCATTCTCCGCTGTGCGTGCCCTCGACGGGCCCGTCATCCACCGGAATCCCCGCTCCGGGAGACGCGCAAACACCGACACATCCATTGGATCGGAAATACCTCGCGGCACCGGTCAATCATCCCGATACTTCACCGCAATGCTCTCGTGAGAACACTACTGCTTCACGCAAAAAATCTCACTCTTTGGTCTTCCGGGCCAATTCCCGGCGAAGTTTGACCCAGCTTTTCATCTCGAGAGCGCCCACGGCCACAACGGCCTGATTGAGGAGCTGGCGTAACTCTCGCCGCCATCGGCACAACGCCTTTTCCCCGATGTCCAGCAAGGACGGGGATTTGACTTATCGTCAGTCCCGGCACATCGATCATGTCCACCGCTTCACGCTTGTACCCGGCTGAAAATCTCATGAGGCCCTCCAGGCTTATTCTCAGCCTTGTCAAGGTGTCCGTAAAAACGGGGCAGAACCCGTCCGAGAGATTAGAGTTGCATAAGCCTCACTGGTCTGGGCGATAAGGCGGTCCAATTTGAACTGTTTCTGACCACGTAAGTACGCATGGCGTCTCATCGCCCTAAGTCTATTCGGATCTGACGCTAACATAATGAGCTTAGAAGTGAGATCTTCCACGTCACCACTCCGAAAGAAGAGACCAGTAACTCCGTCTTCGATGAGTTCAAGTGGTCCCCCGGCATCTGCGGCAATCACTGGAAGCCCATCTACCAATGTTTCACAAACCCACACACCGCAGGGCTCAGGACTAATTCGACATTGCAAGCCCAGGTTGTAGGACTGATGGAACTGCCGGAGATCGGAGCGAAACCCCATGAAGCGAATAGACTCTTGATGACTGGACTGTAGCACTAATGCTTTCAATCGATCGAAGTAGGGGTTGGATTCAAGGGGCCCTCCGAAGATATCCAGCTGCACATCATAACCCTGTGCTCGTGCTGACAGTACGGCTTGTATCGCCAGATGATGACCTTTATCTTCTGTCAGGCGCCCAGCTATGACGCAGCGAATGGGATGAGTGGGTGGATCGTTGGCCTGCCCATAAATGACGGGTGCGACATTGTGAATTACCTGGATAGGAACGCCAGCTCCACGCCAATAAGAAGCTGTGAAGTTGCTGACAGGGATGATAAGGTCTGCCCCCCATCTTGCTAGATAATGATTCAACTTTACGCCAAACCCCAAGATCCGCCGGGAGTTCATGCTGCCATGTATGTGCCACACAGCAGGATAGCCGAAGCTACGCAAGTGACCGGCTATCATATGTTGAGGCAACCAGTGCGCATGAACGATTTTCACTCCGAGCTGCTGGCAAAGATTATGGAGCCGCATAGCATCACAGCGCGCTTGCAACATGGCAAGCGGGAATCGGAGAAGCGTACTGAAAGAGCTGCTAGCGGTGAAGGTCGCTAATCCTTCTACTAGATGAACTTGATTGCCATTTCCTTTCAGCCAGTCATACATCGAACCCTTTCCGAGACATACGAACTGGATCTCGGGCATTCGCTGTGCATATAATTTTAGAACGGCGGCAACGCCATAACCATCGTCACCCTTGCAGAGCATTGCTACCTGACGATTGTGCGCAGCACTCCTCGTCATCTGTGCCTGTGACGGACTCATGTCATACCTCAATACTCGAAACCGACTGTTTCCATGTGACTATGAGCCATCTAACTTAAGTATTTCATGGTTTATCAGAGCTAGGCCTTTTTGCTATTACGGAATAGTCGATACAGTGTCCCTTTTCGCGATACTGATAACGGAAATCTAAGAACATAAAAGCCACTGCCAGAATCAAAAAGACCGGCTTAAGAAGAAGGGCAAATAGAGCAGAAGCCATCCCAAGTACACCTCCACCGTAGTCCCTAGGCTTGACTGATAGGAAGTGACGAGCAAGATTCAACTGGTGGGATAACGTGCCGTAATATCCTCCCAACCATTCTATTCGACATTCTTGAAAATCAGCCTGCTCAAGCAAGTATTGAAGGCCAAATTGCGTGTAGCGAAAATAGTCATAGGGCTGTTCATGCTCTTCAAAATAGAAGTTTGTGCTGAGCCAAAGGGTTCCCCCGGGGGCTAGCACACGATATAGTTCCTTAAGAGCTTTCAGTGGATCCGGGACGTGTTCGAGAACTTGGGTACAGATGACAGCGTCATAGCGACGATCCTCAACAGGGATAGAAGAAACATCGCATTTCATCGTAACGCTATCGTAAGTTCTCTCTGTTCTCGTGCAAAGGTCAGTGGCTTCGTACAGGCAATGCGAGAATAAATGGCGATATGGTGAATCTCCCGCACCTGCATCCAATATCCGCGCCTTTGACTGAAGCGATGCTGCTGCACGCTCTACAAAAGCTTCGATATGCTGTTTACCAGTAGCAGGTCGAAGCCGGTCACCAACTAGTTTTCTCAGAGCTGCCTGAACCCTTGACTTCACATGCTCACCATTGGCAGTGAGGTTTCTATGACAAGCCGATAAGTTATAGACATCCACTTTCCGTTAGTCATTATGAATAACGTGCGCGCGAAGTATCTCCTTCGATATCATGTAGCCATATCCATACGATCTCTCTTTAAAGTCAGATCCTTCTTCAAGATCGTTTGGCGAAATGTGACTGTGTGCTCGCCTCATCTGCTGGCGTCGGTCGGTCAATAGATGGCTTCACAATACCTTCCCCTATGGCATCGGCAGATTTCACAACGGAGTTTTCATATTGGTTGAACGCTCTTCAGATCGCTCTAATACGGTAATCATAGCCACGAGTGATCCCAATATTGCTCCATTGATACACCTGCTCAAACATTCGCATTATTTCCTATCCTATATTGTTACGGAAGGTCAGCCCATCTACGCGGAGAACTGCAGCGTCCTTATTGATTTAACCCAATTGACAATGATCTTTGGGATACGACAAGCAGCTAAGCTCGCATTCCTTCTGGATGACTAGCGTCTTCTTACGCATTCCGGTGGAAATATCTGTCTTCCTAGCTCAGTTCCCTGAGCTGAAAGCAGTTATCACGGGAGTCGAAAAATATCTTTTCTCACACAATGTCTGATTGCTTGTGCGCCTTTGTTAGGAAGCTTCTAGAATTAGACTGACCTTCTTAAATTATACTTACCGTAACATAGCTCAGCAATTCAAACGCTTTTTGTCACCAGAAGGCGATCTGAATGTTAAACAAATCACTGAGTACTGAAAGTGGACTGGGAGGTTTGCCGAACCAAATCGCAACGGACATGAACACCGGCGCTGTTTAGCACTGAACTTCCAGACTCGATTGATAGAGCGCCACAGCAAACCCAATTGCCCTAATCCACTCTCCACTCAGCATAAATAAAACGAACCATAGCTACGAATCACTAAGCACTCGTTCTAAACACTCCACGATTCCGTTCCGCCGCCTTCCCGTCCCACAGTGGTGGAATCGCGCCTTTCTTCCACTGCCCTGCCATTAACCGCGACAGTGCCGGAGCGAGTTTCAGCGGATCGGTCCCAATCAGTTCGTTGGTCCCAATCGTAATGGTCTCCGGTCGCTCGGTGTTATCTCGTAGCGTGAGACAGGGCACTCCGAGAACGGTCGTCTCCTCGGTGATGCCTCCCGGTACCTTATTTTTTCACTGTCTCAGTCAAAGTACGCCCACGGAACATGGGTCGCCCGGCTCGCTTCACGAGGCTTACCCCGCTCCAGCGCACAGCTCCCTCTTGAAGCATTGGCTCAAGAACCCGCTTGAGGCTCGAAGTTTTTACCGGAACTATTCGCGCCGCAGACCGACCTCGCTCAGTCATGATAATTTCCTCGCCGCCCTGGACCCGATTCAAATAACTGCTCAATCGATCCTTGAGTTCGCGCACACCTACCTGAGACATGGCATCCTCCTGTTCAACTGGATGAGGCTACAATCTAAACTCGTTGTGGCTACAAATCCAATAGAACTCTTACAATACAAGACACCGCATGAAGCATCCGCGGTCTTACCATCGCCCCTTGCCCTTATGCGTTCACCTGACGGAGATATTGCTTATGGTTCCTTCGGGCGATGGCTTTGAAGGATTCTGAACTTGCTCGGATGAATCCCGATCATCGCCGCCCCCTTCGCTTGCGAATCGCTCAATTCGTCCCCGTAACGGTGACCGGCTTTGCCGATCGGTTGAGCATGTCGGCAAGCTCCACTGCATCGACATTCGTCGGCAGCACGAGGACTCGACCGTCTTCACTAGTGACAAAGTCCAGACGATCGCCTGGATGAAGATTGAGTCATTGGCGCACATCCTTCGGGACAACAGAGTTGGCCGAGATGAAAGAGTCTGAATGTGCGACGAATCAATGAATCGTGAAACAGGCTGGGCGGTGTCCTGAGCACCGAAAACAGGATTACACAGACAGTCCGAAAGGGAACGGACTGAGACATAGGACCTACGATATAAATGAGTTGTGGCTACTACTATTTTATTAATTATTTATTTCTGGTTTAAAAATTCTAGTTATTTTGCCTTATTGCAAAATCTTTCGATCTCTCTATAGCTTACACGCCTGTAGCTTTGAAAATCTTTGACTCATCAATATGGTATTTCATCACCTATACGATGCGGGAGATCGTTCCGACCCTTTTTTATCACACCTCGCGTTCACTATGTATTTTCCTTCTCATTACACAACGGAGAACTAGGACACGCGCTTACACGTGACACCACAGAATCATTCAACGGCATAATTTGTTTTGGACAAGCGTGATGTTTATAGATACGCGCCAAGTGAATGAGGGAGCGACAGTTCGGACGAGCGTGTGTGTGATCGGAGGTGGTGTCGCCGGCATAACGATTGCCCTCGAACTCGATAAGCATAGAATTGAAACCTGCCTCCTGGAAAGCGGGGGATTTAGTCCTGATGATCAGACTCGCGACCTTTATCGCGGAGAAAACGTTGCATTACCCTACTCATTTGCGGATGGTTGTCGAACACGCTTCCTCGGCGGAAGCAGCAACTGCTGGGGCGGATGGTGTCGTCCCTGGGATGCATGGGAATTTGACAAGCGGGAATGGGTGCATTTTAGCGGGTGGCCTTTTGGATCGGACGCAGTGAGCCCATACCTAAAAAGAGTCCATGAGATCCTTCAATTGGGCCCTCTCAACTATGACCCAGCCTTTTGGGAAGCGGCGGTCAAAAGAAAAGACTTGCTGAGGTTCCCGCTTACAAGCGGCAGAGTGCGGGACATCGTGTGTCAGTTCAGTCCACCCACTCGATTTGGGAAGCTCTATAGAGCGACGCTTCAGCGCTCACGTTGTGTGAGCGTGTACCTCTATGCGAATGCGGTCGAACTTGAAACAGATGCAACAGCAAGAAACGTTACCAGCGTGCGTGTGCGTACGTTGACTGGCAGGACCATTCATGTCTCCGCACGTCTTGTCATATTGGCAACCGGTGGGATCGAAAACGCACGACTGTTATTGACATCACGGGGTGTACAGACTACTGGCTTGGGCAACTCAGCCGACTTGGTAGGACGTTTTTTTATGGACCACCCTCGATTGTACTCAGGTAGTGTGACATTCAAGAAACCTTGGACTCGCAACATGCTCTATGATGCAAAGTTCCATTATCAGAATCCGGCTGTTGCTGCGTATGGCACGCGAATTGCCGCTCAGCTTGCACTCAAGCCGGAGATCGTAGAACAAGAACAATTACTTAACTGCCATGTCTGGTTTTCCTCTCTGTTTTTCGGAGAGGATACCGAGGCAGCTGAGACTCTCAGGAGAATCAGACGCACCCTTTCCAAGATGGAGCAACCGGGAAGTAGTCTTGGTCAAGACTTGGCTGCACTCATGGCCAACCCTATTGACACGCTCGGTTTTGGCTTCTCGCGTCAGTTCCGGCCACGGCAGCTCATAAAGAGCATTCGCCTTCAGGCCATTGTCGAGCCCGAGCCTAACCCAGATAGCTGCGTTACCCTATCATGCGAAAGGGATCAGTTGGGCATGAATCGCGTTCGTGTCATATGGAAGCTGGGATCAGCAGTGCAACGAACCTTTAATCGAACCTTCACCATAGTGGCAGACGATCTGAGACGAAATGGTATTGCTGACATCGCGTTGGATCCTGCTTTAGAGGGTGGAAGCTGGCCGGAGACACTGGAAAGCACTTCTCATCATATGGGCACCACGCGCATGCATGATTCTCCTCGATATGGCGTTGTCGATCGCAACTGTCGAGTGCACAGCGTAAACAACCTGTATATCGCTGGAAGCTCCGTCTTTCCAACCGGTGGAACGAATTTTCCCACGATAACGATTGTGGCGCTCGCATTGCGACTATCGGATCATGTCGCAAATGAATTACAATGCAATACTTGGGTTGGAGCGAGCGGCCTAGCCTCCGCCCCTCTTTCAAGTCGAGTCCCAGCCATGCCCGGCTCTGTAAACAGCTGATTGCGCCCACGTGTATCACTCTTCTTGGATTGGGATTATTATCCCCTCATCTAGTGAGAAGTTGGCCGGGCGCCGGGGGCGTAAACAGATTTGAGCCTGACAGCCTTAAACAGCCTTGCTGGACGGGAATCTGATCGTCCGAGGCATCTTTATGGCTGAACTGATAATCATTGATAGGCTTTCACGATCTGGTCGATGGAAGTGGTTGCATGATATTCCTGTGTCCCTTGAGCGTGGCGAAGTCTGCTCGATGGGGTTCAGTCGGGCGGAATAGGACGGCAAAAACAGAAGCGGCCGGTGTGTCGATGAGTTGCGCCGTTTGCCGTTTTCGGAGATTTGTGAGAGGTGTGCGGTCTCGGTGCCCTGATGTCAGGCCGTACACGCGCTGTCCCTGAAGCGCATATTCAGCGCGGCGAATTACGGAAAGCGCGAAGCCTCACTCACCAACAGGGACGAACTGCAAGCAGCGGCGCATGTACCGCTCACGAAGGCGCAGAAACCGTCCTCGTTGCAGCAGGCTGCACTCTTTGTACCGTATCGTTTTTTTACGGGTGACGCGCATCTTATGCAGCGCGTTCGAGATGCAATGGCGCGACACACCGAAATGCCGAGCTCGCTCGCCTTGTGTCATATCGGCGTCTGCTCCACCTGACGACGGAGGCCCTCCCAATCGAGCTTATGCGGTTGTTTCGGGCCGGGACGATGAGAGGTCAACCCACCGGGTTTGAGCCACCGGTACACTCGCCTCGCCTACCTGAACTGCCGAGCCGCCTCCGCCTTGCTTCCGCCGCTTCGCACAAATGCGATCACTCGTCGACGCAGATCCGTTGAACATCTCATTCGCTCACAATAGCCGATGCTCAAGCCAAACGCCATCAATAATTACGGGCTTGACTATAACGCATTCTCCGTGCAAATCATGCAACTGACTGTATGCTTGTCATTCATGAGTCCGAGCATGTCCTCTGGGACGATGGGCCGGCATCCCGTGCAGCATGCCTTCCACGCTGATATCCTCGTCAATGTCGGGCCAGCGCACGCCCTCCCCGTCGCTAAGGATCTCCCAATGCTGTCGTTGCTCCACGGTGGCGTCGGCTAAGCGCCATGACCAGACCAAGGGCACACTGATCGTCCGACCATCCACTAAATGCGCAATGATCTCATCGTCGGTGACTTCAATAGTCATGACGCGAGGGTCAACGACCTTCGCCGCAGTGTTCATGCCATGCCTCCATGATTAACAAAATATTCGCTTCAATAAGTCGTCGAATGAGATTGAGTTCTCTTGGAGCAAACCCACTGTTCTTACTCAAGGCAATCGGTTCTAACCAAAACTTGCACGTCAACTTTTCTCTTTGAATATGAACATGCTTCGGCTCATGACAATCAAAGCTATAGAAGAATACACGGTAGGGGCCTTCAATATTCTTTACCGTGGGCATCAGTCTTCCGAAAACATCTTACTCTATGGCAACCCTCGGTGTCAGACAACATGAGGCACGGGGAGTATCCAGCTGGTCGCCGCTTCAATTTACATTGAACAATCGCTCCAGATGCTCCACGATCCGCTCCGCCGCCTTGCCGTCCCATAGCGGTGGAATCGCGCCTTTCTTCCACTGCCCTGCCATTAACCGCGACAGTGCCGGAGCGAGTCTGCGCGGATCAGTCCCGATCAGTTCGTTGGTCCCAATCGTAATGGTCTCCGGTCGCTCGGTGTTATCTCGTAGCGTGAGACAGGGCACTCCGAGAACGGTCGTCTCCTCGGTGATGCCTCCCGAATCGGTAATGACTGCTTTCGCATGTTTCACCAAATAGTTGAATTCCAAATAGCCAAGTGGATCGACATAGTGAAGCTGCGGTGTCGCACTGTCGAGTTCTCTGAGATTCTTCGCGGTCCGTGGATGCACGGGGAAGACTACAGGCAGTCCTTTGGTGCCTTCGGCGATGGCCCGGAGCAGCGACAAGAGCTGCTGCTCTCCGTCGACATTTGCAGGCCGATGGAGCGTGACGACAAAAAACTGTCCTGCTGTGAGCTTGAGAGACTGCCAACAAGCCGGAGGTCGCAAACGCGGCACGTTCTTGAGCAACGTGTCGATCATGGTGTTGCCGACAAAAAAGATCCGGTCGTCGGATACGCCGGCACGGCGCAAATTGTCGTTGGCCGTTTCGCTCGTCGTAAAGAACCAATTGGTGATGGAGTCGGTCACCACCCGGTTGATTTCCTCCGGCATCGTCCAATCGCCGGACCGAATGCCGCCCTCGACATGGGCCACCCGCACACCCAGTTTTCGCGCCGCGATGGAACAGGCCATCGTGGACGTCACGTCACCGACGACAAGACAGAGATCGCTCTTGTCCTTCAATAAGACTCGTTCATAGCCGACCATAATGCCGGCGGTTTGTTCGGCTTGAGTGCCTGATCCCACCTCGAGGTTGATGTCCGGATCGGGAATCCCGAGTTCTTCGAAGAAACTGCCGGACATCGCGCGATCATAATGCTGGCCGGTATGAATCAGCCGGTACCGTAGCTGCCCGCCACGCAGCTCAGCTGCTTGGAGCGCTTCAATAATCGGCGCGATTTTCATGAAATTGGGCCGTGCCCCGGCGATGAGATCGATACGCTTCACCTTTCACCTCAACTCTGCTGAAGATGAATCTACAATCACTTTCACCTCACCTCATACCTGACATCCCAGCCTCAAACGATTTTTGTGATGGTAGTGACTCTCAGGACGAGTGGCAACTGAAAACTATGTTTAATGCTGGGTAATCCGATCCGCTGCTTGCCGTCTGGTTGTTTCTTTCTTTGGCTGGACAAGACTCCGGAGGGACCGCCCCGACGTCATGTTGCGGCCAACCGCTTCAGCGCATCCGACGTGTTCACGACCCACGTTCCATCGTTGAGCCGGAAGGATGCTTTTGTGCGGCAAACGATCATTTTCTGCTTCACTCGTCCCGGTTCAGCGTCCTCTAAAGCCCTCAATCCACCGGCATCCGCCGGCCCCGGATGTTCCTTCCATTTGCACTCGATGACAGTGAGCATGCCGGCGCGATCGATCACCATATCCACCTCCGGCCCTCCAGCTGTGCGCCAATAGCCGATCGGCGCTGCCTCGGCGCGGCTCGCTGCTTGCCGAAGGATCTGACCGAAGACATGAGACTCCCAGAAGGCCCCAACGAGTGCGGACTCCGTTAACTCTCGCGCTGAACGAAATCCCGCGAGAAATGCCGCAAGACCTGTGTCGAGGAATGCGAGTTTCGGCGCCTTAATCAGCCGCTTGGCCCGATTGCCAAAGTACGGTTCGATCATGGTCACCACGCCCGATGTTTGGAGCAATCCCGCCCATTTGCGCGCAGTATTCGGAGCGATGCCTGTATCTCGTGCGAGATCAGAGTAATTCACCATTTGAGAAGTCCGTAGCGCACATGCGCGTAGAAAGCGATTGACTTCTGGAAGGTCGGCGACCCGCAGCACATTGCGCACATCTCGTTCCAGATAGGTGGCCACATACCCGGGAAACCACAGGTCGGGATCGGCCCCAAGGTGCAGTTCAGGATATCCGCCGAGAAACAAGTAGTGAGCCTCATCTATCGCGCACCCCCCGCGATTAACTCGGCTCTTGCAAGCGTGTGCAGGTTCAGCACGGCACAGCGCCCGGCTAAGCTCTCCGACACGCCTTTCAACGGGAACACCTGAGAGCCGGTCAACAAAAACCGGTCAGGCCTGCGATCCTGGTCGATCCGAACCTTGAGATGCCGCAGGAGCACCGGAGCGTACTGGATTTCGTCAATGATCACCGGTGGTGGATAAGCTTTGAGCAACTCGTCCGGTGCGGTGTGCGCGGCCTCCGCATTCACGGGGAGATCAAGCGTGAGGTAGGATGCGTCGGGATAGAGACGTCGCAGCAGCGATGTCTTGCCGGTTTGTCTTGCGCCGGTGATAAGCAAAGCTGGAAACTGCTTTGTCATTCGCCGGATGAGAGGTTCCACATGTCTCGCAATCCACATGAGGATAATATGCATAAGGCATGCAAATCATGCAACGCCAGTTCTTTCCTTGACCATTTCAGCCACGGGGAATTCGTGTGCGGAGAGAAAATTAGAAATGTACTTCCCGTATCGCCTGACGGTTGGCCTGAAACCATTGGACCGTCTTCTTCAATCCGTCGCGCAAGCGATGGCGAGCTTGAAAGTCGAAGAGCTGCTTGGCGCGGCTGACGTCAAGACATCGGCGTGGCTGGCCGTTCGGCTTGGTGGTATCCCACTCAATCGTCCCGGTAAACCCAACCTCCGCCGCGATGATTCCCGCAAGATCATGGATCGCGACCTCTTCACCTGTGCCTAGATTGACGGGTAGATTTCCATCATACCGTTCAGCCGCGAGCAGAATGCCTTCCGCTGCATCCTCGACATACAGGAATTCTCTCGTCGGCGACCCGTCTCCCCACAGACTAATCGACGCCTGTCCTGTTTCCTTTGCCGACACGCATTTGCGTATGAGCGCCGGAATAACGTGCGACGTTTCCAAATCGAAATTGTCGCGCGGCCCATAGAGATTGACGGGAAACAAGACGATCGAATGAAAGCCGTATTGTTGCCGATAGGCCTGCGACTGCGCCAACATCATTTTCTTCGCCAACCCATAGGGCGCATTGGTTTCTTCGGGATATCCGTTCCAAATGTCGTCTTCTTTGAATGGAATGGGCGCGAATTTGGGATAGGCGCAAATAGTTCCGGTCGCGACGAACTTCTTCAGACCCCGTTGACGACCGACCTCGATAAGTTGCGTGCCCATCATCAGATTATCGTAGAAAAACCGACCGGGGTTGGCCTGGTTGGCCCCGATGCCCCCGACACGCGCCGCGAGATGAATCACCACGTCCGGCTTCGCATCACTATACAATTGCTTCACCGCATCCATCTGCACCAGGTCATAGTCTTGACTTCGTGGCACGACGATCTGCCGGCATCCCTTCGCGCGCAACTGATCCACGACGAATGAACCAAGAAACCCCGCACCACCCGTCACAACGACGCGTTGATTGGACCAAAAAGACATACATTGCTCACCGTCTGAGGTTGGAGGGTGGAGGCCCGAGGCTCTCTCGCTCAAGGCGTCCCTTTCCACGAACTGAATTCATGAGTCCGTTTAGCTTGCGATCCAGCAACTCAGCCATTTGGCGGATTCTAACCGATTCCGCATCCGGAAGCATATGTCTTTTCCTAAATAATTCGACCAATGTCACCGTTTCATAGAGAGAGCCCTGCGCAATACTCAGGTACTGCAGGAATTCTTTTCGGTGTTGCCGCCCCTTCCCTTCCGCGATATTTTGCGAGATCGATGCTACGGCTCCTTCAATTTGAGAAATGAGGCGAAGGTGTTTGCCTTGAGGAATCCGCTCCAGCAGACGAAAAATATAATCTGCGAGCTTGAGAGAATCCTGCCACACTTCAAGCTTTTCAAACGGAAAAATATACCGCTCGCTCAAAACCGGGCACCTCTTGTCCTAAACTTCCGGCCTCAAACCTCCACCCTCTAACTGCCGGCTGTCTTCCTCGTCCCTTCCAACTTTTCTCGTTCCGCCGCCAAATCCGCATCAACCATCATGGCCACCAATTCTTCGAAGCGCACTTTCGGCTGCCAGCCGAGGTGTGTCTTGGCCTTGCCGGCATCTCCGATGAGCAGATCGACTTCGGTCGGCCGGTAGTACTTGGCATCGATCTTCACGTGTTTCTTCCAATCCAATTGCAGCCGGTCGAACGTCAGCTCCAGCATTTCCTTCACGGTGTGCGTTTCGCCCGTCGCGATGACATAATCGTCCGGCGTCGGAGCTTGTAACATCATCCACATGGCTTCGACATAGTCGCCGGCGTAGCCCCAGTCGCGCTTGGCTTCCAGATTTCCCAGAAACACATCTTGCTGAATGCCGAGCTTGATGCGGGCGGCCGCCTTGGTGATTTTTCGCGTCACGAAGGTTTCCCCCCGTCGTGGGGATTCATGATTGAACAAGATGCCGTTACAGGCAAAGAGGCCGTAGGCCTCGCGATAGTTGACCGTAATCCAATAGGAGTAGACCTTTGCCGCACCGTAGGGACTCCTCGGATAGAAGGGGGTTGTTTCCTTCTGCGGAACCTCCAACACCTTCCCGAACATTTCACTGGACGACGCCTGGTAAAACCTGGGCTTGAGTCCCGATTCTCGAATGGCCTCCAGCAGCCGAATGGTGCCGAGTCCTGTGATCTCCCCTGTATATTCAGGAATATCGAAACTCACGCGTACGTGGCTTTGAGCGCCCAGATTATAGATTTCATTGGGCTGGACCGTGCGCAAAATTCGGTTCAGAGAACTGGCGTCGTTCAGATCGCCGTACACCAGGTGGAGCCGCCGATGGGGCACATGCGGATCTTCATAGATGGGATCGATACGACTTGTATTGAATGAACTGGAACGACGTACAATGCCGTAGACCTCATAGCCTCTGCCGAGCAGAAATTCCGACAGATAGGATCCATCTTGTCCGGTAATCCCTGTAATCAGTGCTTTCTTCACGCGAAAACCCTCCTTGAAGAGGAACGAATTATTGCCTGCCTCAGCCCGTTGTCTACTCGATCTATGCAAAGATCGTTGATGGTTGATGAAAGATTCTTGCGATCAACGATACCCACCAGGTACTATGCGGGACTGGCGTTCGAGACAATACAGTGGCAACCATCCCTCGTCAACACATGCGCCGTATCGGTATCCTCTTCTGCATGATTGTGTGCGGGCTCCTGATCGCCCATTCCATCAATGCCTTTGTCGCCGAGGCATTGTATGTGATTCCTACGTATCCGGTAGGTTCCGGCGACGATCGATCGACGGGCCCCTCATCGCTCATCTCCTATTCGCCGACCCAGGCCGCGGAGGATGTGCGTTCCAGCGGCCTCTTCCTCCTGCCGGCCGTCCCTCAGGGAGGACTCACGAATTCTGAGAGGCGAGGATCATCCGGAGCCCCGGTTCGGGCTTCGCTCGGCTTGGCGTCCAGGATTCGCTTGATCGGTATCGTATTCGGCGATCAGCGCTTTGCAATCGCGGAGGATCTGTCCTCTAAACAACAGGCGCTGTATCGCGTCCATGACCAAGTTCTCGATCTGGGAGAAGTGAGTGAGATTCGGCGGAACGGCATTCTCGTGCGCCAAGGCGACTTGGAAGAATTATTGGAGCTGGCGCAGTCGGATAATCCGACGGTTCCAGGCGGTTCCGCTGGTACCGCGGCGTCCGCCAGCCAGACGCAGACAGCCGGTGTTCCCCTACGGAAAGTTATCGATCGTCGTGAGGTGGAGCAGGCCATGAACGATCTGCCGAAACTCTTATCTCAGGCCAGGGCCGCCCCTCATATGGTGAACGGAACCATCAACGGATTTCGCTTGGACTACATCGCCCCGACCAGTTTCTACGAAAAAATCGGGGTTCAGACGGGAGATGTGTTGCAGCGCGTCAACGGCGTCGATATCCGCGATCCCAGTACCATGTTGAATTTGCTGCAACAATTGAAGAATGAGCAGATCGTCAAGCTCGATGTCCTGCGGAATAATCAACGTTCAACGATCACGTACGAGCTTCGCTAAACAGGCTGTTGAAAAAGCCCTCCGGCTTCGTTCTCACGGGACACTGCCGCCTCACCATCTCGGCGGCGTTCACAAACGTGCCGTGCCTATTCGGCACGGCGTGAACCTCACGGTCTAGGACACGCAAGGGGTCCATCTCTGCGTTAAGAGTGAAGAATGGAGTATCCTTGCCAGGTCGTCGCAAGGGAGAGTATCTTTACGGCCGAGATGGAAGCGTCTTGGAGAGGCGACCTATGTATGATGGTCGCGTGATGGTCGCTCGTCTCTATTCATGAAAGGTCAAGGCAAATTGTCCGAACGACTCGATAGCGATCAGTCCAATACTACCGTCCGTCGCCCTCTGTTGGGACGCATTCTTGGGGAGAAGTTCAACCTTTTGGACTCCAAGCTCGAGGAGGCCTTGGCCTACCAGCAGGAAAAAGGCGGTTTGCTGGGAGAGATCCTGCTGCATTTGCGCTTATTGAAGGAAGAGCAATTACTGGAGGCTCTCGCCCAACAATTTGAAATGTCTTGGATGCCCCATCTCGACAGCACCCAGGTGGACCACGAGCTGATCAAGAAAGTGCCCATCACATTTTGCCGACGATACCGTGTCTTGCCCCTTCGATATGAAGAGGGGGCCATTCTGACCGCATCGACCGATCCTCTGGAAACCGTCGCGCTCGACGATCTTCGATTACTCTTAGGCAAACCGATCAAACCGGTCTTGACCACCAGTGTCGTGCTGCTGGCCTGTTTAAACCGGGCCTACGACGAAATCGCCAATCCGGCCGGCGCAGAACAGGTGATGGAAGACATCGCGGCCAACCGGAGTCTCGACCAACTTGCGCATGAACTCGATGAACCACAAGACCTGCTGGATGCCACCGACGAGGCCCCGATCATTCGATTGGTCAACTCGGTGCTGTTTCAAGCGGTTCGGCAACGGGCGAGCGACATCCATTTCGAATCGTTCGAGCGGGGGCTGGTGGTCCGGTACCGTATCGACGGGGTCCTCTATCCGGTCCTCACGCCGCCGAAGCACTTGCAAGCGAGTATTATCGCGCGCTTGAAGATCATGGCCGGTCTCAACATCGCCGAGAAACGCTTGCCGCAAGACGGCCGGTTCGGCATTCGAACGTCCGGAAAAGATGTCGACCTTCGGGTCTCAGTCTTGCCCACCTCTCATGGCGAGCGGGTTGTGTTGCGGTTACTGGAGAAAGAAAATCGTCTTCTGAATCTCTCTGAAATGGGCTTTTCGAAAGAACGGCTGGCCGTGATCCATCAGCTGATCCAACTGGCACACGGGATTATTCTCGTCACCGGTCCTACGGGAAGCGGCAAAACCACGACCCTCTACGCCGCCTTGAGCCACATCAATGCGCCGGACAAGAACATCATCACGGTCGAAGATCCGGTGGAGTACCAACTGCTGGGCATCGGCCAAATGCAGGTGAACCCGAAGATCAATCTGACGTTTGCCGCCGGACTGCGCTCGATTCTTCGGCAAGACCCCGACGTCATCATGATCGGCGAGATTCGCGACCGGGAAACGGCGGAAATCGCCATTCACGCGTCTCTCACCGGGCATCTGGTATTTTCCACTTTGCATACGAATGACGCCGCCAGCGCTCCCACACGCCTGATCGACATGGGAATCGAGCCGTTTCTGGTGGCTTCATCCGTCGTCGCCGTCCTGGCCCAACGATTGCTGAGACGAATCTGTCCCGACTGCAAACGTCCCTATCGTCCGAGCGAAGAAGAACTCAGTCGCTTGGACCTCGCGGTCGGCTCAGACGTGACCCTCTATCGGGGAGCCGGCTGTACGGCCTGTTCCCAAACCGGCTATCGGGGCCGCACCGGTATTTTTGAGCTCATGGTGATGGACGACGAGATCAGACGGCTCATCGGAAGCAAAGCCGACTCCACCGCCATCAAACAAGCAGCCATCGCCAAAGGCATGGTGACGTTAAAACAGGAAGGAGCTGAGCGAGTCATTCAGGGCCATACCACGCTGGAAGAAGTGATGCGGATCACGCAACAGGAAATCGAAGTCGAATAATGCGGCACCGACGCGCTGATCGCCTCTTCCCATCGATTGCCTCCTGGACGGTCCGGCACCAGCCGGCCAATCCCGATGCCTTCGGAGTCAGCTGATCATGCCGGTCTATCAATATCAGGGCTACCGGAACGACGGCGGAGCCGCGACCGGCATCATCGATGCGGAGAACGTCAAAGTCGCCCGGCTCAAACTGAGGAAGGAAGGCGTCTATCCGACCGATGTCGTCGAGCAAGGCCAAGCACCGAGTCGGTCGCGAGAAAAAACGCTCGGCCGCACCGAGCGATCCATCGGCCGATCGGTCACCCTCAGCGCAACCGACCTGGCGCTCATGACAAGACAGTTTGCGACACTGCTCGTGGCAGGGCTCCCATTGGTCGAAGCCCTCGGCGTCTTGGTGGACCAAGCCGAGAAGAAATCCATCAAGGCTCTCCTCGCCGATATCCGTGAACAAATCCGTGGGGGCAAGGCGTTGAGCGCCGTCTTGGAGACATATGAAAAGGACTTTTCTCCCATCTATGTTCACATGGTACGAGCCGGCGAGGCCAGCGGCGCGCTGGATCAAATCTTGTTCCGGCTTGCGGAATTCCTGGAAAAACAACTCGCCCTGAGGAACAAGGTCACCAATGCGATGCTCTACCCTCTCATCATGCTCGCGATCGGGTCGGTGATCCTCTTTTTCCTCATTACCTTTGTCGTCCCCAAGATTACGCTCGTGTTCGCGCAACAGAAACAAGCACTTCCCTGGCCGACCGTCGCCTTGATGTCGGTCAGTCAGTTCTTTGCCGACTACTGGATGGTGTTGGCAGGACTTATCCTTGGAGGGCTCTATGCGACGCGGCGCTTCATCCGGACCGGAGCCGGCCGCACGATGGCGGACCGGTTGATACTCAAGTCCCCCTTGATCGGAGACGTCGCGCGGATGGTGTCGATTTCCCGGCTCACGAGCACCCTGGCCACGATGTTGGCCAGCGGAGTGCAATTGTTGGATGCGATGGATGTCTCGAAGCGCGTCATGAACAATAGGGTCCTTGAAGAAACGGTCGAAACGGCACGGCAGAACATCCGCGAGGGTGAGACGATCGCTGATCCCTTGAAGCGAAGCGGTGAATTTCCGGCCCTCGTCACCCATATGATCGCCGTCGGCGAAAAAAGCGGTGAGATGGAGGAGATGTTGCGCCGGGTCAGTCAAATATACGACGGTGAAGTGGAACGGGTCATCGCCCGCTTGACCTCCCTCATGGAGCCCATCATGATCCTTGTCATGGGCGCCATCGTTCTCTTCATCGTTGTCGCGATTCTTCTGCCCATCTTTGAAATGGGCCAGATGATCCGGTAGCAGGCTGTTGAAAAAGTCCGCCAGCGGCGTTCTCGCATCGCTCAAGGCTTCAACGTACGGCCTGGGGAAACGCTTGTTCTGACAAGCGATGGGTGTGCCGGGTAAAAAATGGTGCGCTTCGCCTCAAGACACCGGGCGCTCACCGTCTCGCGCCCGTCCGCAAACGTGAGGCTCCTTGTATGTTAGGCTCATGCTGGTGCTGGTCCAGGACAGCGATAGCCCGATAGGCACCAGGTTGTAAGACCGAGAATAAGCATGGCGCATCCTGTCCTTCTTTGCCAAGAACCCGAACAGTCGCATGGGCCCGAAAGCCCGCATTGGATGCAAGATCGGGTCAGGACGGAGGTGAACATGGCCGTGTCTCTGTATGTCGGTATTGATATCGCGAAAGCTCAGTTGGATGTGGCGTGTCGTCCCACGAGCGCCCGGTGGACCGTCCCGCATACTGCCCGTGGGATTGGCCGACTGGTCCGGCGACTTCGTCGCGTGCAGCCGACGTTGGTCGTGCTGGAAGCCACCGGTGGCTTGGAGCTGAATGTCGCAAGTGAGCTGGCCGCTGCGGCCCTGCCAGTCGCCGTGGTGAATCCCCGGCAAGTTCGGCATTTCGCGAAGGCCACGGGGCAACTGGCCAAGACGGATGCGCTGGACGCCGCGGTGCTGGCGCAGTTTGCCGAAGCGGTGCGGCCCATTGCCCGCCCGCTGCCGGATGAGGCCACACGCCGACTGGAAGCGCTGGTGAATCGCCGGCGTCAACTGCTGACCATGCTGACAGCGGAACAGAACCGACACACCCGCGCTTCGCGCGACATGCAGATCGAGATCCACGCCCATATGGAATGGTTGACGCAGCGGGTCGCGGAGCTGGAGTCGACGCTGGGGCAGCAGATCCGACAGAGCCCGATCTGGCGTGAGCAGGACGACGTGCTGCAGAGTGTGCCGGGCGTCGGGCCGGTGCTGAGCCGCACCATACTGGCAGACTTGCCGGAGCTGGGAACGTTGAACCGCCGCGCGATTGCGGCGCTGGTGGGCGTGGCCCCGTTGAACCGGGATAGCGGAACCTGGCGCGGCACGCGGCGCATCGGGGGAGGACGTGGCCCCGTGCGGGCGGTCCTCTATATGGCCGCCGTGACGGCGGCGCGGTGCAATCCTGTGATTCGAGCGTTCTATCAGCGGTTGCGCGCGGCGGGGAAGACGGTCAAGGTGGCGTTGACCGCCTGTATGCGAAAGTTGCTGACTATCTTGAATGCGATGATCAAACATCACACTCCGTGGCAGTGCGGATTTCAAAGGACTTGACAACACAGTCGCTTATTCGTCGCCTCGCGGACCTCGCTGCGGCCTTGGTCGGTGCCATGCGCGTCTTGGCGCGCAGGGGTGGGCGGGTGAGAATGACGGTCTTTTTGAACAGCCTGTAGGCTCTCGTGAAATGCTTTGCCACACTTGCAAAATAGTTTGTCAACATCCTATGAAAGATAGCGATGGGTGATCAGTGACGAGCGGAAAGGAACAGGGAGGCACTCGATGAGCGAACAAGAGCAGACCACTAATCGGCAGACAATACCGTGGAGACGGAAGCGGAGGACTTCCTGCCTCCGCCCATCACCCATCACCCATCACGTATCACGCTGTCATCTCTACGATGATCGCGGCTTTACATTCATTGAGATCATGGTCGTCGTGGCCATCTTGGCCATTCTGGCGGCGCTGGTCGTCCCGCGTATCATGGGCAGGACGGATGATGCCAAGCGCACGGCGGCCAAAGTCCAGATTCGAAATATCGAAGGAGCGCTGCAACTGTACAAATTGGATAACGGTGTCTATCCCACCACGGAACAGGGCCTCAAGGCGCTCGTTGAAAAGCCCTCCGTCGGCGTGGTCCCGAAGAAATGGAAAATCGGAGGGTACCTGCCGAAGCTTCCGGAAGATCCCTGGGGCAATCCCTATAAGTATCTCAGCCCGGTCCAAAAGGGTGATTACAAAGTGGAGTATGAGATCACCTCTCTCGGAACGGACGGCGAGGTCGGCGGCGAAGGTGTCAATGCCGATATCACCAACTGGAACCTCGATAAAGAGTAAGCATCAATGATCGATCGCCATTCACCCTTGGATCGAGCGCAGCAGGTTCGACCGCGCGCATGCGCCTCACGCCTCACGCCTCACGCCATACGCTTCTCCGACGGCTTCACCATGCTGGAAATGCTGATCGTCCTGTTTCTCCTGACCGTGGTCGTGGTGGTCGTCCTGCCTCGGATCAGTCTCGACGAGGACCTGAGCTCCACCGGACGGAAACTCATCGGTGTCCTTCGAACGTTTCAAGGACTGGCGGCCACGAGCCAACAACAGGTGAAGCTCTACTTCGATTTGGATCAGGGCACGTATTGGATGATGATGGTGGAGGGCAAGGAAGAACGGCTTCCCCTCGATCCCGCCTGGAAGACACCTCGTTCGCTGCCTGAATCGGTCCGGTTGACGGAAGTATCCGTCGGACAAGACAAACATTTTTCCGGACGAGTCGACATCTCCTTTTTTGCCAACGGACGGATTGAGCCTGTCACGATGTACCTGATGGATGCGAACAATAATCTCTTGGGGCTGGCGGTCGATTCATTGACGGGAGGGATCAGGGTCAGCGACGAGCGGCTCGATCCGCCCTTGAACCGGATTATCCCAGACCGAGTGCGGCTCCTGCTGAAACCGAACAAGGAAGCGGGAACAGGAACGCTGCCGAAAGGTTTGTTTCCGACTCAACAGTAGAGCGCGATGGCCCGAGAGAGACACCGAACCATATCCGACGAAGGGGGATTCACGCTGCTCGAAGTGCTATTGGCTATCGCCTTGCTGGCGATGGCGCTCCCGATTCTCCTCGGCCTCAGAAATTTCGACCTGGAGCTTCAGGAGCGAGCGTCCGAATTGACCGCCGCCACGCTCCTGGCCCAAGAGAAATTGCTGGAAACCGAGATTTCAGGACAATATGCCATTGGGGAAAGCACCGGTGAGTTTCTCAGTGTCCCGCTGGGAGCGCAAATGACCATGCAGATCGCCCCGAGAGCAGTCGGATACACATGGAAACGGACGATCGCGCCGACCCCGCTGGAGCTGATTCGTGAGATTCGGATCAAGGTCTCGTGGCTGCGCGGCGGACTGGAGGAAGCGGTAGAGGTCAGCACGTATGTTTTTGCCGGGCGTCTCACCTTTTAGCAGGATGCTGAAAAAGTCCTCCAGCGGCGTTCTCGCGGGACACTGCCGCCTCTCCATCTCGGCGGCGTTCACAAGCGTGCCGCGCTTTATTCAGCGCGGCGTGAACCTCAGAGACTCAACGTACCACCGGGAAAGAGCTGCTCTGGCAGCTCGGGGTGGGTGGGTGAGAAAGAGTGCGCCTCGACCAAGACACCGGGCGCTCACCGACTCGCGCCCGTCCGCAAACGTGACGCTCCTTCTCCGTCGCGTCGCGGACCTTGCTGCGGCCTTGCTGGACAGCCTTTTTGAGCATCCTGCAGTTATTCCGGTGTTATCACCGGATAGAAGCTCACACCATGGTGTTGACAGCAACCGAATTTTCTTGCAGCCTGCTAAATCCGAAGCGGGCTTTACGCTCGTTGAAATCTTGATAGCCGTGGCTTTGCTGGGCATGATCGGGGCCATGGTCTTTGGGTCGCTCGTCATGACGACGAACGCCGTAGAAGCCGGACGAGAGCATGCGGCGAAGGAACAGGCGGTCAGAAGGATTTTGCGTCTCATGGCCGAGGAAATCTCCCTCAGTAAGCGCACGACCATATACCCCTGGGTGGGAACGAACGCGACACAAGACGGGCAACCGGCCGACATTCTGGCCTTCCTCGCAATAAGTCAAGAATTGAGCACGTCGGCCGTCAAGGAAAGCGAGACCGTACGCGTGGTCTATACGCGCGAGCGTGATCGGCTGATTCGTTTCGTTCGTAGGAATCTCTATACGTTGACCGATACCAATGAAACGCTGGATCAGATGGAACTGGCCGATCGTGTCCAAGCCTTCAATATTCGATATTACGACGATCAGAACCGCCTCTGGGTCGACGAATGGCCGGCGGTTCCCAAAATCCCCAAGGCCTTGTTGATCGAAGTGACGTTTCAATATCCCGATGCCGCCCCCTGGACGGTGCGGGAATGGGTGGCGATCGGCACACCATGACCATCACATGGCCTGAGCATGGCAGGAAATCTTGGCTTGAGATGACGTTTCAATACTCCGATACCGATCCACGTACAGTGCGGGAATGAGTGGCGAGCGGCACATCATGACCATCACATGGCTGAGGCATGGCGGGAAATCTTGGCTTGGCTTGGAGTGCCGTTTCAATACTCTGATACCGATCCACGTACAGTGCGGGAATGAGTGGCGATCGGCACATCATGACCATCACATGGCCTGAGCATGGCAGGAAATCTTGGCTTGAGATGACGTTTCAATACTCCGATACCGATCCACGTACAGTGCGGGAATGGGGGGCAATCGGCACATCATGACCATCACATGGCCCGAGGCATGGCGAGAAATCTTGGCTTGGACGGCAGCCGGAGTCACCATCTTGGTGTTGTGCCTCATAGCCACTTTTCCGTACGGCATGCTGCAGACGCGGATCGTTGCGGAACTCACACGAGCCACCGGCATGGAGATCCGAGTTGCCGATTGGACCATGGGACTCCCCATAGGTCTTGAATGGCGAAACGTCACCTTGTCGCAATCGAACGGGACCCTGCTTCAATTGGCTGCGCTGCAGGCCAAGCTCGAAGTCATGAAAGCATTGGGCGGCACGCTTGGTCTCGATGTCGTCGCAAAGCTGAACGATACCGCTTCCCCGACAGGTCTCGCCAAAGGCACCATCACCGCTTCATCTTTTTCCTTGGCGAGTCCCGTCACGATCAAGGGACAGGTTCAGCAAGTGGACCTTTCCAAAATCATCCGCCGTTACGTCACGCACGGCACCCTCAACGGAGATTTTTCCCATCGCGTCGATTCCGGGGAGGCGGCCGTCACCACGATGAAGGGGGAAGGTCTGTGGACGGCGGAGGCGACGGATCTGGTGATCGATCAGATTCCTCTTGGAAACGGACGGACCCTATCGCTCACGTTCAGCAAAGTCTCGGCGGGACTCGCATGCCGCGACCTCCGCTGCGGCGTGACACAACTGAAAGGCGACGGAATCGATGGCTCCTTTACGGGCGAAGGATACATCACCATCCTGCAACCGATGCAACAGAGCCAATTGAATCTCACGGTGACGGTCATCCCCGGCCCTGGATTTGCTTCGAAAGCCGGAACTCTAGGCCTCCCCTCGCCGCCTTTAGGAACGCCCATGACCGTCAAGATTGTCGGGACCTTGGCGCAGCCGAGGATTGCATTGTAAAGTATGGGCCGACGTTTTAGATTGCGGGTTGTTATGTTGCGGTTTCAGTTGACCCGACCCTTCACTCGCACGTGAAACCCGAAACCGGAAATATGAAACGAATGTGGAAGCTTGATTCATGGCCATTGTAAACGAATGCGTCGGGCTGGATATCGGACAGACGGGCTTGAAAGCCGTGCGTTTCCGCCGCCGCCTGAGCGGGCGAGAAACGATCGATTACTTCCAACATCCCATGCCGTTTTCCCGCCCGGAGGATCTCGAGCCGGCTCGACGTGTGAAGTCCCTGCGAGGATTCCTCTGGCAAAACGGGCTCTATGGCGCAGACCGGTTGGTGACTGCAATTCCTTGTCAGGATCTTTTCGTCAGAACCTTGTCCTTTCCCTTCAAGGATTCGACCAAGCTGGCTCAAGTCGTCCCCTTTGAGGTCGAGAATCTCGTCCCCATGCCGCTCGAAGATCTTGCGGTCGGAAGCCTGGTGTTGCCGCCGGGACAGACGGCGGAAGGCACACTTCGCGAGAACAAGGGTTCTGACGTCCTGGTCACGGCCGCACCGAGAGACAAGGTCGCGGAGCATCTCCGGTTTCTGGCCCAAGCCGATGTAGAGCCCTCGGCGATCAATGTCGATGCAATGGCTCTCTTCTCCGTGACTCAATACCTGCAAGAAGAAGGAGCGTCCGTCCCGCAAGACTTGGCCATCATCGACGTCGGGGCGTCAAAGACGACGCTCTGCCTCGTACAGGGAGGACGTCCCTTGGTCCTCCGAACGATCCTGTGGGGCGGCAACCAACTGACGCACGCATTGGCCGTCCGACACGCCTGTAGTTTCGCCGACGCAGAACGTCGGAAACGAACGATGGTCGTGGATCAAGTGAACGGTCTACTCGAGCCGATCCTGAAAGAGCTCCGTATCACCTTGCAGGCCCATCTGGGAAACGAGCGCAGCCGAATGACGCACTGTTGGGTATGCGGAGGGGGAGCCAAGCTGCAAGAAGTCGGCGGCTATATCGCCCGCCAATTGGGACTCCATCCGGTCGGACCGCGACAGGGGTTCGGAGCTGAAGCTCCACGGGCATTTTCCATCGCATTCGGCTTGGCGATTCACCCGAAGATCATCCGGCCGAGATGGCGATTCAAATCGACTCCCATGGAGCTCGCGCTCGATCTCAAAGACGTCGCCGATGCCGCTTCGCCGGACCGGGCCACGACCAAACAGGACCGCCGCCTGGCAATCGCCGCCGGGCTGGTCATTGCCGTTCTGTCGATCGTGGATTTCTCGATTCATTTCATGTTGCGCGACCAACGGGTCGCTCGTCTCAAAACCGCTTTGCACAGCCAGTATGAGCAATTCTTCGGAGCGGGTGCCGCTCCCGGAGAAGAGCTCGATCAAGCCCAATACCGTCTCGGAACGTTGGACAAAGCCCTCGCGGTCGTCGATACCGCCGACGGCAACGTGTTGCGCACACTCTCGACGTTCGTGAAGCAATTCCCGCCTGGAACGATGGTCAAGGTGCGCGAGTTGACCGTAGATGGAGCGTCCATCCTCATGGAGGGTGAGACCACCTCCTTCGACGCCGTGGAACGACTCAAGCAAACTTTCGCATCGAGCCCGCAATTGAAGGATGTCGCGGTGACGGAAACCCGGGTGGGCGCCGGTCCCAATCAAGTCGTGTTTCGAATCACCGTTACCGTGGAGAAATCATGACGCAGAGTTTTCGAGAACGCTGGCGCCAGATGTCGCAGCGTGAACGTACCCTCGTGCTGGCGGGCGGAATCGTGCTCGGGCTCAGCCTCCTCTTCGTGCTGATCGTCGATCCTTTGTTGGACAGCCTGGATCGGCTCGAGCGTCAGGAGGTACGGAAGCGGAAAGACCTGGCCGAATTGGCGGTGCTCGGTCAAGCGTATCTCGCCAAACGGGATCGCTTGGCCAAGTCCGAAAACCGAATGCCTGGAACCGACAGTCATTTCTCCCTGGTGACGTTCATGGAGGAAGCAGCCACCGGCGCTCATGTGCGAGAGCGCATCACCGGCATGCAACCCCAACAACAATTGCTGGCGCAAGGCTACGAGGAAACGTCCGTCGATCTCCGGTTGGAAGGCATCCAATTGCCCGACTTATTGGCATTACTCATCGCCATTGATCAAGCCCCTTACGATCTTCACGTTCGCCATCTGCAGATCCGTCCGAAATTCGATAATCCGGTCAATATCGACGCAACCGTTCGGGTCTTGAGTTATGCCAAGAGCTGACGAACGCGGCGTCGCGCTGCTCTTGGCGCTCCTGGTGCTGACGATTCTCACCGCCCTTATCCTTGAGTTCGATGCGGAAGCACGCCGGGAATATCGAGCCGCCGCCGCCTTTCGGGACGACTATAAGGCGGGCATGCTGATCCGAGCCGCCGTGCAGGCCGCGCGAGCCGTGCTGCAGCAGGATCTTTTGCGTGAAAAGATGACGGGGCAGAAATACGATGGGCCGACCGATATCTGGGCCATGCCGATCAAAAATTATGCGATTGGTGACGGGTTCTTGACCGCACAGATCCAAGATGAGACGGGGAAATTCAACCTAAACGACCTCGCATCGACTTCGGGAGGCGACATTGAACAGAAGAAGAGGATTCTCCGAGCCAAGCGGTTGTTCGAACTGCTCAGGATCAGCCCCACTCTGGTCGATGCCCTGATCGATTGGATGGATCAGGATGAAGTGCCTCAGCCGGCCGGTGCGGAGAGTCTTTACTATCAATCGCTGAGACCGCCCTATCGGTCCGCGAATAGTCCGTTGCCAGGACTAGGAGATCTTCGGCTCATCAAGGGGTTCACCCCTGAGATCATCGAACGGATTTCTCCCTACGTCACGGTCTTCCCGCAGGAGGGAGGCGCGCCGATGAACGTCAACACCGCCGATCCCATCGTCCTTCAAACTTTGGATCAAAGTGTCACCCAATCCGTCGCGTTGGAGATCGTCCAAGGACGCCCCTACAAGACGAAAGTGGAACTCGATCGAGTTTCGAGCTTTCAAGAAATCGGGCGAACACTGAGGAACGATTACGATATCAAATCGGACTATTTCTCCGCGCGCCTCGCCGTCACCATGAATGAAACGACCAAGTCCGCATGGGCTTTACTGAAGCGAGATGCTAGTAAGGGGGAGAGCACCGTCGAATACCTACGAATGCTCTAAGGCTAAGGTTGAGGTTAAGGTCGAGGTCAAGCCAAGAAAGCTCTTCCTCAGCCTTAACCTTAATCCAGCGGCACCGTGATCGTCACCTCATTGCCCGGCTCGTTGTACGCCAAGCAGGGAAAGAACGATCGAGCCAAAAAAATCCCCCGCCCGTTCGTATCTTCCGACTTGCAGACATCATGAGATCGCGTCAGTAGGCTCCTCCACTTGAAACCTTTGCCCTCATCGATGATCCGATACACCAGACAGTTTGCATCCTTATCGTGAAACACATGCATGGTCACCCGACGATCCCTCAGCCGAGTTTGAGCGAGTCGGTCGGCGAGCAGCTGCTCATAGCGCCCTTCCAGCAGGGCTTTTTGCTTCTCCTGGTATTGGATCTCGAGATTCCCGTGTTCAACGGCGTTGAAGAGTAATTCTTGTAGTGCTCCGCGCAGGTGCAATCGTCGGATCGGAGGGAGGATCAATGCCGTCGTTTTAATAAGCCAGGAGAGCACCCCCGGGATATGGGCCGGATCGGAATCGACGGTCACTCGATATTCCGATCGGCACAGTCCCGGAATATCCGCGAGATCTCCGGGCAAGACATTCTGAGCGCGCTGCAACGCACGCGTCAGCTCTTCTTTAGTCACAGGCTTATGCAGATAGTCGGCGGCCCCGATCCGAAGCGCCTGGACGATCATCGGTTCCGGCGCGTCCTTTGCCATGACGATCACCGGGCAACGCTCATGTCTGGCCTTCAGTTCTCTTAGTAAAGTCAGACCCGTTGCCTCGGGAAGAAATAGATCGGTGATCACAATGTCCGGCGCCGCCATATCGATCGTGGTTAATGCGGTGGCCGGGTCGGACGCCGCAACGACAGAAAACCCTCTGCCCTGCAGGTGTTCGGCAATATGCGCCTGAGTGTCAGGACAGGGATCGATCACCAAGAGATGATCAGAAGTCGTGAGCGTACTCATGCGGCCATTCCTTTATCCCGCACTTGGCGGAGGGCGGCTAGAAGACGCCGGAATTCCTGCTCCAGCATGACATAGCGCTGCCCCCCATGCGCCAAATTTCCCGCTTTCGCCGACTCTTCCAATTCTTTGCAGGCTTGAAGCGCGGCCGGGGCGCAAAACTGTAATAGAGCGCCCTTCAAGCGATGGCTTGATCGCGCCACACCCGTTGCATTCCCGGCATCCAAGGCAGCCCGAGCATCCGCCAAGTCCTTCGGACCATGTTCCATAAACAATTCGATCATCATCTGGAACGTTTCTCGGTCATCATCGACACGAGCGAGAGCCTCATCGAGACAGAAGACGGGCTCATGGTTCGGACGATCGCTCATGAAAAGACGTTCTCGGCTAATTCAACTCCCATCAACGCCACATCATCGGGGAAGTGATCGTGTCCCTGCCATCGCACCGCTTCCTCAATGGTTCCGGATACGACTTCCGACAGGGAACGCCGGCCGAACGCACGAACCGCCTGTTCCAGGCGATCTTGTCCCCACAGTTCGCCGTTCGAGGTCGGCACTTCATAGAGACCGTCGCTCAACACGTACAACCGATCCCCGGGCCCGACGGGAAACTCCTCCGTGAGATAGGTCGTCGACGGATCGAAGCCCAGCGGAAAATTTGGTTTGGCCAGCCAACGGACTTCGCCGGACCGACGATGAAGAAGCGCTCCATTGTGTCCGGCCGTTGCATAGGACAGCGTACGAGCGCGGACATCCAGTTTGGCAAAAATGATCGTAAAGTAATTCCCATCCTCCGTCAGCGGAAACTGTCTATTCGCTTCCGTTAAAATCGCACCCGGATCGCTGGACCCGACATGATGCAGCAGATTCTCCCTGCGCAAGAAAGTTGAAAACGAGGCAGACCGCAGTGCCGACGATACCCCGTGACCGGACGCATCTAGTAAATACAGGCTCAGCACGTCCTCGTTCCATGGCACGATATTGAAGAGGTCCCCCCCCAAACCGAGCGACGGCCGATAGGCATGGACCATCTGCACGCCCCGCAAAAGTGTCCCGGGTGTAGGAAGCAACGACTCCACATAGCGCGCAGCGGACTGGAGCTCCCGTTCAAGAGCCTCCTGCTTCCTCCGGATTTCCTCCTTCACGTCCTCGAGCCTTCGGATCAAGGTCGCCGTGCGCATACCGGCCTGGACCCGGGCCGTAATTTCATACTTGCTGGCGGCCTTGCTGAGAAAGTCATCGGCTCCCCGGGCCAGGCCTTCGGCGATCTGCTGAGGCTGATCATGACTCGTCATCATGAGAATTTGACTCGACAGCAGCTCGGGATCCCGACGAACCTGCTCGCAGAAGGACGGTCCGTCCATTTCCGGCATCATCCAATCCAAGATGGTCAGATCGGGCCGCTCACGTCGGAGCGACTCCAACCCGGCCTTTCCATCGCCGGCTTCGATCACCCGATAGCCGAGCCGTTTGAGTCGAGCCGTTAAGGCCGTCCGTGCGGTAGGCTCATCGTCTACGACGAGCACGGTTTGCGGCGGCTCAGAGGTTTCAGGTTTCATGTTTCAGGTTGCAAGTTCATCAAGCGCCGCTCGTCGGCGAGTCGGAGGTTTGAGGTCGGAGGTTTGATGCCGGACGCTCCTGAGTCCTACCTCCAACCTCAGGCCTCCAACCCTGATCGCGGCACGAGATACGCTTCACACTCAAGCGGGCTACGCCGCGCGGCGATGTCCGGCCAAGGCATCCTGCTCATTGTCATAGACAGGGATTAATTTCTGAATGTTGGCCAGGCTCATGATTTCCCGCACGTAACTTTGCGGCTTCAACATGCTCACTTTTCCTTGGCTCAACTTGAAGTTCTGGGAGACAAGCGCCAGCAAGCCAAGTCCTGAGCTATCCACAAACCGGACTTCGGCCATGTTTAAGATCAGATGCCGACAACCCTTCTGTCGAATCGACTCCACGGCTGTTTTAAATTGTTCACGATTCGCGTACGTGAGATCTCCCGTCATCTCAAGAACCACACCGTTCGGAACAGGGCGCTCTTTGGTTTGCATCGACATAGGCGGCTCCTTCTTTTTAGATAAGGCACAATGAGGTCGCTTCTTCTACGTAGGCTGATGCATAATCGGCATACCGGACTCCGAAGCTCTCAGCGGCTTACATGGGCCAGTATGGCACCGGCGATATCGTTCAGCGGCAGAACTTTATCCACCGCGCCGGCCTTGATCGCCTCTTTCGGCATGCCGAACACAACACAGCTCGTTTCATCTTGAGCGATCGTGAAGGCGCCGGCTTGTTTCATTGCCGACAGTTCTTTGGCGCCGTCGTTGCCCATCCCGGTGAGAATCACCCCCACGGCGTTGGCGCCGGCATAGCGGGCTACTGAGGCAAACATGACATCCACAGACGGCCGATGGCGGTTGACCGGCGGATCCTGGTTGACCCGCACCGTGTATCGAGCGCCGCTCCTGACCAGTGTCATATGGAAATTACCTGGAGCGATCAGGGCATGTCCCGGCAACACACTGTCTCCGTCTTGCGCTTCCTTGACGGCGATCCGACAGAGCCGGTTCAGCCGGTCGGCCCATGTTCTCGTAAATCGCTCAGGCATATGTTGCGTAATCAGAATTGGTGGAGTATGCGGCTGGAGCCTTTCCAATACTTCCTTCACAGCCTCCGTTCCACCGGTCGAAGAACCAATGGCGATGATGGTATCAGTCGTCTTAATCATGGCACTCCCGGACGTAAGGGGTAAGGGGTAAGGGGTAAGGGGTTTCGTCTCACGCCTCACGCCTAACGCCTCACGCTTCACGTTCGCAACCGCGGCGGCTTTGACCTTGGCGATAAGATCCTGGGCGAGCTCCTCCATTCCTTCCCGAAGATCGATCTTCGGCTTGGCAATAAAATCCACAGCTCCAAGTTCCAGCGCGCGCAAAGTCGTCTGACAGCCGGCCTCCGTCAGCGAACTCACCATCACCACAGGCATTGGGTGCCCGCGCATCAGCTTCTCCAAAAACGTGAGTCCGTCCATCTTGGGCATTTCCACATCGAGAGTCAGCACGTCCGGGTTCAATGCCTTAATCTTCTCTCGCGCAATATAGGGATCAGGCGCGGAGCCGACGACTTCGATATCCGGATCCTTCATGAGCAAGGTGGCGAGCACCTGCCGCATGAGAGCCGAATCATCGACGGTCAACACGCGAATCTTGCTCATACAGCGCTCACTTTACACGCGATACAAGAGATTGCCACCTGAGCGTTGAAAGCCCTCACACCGTACCGGCACCATTCTAAAACAATGTGACTTCTTCCTCCGCCGCCTGTTCACGTGTTTGAATCTTGGCGGCGTACTCTTGCTCACGCATCTCGATCGTCCGGTTCTTAAGCCGCTCAAGCTTTTTCAACAGCACCCTCCCCGACTCGGTGAAGTAGTACACTTTGCGCGGATACATGTCGCCCAAATCAGTCTTACAGGCCGATAGTCCTTCGGCACTGAGATACTCCAAGACCCATTCGGTATTTCTGGCGCCCACATCGATGTTGCCGTCATAAATTTTTCCGGCCCCGAACAGTTTGACCTCTAAGCGGCTCTTGACTCCTCCTCGCTTGAGAATACCGTTGATCAATGACTCCATGGCATAGGAACCATATCGAGTGGACTCCCCCCATGAATCGCGGGCGCCTTCTTTCGGTTTCGGCAGCATAAAATGATTCATCCCGCCCACGCCGGCGATCGGATCACGGACACAGGCGGAGATGCATGAACCGAGCACGGTGTACACGATCATAGGATCGGCACTCACAAAAAACTCACCTGGGAGGATGGACGCGATTTCATGGGGAAACCGGTTGTCCCGCATGCGCCGAATATGAGTGAATTGATCCGGATCCATCTGCGGCACTTCGTCAACACTCCTTCTGGTAGATCGTCGGAGCCAACGATTTGAACGCGTGATTCACCCACTGAAGACTCTCGGAATGCCCGATGAAGAGATAGCCGCCCGGCTTCAGATAACGGTGGAATTTATTGACCAGTGTTTCCTGAGTCGGCCTATCGAAGTAGATCATGACATTCCGGCAGAAAATTAGGTCCAGAGGATTCTTGATGGGAAACTGACTGTCCATCAAGTTGAGCCGACGAAACTGAATCACCGCGGCAAGATGCGGCTTCACCTTGAAGAGGCCCGCGCTGGCCCCTCGTCCGCGTAAGAAATGCCGCCTCAGTACCTCCGGCGGCACACCACGGAAGCGGTCTTCATCGTATGTACCGGCTGCTGCTTTGGCCAGTACCCGGGTTGACAGATCCGAAGCGAGTATCTTGAAATCCCACTGGTCCGGATTGTGCGCATGCTCGAAGAGTGTTATGGCAATCGTATAGGGCTCCTCACCGGTTGAGCAGGCGGACGACCAGATTCGGATACGCTTTTCTTCCACCAATTCGGGAAGAATCCTGTCACGGAGGAAATCGAAATGTTTTGGCTCGCGGAAGAAATCAGTCTTATTGGTCGAGATCAGATCCAGCAGACGGGTGAATTCTTCCCCCTTCGGATCGCTCAGGACGAGATCGTAGTACTCTGAAAATGTCGACATCTGGAGGTCGCGCAGTCGCGTGGACAGGCGGGACTTCACCAACGATTGCTTTTGGTCTCCAAGCGAAATTCCGCTCTTGTCGTAGATCAGCCTACGAAACCGTTGATACTCCTCTGTCGAGATGGCGTATTCCATAGTGGTCAAAACCTGCGGCGAACAAGGCGCGCCGTCGGCTGACGCGACGCACCCATGCATAGGACTCTATCGGTCTGTCGAGAGCGAATCTTAAACAAAGATGACGGAAACAGGCTGACGGAGCACGTCGGAGAGTGCCATGCAGCGATCGGCTTTGCACAAACCTTCTGCTGCTCAGGTTGGGGCGCAGACAGAACGACGTGATGTCACGAGGGGGAAAACCTCCTATCACAATCAGTTTCGACTGAGCGATCCGCCGTTAAAACTCTTCGAACTCCTCCGACCCATTGGAGGTATTCCCTCCGGCAACGACCATGGCTTTCTTTGGCGCATTCGTGTGAGGCGCTCGCGACTTTTCCGGTTTCCGCTCCCGAAAGTTGTACGCTCGGTCGATTGAGCGCGCCGTATTTTCCCTCACACTGGCGATTGCCACGTTCTCCGCTTTCTCTGCTTCAGACATCCTCTGGATCTTGAACAACGCCATTCGGCGCAGGAGTTCCGCCGCTTGGCTCCTCATCGACTGACTGGCGCTCGTGGTCTCCTCCACCAAGGCCGCATTCTGCTGTGTCGTCTCGTCCATCGCCATGATTGCCTTGTTCACCTGATCGATCCCGCTCGCCTGCTCCTGAGACGCCGCCGTGATCTCCGCGATAATGTCACCCACCCGCTTTACTGCACTCACGATTTCTTCCAGCGTCTTCCCCGACTGATTAACCAGCTCGCTGCCGTCGTTCACCCGTTGAATCGACTCGTTAATCAGTCCTTTAATCTCTTTCGCCGCCGTCGCCGAGCGCTGCGCCAGGTTCCGCACCTCCGCCGCCACCACGGCAAACCCGCGCCCATGTTCTCCCGCCCTCGCCGCTTCCACCGCCGCGTTCAGTGCCAACAGGTTTGTTTGGAACGCAATTTCGTCGATCACCGTGATGATGTCGGCAATCTTCTTGCTGCTCTTGTTGATCTCCCCCATCGCATCCACGGCCCGCTTCGTAACCGCCCCGCCCTTATCCGCCGTGTCCCGCGCGGCCACCGCCAGTTGATTGGCCTGCTTGGCATTGTCCGCGTTCTGCTTGACCGTACTCGTCATCTCTTCCATTGAAGCACTAGTCTCTTCCAGTGCCGAAGCCTGTTCGCTGGTCCGTTGCGACAGGTCTTCGTTACCCTTCGTGATCTCCTCTGCCCCGGTCGCCACCGCCTCTACCGACTCACGCACGGCGGCGATCGTCGTGGCGAGGTTCGTCAGCGCGCCGTTCAAGCTGCTCTTCATCTGCTCGAATTCGCCCTGATAAACCCCCGTCAGCGTCTTGGTGAGATCATTGCCCGCCAGTGCGGCGAGCACGGCTTGGGCTTCGCTCAAGGGCGTGGCGACGGCATCAAGGAGCTGGTTGAAACTCTGCGTGAGCGCCTTGGCCGTACCCTCGAACCGATCGGTCTTGATGCGTTCCGACAGCTGGCCGGCTGCCGCAGCGACAATCAGCTTTTCCACTTCGACCTGCGCCTGCTTCTGTCCCGTAATGTCATCGGCCAATTGCAGCACTTTGAACGGCCGCCCTATCTCGTCCATGACCGGGTTATAACTCGCCTGAATCCAAACCTCCTTGCCGCTCTTCGTGATGCATTTGTATTGGCCCGCCTCTCGCTCGCCTCGCCCAAGCTTCTCCCAGAAGGTGCGATACTCGGGCGATCCACTATACGACGATTCGACAAACTGACCGTGGTGCTTGCCCTTGATTTCATCCAGGCTGTAACCCATCGTCTGCAAGAACACATTGTTGGCCGTGAGGACGTTCCCTTTGAGATCGAATTCAACGGTGGCGTAGGACGCATCGATCGCATCGACGATGCCCTTCATATTCTGACGCGCGAGCTCGTACTGCGTGATGTCGTAGCGCACACCCAAGTACTTCCGGGGTTTGCCGTTCGGACCCATGATCGGCTTGATCACCGCATCGACATAATAGGGTGTACCGTCTTTTGCGCGGTTCTTGATGACGCCCCGAAAGATCTCTCCCCGGCCGATCGTTTTCCACATGGTCTTGAAGGTCTCCTTCGGCATGTCAGGATGGCGCGTGATGCTGTGCGGACTACCGATCAATTCTTTTTCCGAGTACTTGGAGATTTCACGATATTTCTCGTTGGCGGTGAGGACATCACCCTTGAGGTCGGCTTCCGAGACGATGCTCGTGGTGTTCATGATGTCGATGCGCGCCTGCATCTCCTCCATCATCTCCTGTTGTTTGCCCGCAGCCTGGGCCAACGCCTCGGCCATTTGATTGAACGCCTGCGCCAACTCTCCGATTTCGTCCTGTGTCGTGACCGTCGAGCGGTGGGTCAATTGGCCGCCTTGGAGCTTATGTGCCGCGTCAAGCACATTCAGTAAGTTTTTGCTGATCAGCTTGGAGACGAACCATACGGTGAACGCGCCGATGAGGATCGCGCTGACGTTCAGTATACTCATGCCCCAATTCAGGCTCGTGCTGAGATCATGGCCGGATCGATAACTTTCCTCGGCCTGCCTTTTGTTTTCATCGACCAACCAGTCGACTGCTTCATAAAGCACACCGATTTTCTCGGTCAACTCGGTCCTCTGAACCTCCGCTGCTGCGTCCTTGCTGTAATTCTTGCTGAGTTGCAATAATTTCTTACGGGCTTCCATATACGCAGGGACTCCGGCTCTGAATTTTTCAAACATCTTTTTTTCCGGTTCCGTGACGATGAGAGGGACATACTTCTCCAAGAGGTCCTCTATTTCTTTGTCGAGTTCCGCGATGCTCTTTTCCCGTGCAGCCATCGTGGCCGAGTCATTCGCCAAAAGGTGCCACACGACGAAGTTGCTCCTACGCAGCATCTTCGCGCGCAGATCACTCATGACCGTGACTCCGGTCAAGTTCGTCTTATAGATAAACTCCGCGTTCCCGTTCAGCCGATTCATACCCACGATGGACAAGCCGCCGATGAGGACGAGCAGTAGTCCGATAACCCCGAACCCACACAGCAGTTTTGATCTGATCTTGAGATTACTGAACTTCTTGATCATGGGACCTCCCTCAAGCGCCGCCAGCCAAGCCTTCGTGGGCCTTCTCGCCCGCTATATTCCTTTCGATGCGTTCGCTCAACTGAGCCACACCGAACATGGTCACCGCCCCAAAACACACAAGGAACATTTCCCATCGCTCTAGATGTGGCAATCGATTCAAACCTGATCCGCAAGTTGCCGAAACTTGTTCACGCCGCGGTTCTTTTGTTCAACGAAGTTGCAAATACGGTGTGATTCACCAAAACAGGCCCATCCACGAGACGCTTTGTTTCGAGTGTCACCAGAACGGCCCTCTAAATGGCAGGTCTCTCTCCTGCCCGCTCAAACGGTTTGAGCCGTTCGCTCGACCGGCATCCTATGCCTTAACTGACACTCTATCGGTTCGAGATGGGAAACCTTAAGCGGCGGGAGACTCACTCACAGCCGGAAGATCGGAGAGCCATGGGAGGATTGTTTGGAAATCCATCGATTCTGCAAAAAACTCCACCGACGCGATCCCTCTATCCATGAGGATGGACAGCCTGCTGAAGCGACACCGGACCGGCAACGATATCGATCCGGCGACCGGTGGGATGAAGGGCTGTTATGAGTTCATGCATCCTCGCGGAGCAACTGTTCGATTTTATTCCGTAACAGTGCTACATCCTGGGATCGACATGAGTCCTTAGTTTTCAACAGTACCTCAACCGTACTCTCAAGCGCTTCTCGATACGCATCGAGTCTCGGACATTGCATCGTGCGGCAAACATCCGTGGGGGCCTCCGCACCGCCTTGCAATTGGCTCGTCAGAACGGACCGAATTCTGGAAGACAAGACGGCCATCTGCGCAAAACTCTGGGAAAGGAATGCGTCGAGCGACCATGCGAGTTCGCGTTCATTGGTCCCGCTTCCCAGTCGGGGAAGGTTCTCCTGCACGTGCTCCAAGGAAGCAACCAGTCGACTCGCTTCTTCCCGAACCGCTGTGGTCATACGCAAAAGGCTGGTTCTCTTCACCGCTTCGCCCACCGCACGAAGCAAATCCGGCCAGTCCACCGGCTTGAGCAGGTAGTCCGTGAACGACAAGCGGAGTGCTTCCACGGCGGTTTGAACCGACGGATAACCGGTCACGAGCACGATCGGAAGCGAAGGGAACCGGATGCGGACATCCCGGAGAAATTCGAATTGCATATTGCCCGGCATACGAATGTCGGTGATGAGGGCAGCATGCTGACTCGTCAGGAGCGTACCGGCTTCTTGCGAATCTTGTGCGCAATCGCAACGATACCCTTCTTGTTCCAAAAGCCTTGCCGTCGAGCGACGGAAGGTTTCTTCATCGTCGGCGAGCAGTACCCGTGGTACCTCAGTGATCATGGGGTCACGACCTCCTTTATGATATTCGATCGCTCTTGCACATGCGCTACGGCTGTGTGCCTCGGTAAGATGACCGAAAACGTCGATCCGCCATTCGGCCGAGTCTGAACCTCGATCTTGCCGCCCATCGCCATCACCAGGCTCTGAGAGATGGAAAGCCCAAGTCCCATGCCCTTCTGGTCTCCTCCCGTCTTTGTCGTAAAGAATGGGTCGAAGATGTGCGGGAAGTGCTCCGGGGGAATGCCCGGCCCTTGGTC